>LNEN01000087.1 GCA_001464155.1 Cytophagales bacterium Ga0077538 | reverse complement strand
TTAGTTGGTTTTTATACAGCAGTAGATATGCGCAATAAACGAAGAGTGGGCTGATGGACGCACAGGTAACAAAAATTCTAAGTGATTTAAAGGCTAGAAAGTATGCTCCTGTTTACTTTCTGCAAGGAGAGGAGTCTTACTTTATTGATTTGATTTCTGACTACATCGAAAAAAATGTTTTGTCAGAGGCGGAGAAGGGCTTTAACCAGGTAGTAGTTTACGGAAAGGACGCTACCATGTCTACTATCCTCACGCATGCGCGCAGATTTCCCATGATGGCAGAACGCCAGGTAGTCATTGTAAAAGAAGCGCAGGACATTCAGGACATTAACAACGAAACAGGAGGGAAGCTTTTGCTGAATTACTTACAGAATGCTGTTCCTTCTACCGTATTAGTTTTTGCCCATAAAAATAAATCACTCGATAAGCGAAAAGAACTGGGTAAGAATATCGAAAAGCTGGCGGTTTCGATAACCACCAAAAAGCTTTACGATAATCAACTTCCTGAGTTTGTATCTGCCTACGCCACACAACAGGGTGTAACCATGGACGAACGCGCCTTGCAGGTGTTTTGCGAATACATTGGCAATGATCTGAACCGCCTCGCCAATGAGTTTGATAAGTTGATTATTGGCGGAATACCAGCGGGAGGTATCACCGCTGAGCATGTCATGATGCAAGTAGGCATCAGCAAAGAGTACAATATATTCGAACTACAGAAAGCTGTGGTGAGCCGCAATACACTTCAGGCAAACCGAATTGTCAACTATTTTGAGAAGAACACTAAAAAGAATCCAGTCATACCGGTAGTGGCCTTCTTGTTTTCGTTTTTCAGCAAACTGCTGGCGGCCACGGGTGCTCCGGATAAAAGTGATAAAGGTTTGGTCGCTGCGCTGAAAATCAGCCCCTACGCTGCCCGCGATTATGTGCAGGCCATGCGTATTTTTCCTCAGGATAAGATAATGCAGAATATTTCGTTTCTAAAGGAAGCAGACTTGAAGTTGAAAGGGGTGAATACCGGTTCGGCAGACGAAGGCCAGGTATTGCGTGAATTGGTTTATAAATTGATAGGATAACTTCTCAAATGAGTGTATCTAAAATGTCATTAGAGGTAAGAAGAATGGGTCACTTCAGTTTTGCGTTTGTTGTGCTGTGGATTTGCGCAGTGAGCGTGAAGGCACAAAGCTCCTACACGCAGCAAGAGAATGAGCAACGCTTGCGTAAAGCCAATGAATTGGTGGACCAAGGCAACTATGCTTCCGCACGATTGGTGTACCAGGAATTTTTGACGAATAGTTCGATCGCTGATAGCCGGAGAGTCGAAGCTGAATATGGTATTACCAGTACTGCCTTGAAAGCATCTCATAAGGATGGTGAAGCGTTAGCACTACGCTTTATAGAGCGCTATCCAACACATTCCCATGCCAATAGCACTCGATTTGAGTTGGCTCAAAGCTTTTATCACTCTCAAAAATACGGCAAGGCCATCAGCTACTTTGCAAAAGTAGATTTTGTGGCCTTGCCTTCGGAACAACAAGCACACGGTAAATTTCAACTGGCCTATAGTTACTTTACGGAACGCAAGCTGACAGAAGCACTTCTTTATTTCAATCAGGTCAAGTTCACTGAAAACACCTACACAGCTGCAGCGAATTATTATGCGGGATTTATTGAATACGGTGAAGGCAGGTATGATGAAGCCTTGGCAGATTTAAAGAAAGCAGAGAGCAATGAAGCCTATGCAAATATTGTCCCTTACTTAATTGCAAGTGTGTATTATCGGCAGGCTAAGTACAACGACTTGCTTACCTATGCAGAAAAGGTAAAAGCAAAGGAGGGGCTTAAAAACAAAAATGAACTCTTGTTGCTGGTGGCGGAATCGCATTATGCGTTGAAAGATTTCTCAAAAGCTGCCAATGCATACTCAACAAGCATACAAGATAAAACAATTGGAGATGCTGGCGTTTGGTATCGAGCAGGCCTGAGTAATGATAAAGCAGGTAATAAAGAAGAAGCCATACGCTTATTGGAGTTAGCGGCCTCCAGCAACGATCCCATAGCCCTGGTCGCTTCCTATCAACTTGGAATTGTTTATCTTCAACAATCTCAAAAAGGCTTTGCCATCAATGCTTTTGATCGCGCACGCAAGGCCGAAGACAAAGCCATTGCTGAACAGGCGCAGTTTAACTACGCCAAGGTCTTGTATGATGAAGGACAATCTGATCAGGCCATCCTCGAATTTGAGCGTTATTTAAATCAGTATAGTTCTGGTGACTTTATCAATGACACACGCGAGTTGCTGGCGCAGGCCTATGTAAACGGCAACAACTACCATAAAGCCATCGAATACATCGAGGCCTTGCCTACTAAATCGGCTGCTACAGAGCAGGCCTATCAAAAGGCTACCTTTTTAAAAGGTTCAGAGTTATTTAATGATAACAAATACGAGGCGGCTATTCAGTTTTTCACAAAATCGTTATCCTATCCACGCGATGAAAAATTTGTGCAGCGCGCCAGCTATTGGGCAGGAGAGGCTAACGCCATTCTTAAAAAATACCCTGAAGCAGAATCCTTATATCAACTCAGTATCCGAAATGGCAAAAGTGATGCCTCCACACTTCTTCAGGCCCACTATGGTTTGGGGTATGTATTGTATAATCAAAAGCAATTTGATAAGGCCTTGCCCCATTTTAATGACTACGTAAAACTGGCCAACAAACAAACTGCTCAGTATGCCGATGCTGTTTTGCGCCTGGCGGACTGCCATTACATAGCCAAAAGTTTTGATAACGCTTTAGTGTATTACAATCAATATAAACAAGTAGGTGGTGCAGATGCTGACTTTGCCTATCTGCAAGCAGGCTTGATCTATGGTATTCAGCGTAAATATGCGGAGTGCAGAAATCAATTCGGCACCTTACTCTCTTCGTATCCCACTTCTCGCTACCGGGCGGAAGCCATGTATCAACGCGCACAGTTTGATATCGAACAGGGAGAATACGTAAATGCCATTAATGGTCTTACCCAACTAGTATCAACTGAAAGTACTTCCCCTTATACGCCCTATGCTTATGCACGCAGAGCGGCCTCCTATTTTAACACCAAGAACTATAACAAAACCATAGAGGACTACACTACCTTGATTTCTCTTTACCCTTCACATCCTGTGTCGCAAGAAGTATTGTTGCCCTTGCAGGAGGCTCTTGACCTGGCGGGGCGATCAGCAGAGTTTGATGGCTATTTAGCTTCTGTGAAAAAAGCCAATCCGGATAATAAAGGATTGGAAAGTCTGGAGTTTGAGACAGCGAAGAAGATGTATTTCAATGAGCAATACGAAAAGGCTGTGACTGCACTTCGAAATTTTGTTACCACGTATCCGCAAAGCGCTTTTGTACTGGAGAGTAATTATTACATAGGCGAATCTTATTATCGCCTAAGACAATGGGAACAGGCAGCGCTCATCTACACAGGCCTTATCAACCATCCAACATTTTCGTTTGCGGCCCGCGTTGCCTCCCGATTGGCGGATGTTCAGTTTAAACTAGGGAAGTACCAAGAGGCTGTTTCGGGATATCATTACTACGAGCAATTTGCAGTAAGTAAAAAGGATTTGTATACAGCTTTGTCGGGTCTGATGGAATCTTTTTACCTGTTGGCACAATACGACTCTTCAGATTTTTATGCACGTCAAATCATCGAACGCGCGGCTATTAATGCCGGAGCGGAAAATAAAGCTTCTTTGTATTTAGGTAAAGGCGCTATGGCGCGGGGCGATTATGCAGGAGCTGAAGATGAATTCTTAAACACACTCAATGCAGCGAGAGATGAGTACGGTGCAGAAGCTAAATATAGTTTGGCCACCATCTTCTATTTAAAGAAGGATCACAAGCAATGCTACGAAACATTGATTAGCCTTAACAAAGATTTTTCATCCTATGATGAATGGGTAGGGAAGGCCTTTTTATTATTATCCGATAATTACTTGGCGCAAAATCAAGTCTTTCAGGCGAAAGCAACGTTACAGTCGCTGGTAGACAATTTTCCATTGCAAGTTGTAAAAGACGAAGCCTCCCTAAAGCTAAAGGAACTTGAGAAGCAAGAAGCGGCTTTAGTGAAGCAGGACAGTAGCACACTAGAGAATAGATAATACCCTCGGGCCAATGAAACGACAAACGTTAATATTGAAATTAGTGCTGGTGATGGGTTGTATGGGTTCTCTGACAATCCTCGCACAGACTTCTGGTGAATTGGAAAATGTAGAGATAGAAATTGTTAAGGAACGAAAAGTTAGTCTGCCAGAAGCAGAGCGCAAGTTCAATAAAATTGCACCACAAGCATCGGAGCCCATTTCGCCACCCATTACCTATAGTTTTAAACCGATCGAAGTCCAACTTCCGTTGGCTAATCTTACGGTTCGCCCTCTTAAGTTAAAGCAAGAGACAGCAGAGGATAGTGGACGCGGACAAGTGAGTGTGGGGTATGGAAACTTTGCCTCACCTTACCTCGAAGGATTCATCACTTCAAAGAAGAACGCTAGGCAATTAGTGGGAGCACACGCCCTCATGGATATTTGGGCGAAGGGTCCTGTGGACGATCGTAATTCAGGAAATGGTAAGTATGGACTTTCATTGTTTGCTCAATCTTTTGGGGACCAGTTACAGGCCAGTGCATTTGCATCAATTGACCAATCCTTCTGGCATTATTACGGCTACCCCACAATAAGCACACCTGAGGCCAACGATATCTTGCACAGTTTCAATCGATTTGCTTTGGGTGGAAGGATCGGAAACTCCGTGAAGGAAAAGTTAGCATTCACACTCGATGCAAACTTTGGTTATTTATCTGATAATTTTTCTGCCAAGGAATCGAGGGTTGGGTTTGATTTTGGATCACGCTATATAATCGCTGAGCAAAAGAATGTGAAGTTCAATGCTTCCTACTTGTTACTGAGCAGGCAAGATGAAGCGGTGAATGCAAAACCACGCAGTTTGCTTCAACTGGGGGCAGTGTATTCGTTCTCTCCAATTGACAAGTTACAGGTAGACGCAGGGCTAAACATTGCCTATGAAAATGATTCCATCGATAAGGATTTCCATGTGTATCCGCACCTGATGGGTACCTATGCGCTGAGTAACTCCATCGCAGTAAAAGCCAAATTGTCCGGCTCTATGCAGGCAGTCTCCTTAAACGCCTTGAGCCAGGAGAATCCCTGGCTCGCGCCCAATGTATTCATTGCCCATACCAATGAGTTAATCTCGTTATCGTCCAGCATTGAAGCAAAGGTGACACCTGCTATCAAGGCAGAACTGGGTTTCTCTCTGTCTTCTTTGGATAATCTATACTTTTATTCCAATGTAGAAGACGATCCCTCTAGGTTCGAACTTCACTATGATAACCAGGCTACTGAGCGCATTAACCTCTATGCTTCCGTTGCTTATGCGTTGGCCAGAAAAACAAATGTTGGCTTGCGGGGAGATTGGTTTGCCTACAATACCAGCTCGAATATAGAACCTTGGCACCGCCCCACGTACAAAATGACTTTTGATGCCGCGCACAATTTTTATAAAAAATTGAAATTGAGTACCTCTCTCGTGCTTTTGGGTGGTATGAAGGCCTACGATTTTGAAGAAGAGGAGCAGGTAACGCTTAAGGGAGCTGCGGATCTATCCTTGAGGGCTGATTATTTTGTGTCAGACAACTTCCTGATCTTTTTACAAGGAGCCAATGTGCTGAGCAGCGACTATAGTCTTTACTTCAACTACCCGGTTAGAGGTGTTCAGGTACGTGCCGGTATCAGCTGGAGCTTCTGATTTTGGGCCTATACGTATGAATTCTTATAAATTCCTTTAATTTTGTATGTTAAGGATTTGTAACTAACCGCTTACTCATGGCTCGTAGAAAAAAAACTACAGATGAAACCCCAATAGAAGTTCCATCCACCCAATCAGATGATAATTTCGGTTTACCGGATATTGATTTCCAACCGCTTGATCGTACAACCACTTCCGAGTCCCAGCCTTCTTCGCAAGAACCTGTAGCTCAGCAGCAACCTAGCACAGAGAGTACACCAGCTCCAGAAACCACCAGCTACCAGTCAAGTTATTCCTCTTCTTATTCTTCTACCGAGACTCCTTCGCGATTGTGATCGTAGTTGCCTTGGCCCTTACAGCTGGGTGGTATTTTGCGGTTTACAAGCCTCAAAAAGATGCTGAAGCAAAAGCCTTGAGCGAGAAAAATCGCAAAGATGCTGAGGCCAAGGAGCAGGCACGCCTTCTGGAAGAGGAAAGATTGGCAGAAGAAAGACGCAGAGCAGCGGAAGCAGCTAATGCAGCACCGAAGGAAGGAAGTATTGAAACACTAAGCGAGCGTTCAGGTCGTTATTATGTGGTGGCTGCCAGCTCTATCGATGCGGATCTGATCATGGATTACGCTAAAAAGCTAAGCGCCAAAGGCGTAACCTGTAAAATTATTCCTCCTTATGGAAAAGTGAAGTTTTCGCGTCTTACAGTGGCAGAAGGCGATACATATGCGGACACTCAAAAAGTGGCCGATGGTTTGAAGGGAGAGTATACGGACGCGCTGTGGGTCATTAAGTATTGATAAACGTTGATATCCTTTAAGGGCAATCCAACGTTATTGTTTGGATTGCCTTTTTGTTTATAGATCAGGTATTATTTTTTTAACTCATATGATGCTAACGCAAATAACAACGGATGCTGTTACAGCACCACAATCACTTTCTGTTTTGGACTTGGCTATAAAAGGAGGGATCATGATGATTCCCCTTGCCTTGATGTGGCTGGCGGCTATTTATCTATTCATCGAACGCCTGCTGACCATTAATAAGGCCAACATTGATGCAGAGCCCTTCATGAATAAAGTGAAGGAGTTGGTTCTGAAAAATGACTTTAACGGGGCCAGACTTTTATGCGTACAAAGCGGAACACCGGTTGCGCGTATGATTGAAAAAGGCGTGTCCCGTATTGGAAGCCCCCTAAAGAACATTGAAGCCTCCATCGAGAATGTAGGTAAGTTGGAAATCTTCAAATTGGAGAAAAATCTTTCTACGCTGGCCACCATTTCAGGAGCGGCCCCCATGATTGGTTTTCTCGGTACGGTTATCGGTATGGTGGAAGCCTTTATATCCATTTCACAGGAAGAAGGTTCTGTGAGTCCTAAATTACTTTCTTCAGGTATTTATACAGCCATGGTCACCACCGTGGCTGGATTGATTGTGGGTATTTTAGCCTACCTCGCTTATAACTATTTAGTCACACGCGTGGCGAAGGTGATCCATAAGATGGAGTATACCAGCATCGATTTCATCGATCTCCTACAAGAACCTAAAGGATAAGACCATGGGCCTCAGTTCTAAGAATAAAATAGATCCCAATTTCAACATGTCCTCCATGACGGACCTGGTGTTTCTCTTATTGGTATTCTTCATGCTCACATCCTCTTTCATTACACCTTCCGGCTTACCGGTAAGTTTACCCAGCAGTGCCTCCAGCAGTATTGAAGTACAAAAGGTTTCGGTAACTGTTACCAGAGACCTTGACTACTTTGTAGATGATAAGAAAATATCGAAGTCCATGTTGGAAGGAGAATTGAAAAGCAAGTTAGGTGGACCCAACGGTTCTGTGGTGCTTCATATTGATAAGGATGTGCCCTGGGAACATGGAGTCTATGTGGCCGGAATCGCCACTTCATTGGAGGCTAAAGTAGTGGTGGCAACCAAACCCAAATAGTATGGAAGGCCAGGAGGAAAAGAAGAACAAACGAATCGCTGCTTTCACCACGGTAGTGTTGAATGCCTTGTTGTTGGTGCTGTTACTTTTTGTTGCCGCCTGGCGAGCTCCTAATCCTCCGCTTCCTGAATATGGCATAGAGCTTAACTTTGGTGTGGATACACAAGGTGGTGGCGAAATACAGCCAGAAGAACCTGTTGGTTCCAACGAGGCTACGGAAGATGCCGAAGTCACAGCGTCTCAACCAGAGGAGGCAACTCCAGTAGAAAGCGAGACAACAGAACCAACGATAGTTAACAAACAAGAAAGTCCGGTTACTGTAAAGGAAGCAAAGGAAACACCTAAAGAGCCCGTAAAAGAAATAAAGAAGGAGGAGAAAAAGACAGAGCCTGTAAAGACAGAGGAGAAGCCGAAGGAAGTACCTCAAACAGTGTATACACCTAAGACTACCACAGACAAGAGCACAACCGACAAAACGGGCAAAGCCGATAGCCAGGGCGATGATAAAGGGAAGACAGGCGACAAAGGTGATCCTGAAGGATCGCTGGATGCCAAAGCCTTGTATGGAAAGCAGGGTGGAGGCGATGGAGGTCCTAGTTTGGATTTAGCCGGATGGAAGTGGGATGCTGTGCCCAAGCCCGCCCTTTCAGATAATGTACAAAGCGGAAGAATTGTCTTTCAAATCAAAGTAAATCAGGATGGAGAAATCACGAACATCAGCATTCTTGAAAATGCCGTTGGAAGTGAAGCGGCCAGAATTTGCCGGGCCGAAATTGAAAAATTAACATTCTCGAAAACTGGATCCAACGTCCCCATGGAGTCGATTGGCAAGATCACTTTTGTGGTACGCTCAAGATAAGCCAAACAGTGATCTAGTAAAAAGGGTATGAATTGACATTTCATACCCTTTTTAATTTCTCAGGGCCAGACAATCGTTACGGTCTAATCCAAGCCTTTAATACAGCCAATTGTTCCGCAGTAGGATTCTCTTCAAAATACAGGTTGTGTCGCAGCTTTCGTTCCGACAGTTGGCAGGGAGCACTGAGCTCTACCAAATCCCCTTTGCGCACTACGGTGTATTTAAGGGTTTTACCCTCCCCAATATTTTCTTGTTGTTGGCGCTGAATAAACGTACCCAATTCCGGCCCTAAATCAGGAATCACTTCACCGTTTAGTTTTATCAGGATATCACCTTTTTTAAAACCCAATGCTTTGCCCTGCGAGTTTACCGCATCCGCATTGCCAATGGCCAATCTGGGTTTGCCTTCATGTTGTGCAATGGTCACGGCCTCTTGCTCTAACCCAATGCTGTAATCCATTCGAACAGATTCTTTTTCATAATAGACGCCTGCTAATCCCAGCACCTCTTGTAGCGGCAGGGGCTCCGCTCCGGCTACATGCTTGTTCAAAAATTCGCCAATTTCGGGGTAGGTCAATTTTGTTATTTCAGCAAACAATTCTTCGTCTTTGAATGATTTACTGACGCCATATTTAGTACCCAATTCAGCCACCAGGTTTTGCATGCCGTATTTTCCTTTGGAAAGCTGTCGCAATTTAATGTCGAGGCACAAGGAGATGAGCGCGCCTTTTTGATAAACGTTTCCATATTGATCAGCATGTTTATCGAGCGCACCCAGACTTAATTCGGTAAAGGCCAAATTATCTTTAAAGCTTTCGGCTCCAAGCATTTTTTCCTGGATCATTCGCAAGTACTGCTCGGGACTCACCAGGTCGTACTTTACCTGCACATTACCCGCAAAGTATTCGGTTAAGCCTTCATATAGCCAGAGATGACGCGACATTTTGGGATTGTTGAAACCGAACATGCCGATCTCTTCAGAATGGATGGTGAGAGGAGTGACAATGTGAAAAAATTCGTGTGCCGCAAAATCGCGCAGCTGTTGTTGCATTTGTTCGATGGTAGCCTCCGGCATAAAGTAGATAGAAGAATAGGAGTGCTCTAAGGCACCATACGAATACACCGGCTGATCAGTAAAGTAAAAAACGAAGGCATATTTATCTACAGGTAACGTTCCCCCTAAGTATTCCTTCTGAGCAAGCAACACCTCTTTTACATTGGCTGCAATCTCTTTGGCGGTAATTTTTTTATTCGGTGAGTAAGAACCGATCAAGACTTCTGCATTGCCTACACGGATAATGGCTGTGTCTGGCTGGCTGTACATAATGGGAGAATCTACGAGACGATCGTAATTAGAGACCTGGTAGACATCTACTCGCTTAGTATCGCTCTCATTTGTTATTTCCTTAGAAACTTTCGGTAAGGGTTGTCCTGTTTTTTGGGCAATAAGTCCGGTAGAGCCATAGAAATCTTGCGCACGAATAACATTTAAGGTGAAGGTTGTTTCTTTGTATCCATCAAAGTATCCAAAGAAACCGCTGCTGTTAATCAGGAAGTTTTTATTTTCTTCTATGTTCGTTCCGGCTGGCCAGAAAATCTCAGGGCCTTTTAGTTTGGTGTCAAAAGAGTCTTCAATCCAATAAGAGATCTTTGACGCTTTGTTGGCTTCTTTGATCTTCCAGGAGTTGTCATCTATTTTTGTAACTGATAGCTTCTTGCCTTTTTTATCGACTACTTCCAGCTTTGAGACGAAACGTCCATAATCTTCGATGGCGTAGGTTCCCGGAATCATCTTCGGAAAATAAAAAACGATTTCGGTTTCTTTTATGGCAGGAGGAATGAGTTCCACATATACTTTATCATCTACTACCTTTGTGAGGTCCACCGTGTATTGATAACCACCCTTGGATTGGGCCATGGCAAGGGAGGACACAAGGAGGAGGGAGAAAAACAATCTTGAAAACTTCATAGAACTTCGTTTAAACTTCGCATTATTGGTCAATGAACCGATTTGTTAGCAATATGGTTTAGAAATTACACATGAAAAAGACAATGATTGTTGGAGCTACTACAAATCGGGGTAGATATGCCTATCTGGCGGCTGAAATGTTGACCGAATATGGGAATGAAATTGTACCGGTTGGGATTAAGAAGGGAGAGGTGTTCGGGAAAGAAATACTCGATATTCGCAGCAAACCCTCCGTTGGCAACATTGATACACTCACATTATACATCGGCCCCGATCATCAACCTGAGTGGTATGACTACCTGCTCAGTCTGAAACCGAAGCGCATCATTTTTAATCCAGGAACCGAAAACGAAGAATTTCAACGAAAGGCTACTCAACAAGGAGTAGAGGTATTAGAAGCTTGTACGCTGGTCATGCTGCGAAGCAATCAGTACTAGTGTACGATTTTTTAAGAGGTCTAGGTCCTGGCTAGGTCTTGGGCTTTCGGATTACTCCCACGTGTACAATTTTCCAGTTTCCTACATTATCCTTTTCTAAGATCCGGACTTCTGACTGCTCTTCGCGTTCAATACCATCACCTGAAATGCGCTGACGGAAACTGACAAAGGCACCCGTTCCATAAATCTTCACATTGTCCCAGCTGTTTTCTATTTTCACCTGAGCAGGTTTGGAATGCTTAAAGTAGTCTGCAAATCCTCGTTCAATATTATCCCACCCTTTGTAGAAGTTTACATCGGTACTATCGGCAAAACTCCAATAGGCATGGGGCGCTTGTACCCAACATTCTTTCCATGATGTTTTGTCTGTTTCAAAGAAGGATTTTGTTTCCTTTACTATAACCGATTTGATGGCTTCCGTCTCCTGACGAATGAGTTCTTTATTCTGTTCTTTTTTGTTTTTTTGAGCTGAAAGCGAAAAACTGATCAATACAAGCACAGCGAAGGTGAGTAGCCTTTTCATAACTTCGTGGTTTTAGTGAGTAGTAAAGGAAGTTACTAAAATTCACTCTGGCTTCACAGAGAATTTATATCATTTTTCAATGCACTTATTTCACAACACTCTCCTTGAGAGCCGTATGCACGGTAGCCCCCCTTTTTTCAAGTGTTTCTGCAAGGCGAGCTATTTCCTGTTCATCTTCCCAGGCATTTTTACCGAGGGACAGGAGTTGAAGATTCGTTAAATTTTGAAGTTGTGGAGGTAAATGCCTGAGCTGGTTACTTGACAAATCCAGATTCTGAAGACCCTGAAGCGCTAATACCGTTTCGGGAAATTCGGTAAAAGAGTTATCGTTGATGCGCAGGATACTCAAGTGCTGTAAGTCACCAAGGCTCACGGGTAAATAGCTCAACTTATTATGATGCAAATACAATTCGCGGAGTTTGGTGAGTTTGCCAATGCTCTCAGGAAGTGAGTAGAGTTGGTTGAATGAAAGGTAGAGCACTTCGAGGTTGGTCAGGTGGCCAAGGGACTCATCGATCTTGCTGAGTTGGTTGTAGTATAAATCAACCACATTCAGGTTGCTGAGAGAATAAAAGGACGCAGGTAGTTCGGTTAGTTTGTTTTGGTAGAGGGTTAGCTGTTCCAGTTGCTGTAGCTTTCCAAGGTTTGGCGGGAGTTCTTCTAAGGCATTGTAGTTTAACAACAGCTTTTTTAAACCGGTGAGTTCGCCAATACTTTCAGGCAACTGCTGAATGCTATTCTTCTGCAGGTTCAGTTCTTCTAGGCGAGGTAAGTTTTTAAAAGTAACCTTATCCAGGGTGAGTTTATTTTCAATTAATACCAGCTTCTTTAGCTGCGTGTTGTTGAACACGGCAGGAAATTCGGTTAGTCCACAGCGAGAGAGATCAAGTGTTTCTAATGCTTTTAAGTTTTTATACGAGGCAGGAAGACTGGCAGATGCATCAGTGCGTATATTCAGTTCCTGAATGCTTGTGTTTTTAGTGAAACGAATTTTACCCTTAGCAGGCACATTGTTCAACAGGTTGACTTCGCGTAGCTTTTTTAATTTTCTCAACGACTTCGGCAACACACGAATGTGGGTGTTCACTAATTCAAGTTCTTCCAGTTGAAGACAGGTAAAAATTTCCTGCGGTAATTTTTTACCACGGTAATCATGAACGGAAACACTTTTTATCTGGCTCGCATTGTCCTTCGTAAGGGTTAAATAGGAGGTGGTTCCCTTTGTTTGCTGGTAGACATACCGGTAGCCGATGATTCTGTCCATGGAAGAGCGCATCACTTTCAGGAGACTGTCTTGTCGGGCTGCTTTTTCAGCTGTCATAGGTCCGGAATCTTTCCAATTTTTCTCCATCTCTTTCATGATCGAAGCATAAGCAAGGGAGTCGCTTTTGTTGGCAAAAACAGGAACACTTTGCTGTGCCCAAAGTGGGTTTGTTAACAGCGCGAAAAGGAGGGAGCGAAGGACCAATTTCATATCAACTAAATGTTTAGGTGAAGATATCTAAAAAATTAAGAAAACATCGCGGAAAAGCCCATTTTTTAGCCTTTGATTGTAGATAAATGCGAGGTAAATGCCTTATTTTTGATGGTTTATAGAACAACCATGAGCGAAGCGAAAGACAAGAATTTGAGCAATTATTCGGCAAACAATATTCAGGTATTAGAGGGACTGGAAGCGGTGCGTAAACGCCCGGCCATGTACATTGGTGATGTTGGCATAAAAGGTCTCCACCATTTGATCTGGGAAGTGGTCGATAACTCCATCGATGAGGCCCTCGCAGGCCATTGCGACACCATTCGCGTAACCATCAACGAAGACAATTCTGTAACGGTAGAAGATAATGGTCGTGGTATCCCAACAGATATGCACGAAAAGGAGAAGCGATCTGCCCTGGAGGTTGTTATGACGGTTCTCCATGCCGGAGGTAAGTTTGATAAGGACACCTACAAGGTTTCTGGAGGTTTGCACGGTGTAGGGGTTTCCTGCGTCAATGCCTTATCCGAAATGCTGCTGGTAAACGTTTACCGCGAAGGCAAAG
>LNEN01000086.1 GCA_001464155.1 Cytophagales bacterium Ga0077538 | reverse complement strand
AGAAGTATTACATGTCTTTGGATCATAAGATGGCTATTTTGTGTCAATATCAAGATCAAAGATTTGTAAGGATGTCAAATACCCAACAAACACGACCTTTTCCTTACATAGAAACTACAAAACCTGAAAAATGTTGATAAAATCCCATCTTAGACCTTTAATTTTGGTAGCTTTTAGAAGAAAGCGTATAATTACCTATTCTATGAGACGTCTATTTCTGCTGCTAGGCTTATTCGCTTCTTCTTGGTCTGTCTTTGCCCAGGATTATAAGCTGCACCCTGTTTATATCTACAGCTTTACCAAATACGTAATCTGGCCGGATGCTTACAAGGAAGGCGATTTCCAAATTCTGGTGCTGGGTGACTCTCCCATTATTAAGGAGTTGGGGAACATGGCCAGTGCTAAAAAGACCCCTGATAACCGGACTATAGTTGTAACCAAGATTCAATCACCCAATGAGATCAAGAAGTGTAACGTTTTATTTGTTCCACTTGGGAAGTCGAAACTCTTGGCAGAAGTGCTAGGGAAAGTCGGAAACCAATCCATATTGGTGATAACAGAGGAGGAGGGCCTTGGTGCGAAGGGATCTAACATTAACTTTATTGTGAAAGACGGAAAGCTTGCGTTCGAGTTAAATCAGTCAAGCTTGTCCAAGCAAAATTTAAAAGCATCCAATGAACTTGCGCGCCTTGCGATTCAGATTTAATAGGAACTATGGAAAATAAAGAGTCGACTAAAAAGAAAGGATTACGGATCGGTATCGGTCAAAAAATATTAGGAGGTTTTATTATTCTCATCCTTCTATTTGTCATAAATGCTGCCATCATCTTTGCCGTAGGTAATGTTATCAACGGGGTAGCTACTAAATCGGCTGAGAACTTCAGACCCTCCAAAGACGCTCTTAACGAATTCATCCTTACGGTAACCAAGGCAAAGATGTTGGTGACCAACTGGGTGTATTTGCAAGCGAATCAAGAGGACAAACAGGCGCTTCGCCAACTACAGGATTTTGAATATCCTGCGTTGAAGGACAAGATTCAGAAGCTTGCCCAAAACTGGGAGAGTGATAGTCAGAGGATGATGCTGGACACGATCTTCCATGATTTCGATACCCTGTTAAGCATTCAGAAGGAAACCATTATGGCCAACCTTCAGTCTTTTGAAAATTACGAAGATCCTTTAACGAAGTTACTAGCTGAAGACGCTATTGAAAGCCAGGTGATTCCTCGTACGAATAGCATTATCAGTCGTCTTAATAAGGTAGCACAGCAGCAAACCGTAACCAGCGATGTTGCCGATCGCGAGGTGATTAGCTCTGTGAATAACTTAACCAGAGTGACAATCATATTAGCGTCTATTACCGTTATTCTTGGGTTAGTGAGCGCCTTCTTCTTGATGAGAAATATTACCGTGCCGATTAACTTCTTAAAAAATGTAGTCGTGAAGTTGGGACGAGGAGAATTAGTAGAAGATAAGCAGGCCAAAGTAAGCAACGATGAAATCGGAGAGATGTCGATGGCCATGGACAACCTGGTAATGGGATTGCGTGCCACTACTACCTTTGCTGAGAATATAGGTAATGGTAACTACCAATCAGATTTCAGACCCTTGAGTGAGCACGATGTATTGGGTAATGCCCTGATCAACATGCGTGACAACCTTTCGAAGGTGGCTGAAGATGATAAGAAGCGCAACTGGACTACGGAAGGCTTGGCTAAATTTGGCGAGTTGTTGCGTACCAACAACAACGATGTGCAAAAACTTTCGGAAGAGATTATCTCTAACCTGGTGAAGTATATCAAAGGAAATCAGGGTGCCATTTATATTATAGATGACGAAGAGACAGATGGAGAGTTGACCATGTCGATGAAGGCGTGTTACGCCTGGGATAAGAAGAAGTTCCTGAACCAGAAGATTTTTAAAGGAGAAGGACTCGCAGGCCAAGCATGGCAGGAGGGAGATTCTATTTACCTCACCGAAGTACCGCAAAACTACATCCGTATTACTTCAGGATTGGGTGATGCCAACCCTTCCAGTGTGTTGATCACACCTTTGAAATTGAACGAACAAGTATTTGGGGTTGTAGAGGTTGCCTCCTTCAACGTATTCCAGGATTTCGAAATTGATTTTGTGAAACGCATGGCAGAAAGTATTGCGTCCACAATCTCTTCTGTAAAGGTAAATGCACGTACCCAGCGCCTGTTGGAGGAATCGCAGCAAATGACCGAGCAAATGCGCGCACAAGAGGAAGAAATGCGTCAGAATATGGAAGAATTGCAGGCAACTCAAGAAGAGATGGCTCGCAAAGAAAAAGATATGCTCAAGCAGCTTAACGAATTGCAAAGCCAGGTTAAGCGCTGATAATCAAATCACTATAAATGCAAAAAGGCTCCGCGTCCCGGAGCCTTTTTGTTACCTAAACCTAAACCTATGAGAAGATTTCTCTTGCTCGATTATCTTAACGTAGGTTGTAGTGTTTGGTTGCAAAGAAATTGCAAAATCTTCTCTTAAAGTTACTGTTTGTTACGAGCGGAAACCGCTAACGATTGCAGTGCAACCACTTATCCTATTTCTTTAATTTATCGGCAAAGGCCTTCTTGAATTTGTCCAGTTTGGGGGCAATTACATAGGAGCAGTAGGGTGCTTTCCCATTCAGGTTGTAATAGTTCTGATGATAATTTTCTGCCGGATAAAATACGGAAGCAGCACTGATTTCCGTTACAATAGGATTGTCGAAGGCACCGGAAGCGTCTAGTTTTTCCTTGTAATGACTGGCTAATTTCTTCTGCTCTTCTGAATGGTAAAAAACGGCTGATCGGTACTGCGTACCTTCATCGGCCCCCTGGCGATTTAAGGTAGTGGGATCGTGTGTTTGCCAAAAGATCTCCAATAGGTCAGAGAAACTTACCTGCTTAGGATCAAACTCAATTTGAATGGCTTCTGCGTGGCCAGTGAGTCCGGTACAAACCTCCCGGTAGGTAGGGTTTTTAACGCTTCCTCCGATGTAGCCGGATACTACTTTCTCGACTCCTTTTACTTGTTGGAAAATAGCTTCAGTACACCAAAAGCATCCATTGGCAAAAGTAGCTGTTTCGAGTCCTGTTTTGTTTTCTGACATGGTTGTATTGGGCTTAGGCTGGCTACAGGCCAGCAGTGGAAGTATGGCTATGAGGGTGATGAATAATTTCATAGCCTACTTTAACTCCGCAGGGCATCGAAAGGTTTACTAAAAAGAGCCTAAAGTCGGTAGAAAGACGAAAGTGAGGTTTCTATCTTTTTCAATACGTCTTTGCGCGCCTGTTGTACCATGGCATCACTGTCGGGGTCAGGTTCTGATTGAGAACACACCTTGCGTATGCGTTCAGGGATGGCGCGATTGTCGCCTGAGCAACGCGCCCAGGAACCTGTCCAATTGCCCGCTCCGGTAAAATCAGAATTCATTAACTGTTTATCAGACTCTCTTTCTTTAATGGTGATACGCACCTGACCCTGAGAGGAGGCCTTCTTCTCATACATCGTACTTTTTCCACTTACTTTCTCGTAGACCTTCACTTTCTTTCCGCCAATCGTTCTGTCTACCAGAACACTGTCCCGGTGAGTGGTCTCTGTTTTGGTGGTGGCTGGTCTGCCCTCTGTATAACCGAGTACTTCGATGAGCATGGTTTGATGTACGGGCACCTTCTCACTTTCCGCCTGCTCAGGGGTGTAAAACTTTGTGAAGGGAAGTTGCAGGCTATTGATGACAGGTTCAACGGCTACCCACTCATTGCGGTAAACCTGTTGGGCATAGACAATGCGCAGGGTGGCATCATATTCTGCACGGTACTGTAGCTCCACCACATCTTTGATACCTGGGTCAAAGTCGTTGGCTTCTTTAAATAAATAATACGCTTGAATGGCTCCGCTGCGACTGTTCTTCATCATGGCTTGTATGCCCGCTTCATAGCTTTCTTGGGCAGCTTTTTTCTTGAGATCCGCAATTTCGGTGAACTTACTGGTTGGGTTTTTAATCACACGAAGGGCTGCCGGACAGGTTTTTATCTGATCGTGCAGGTTGTTGATCTGGCTATAGTAACCAATGGCTTGCTTCCATTTGAATGGCGCATCAGAGGCGATGGTACTGGAGGCTTGCGATTCCAGAAAGTCAACCGCTAAAGGATAGGACAAGCGCAAGGCCTCCTGCGACTTTTCATGGTCTGGCTTCTGACGAAGGCGATCGACTGATTGCAACACAGCACTATAATAATCGCCACGCTCGTAGGCTTTTTTGCCTGAACTACAGGCCGAAAGAAGAAGGGCAAAGAAAATAAGGAAGGGGTAGAAGTACTTCATAGTAAAACGTTTCTAGGGTTGATTCGCAAAATCAATGCCTGAAATTAATCAGTTCAGCGGAAAGAAATAAATCAAAATATCATCCAGCAAATTCCGCCAATTACCCCAGGAGTGGCCTTCGTTTACCTCCTTGTATTGATAGGTGCAGGTGTTTTTATCCAGAATAGCCTTCATTTTACGAGATCCTTCCTCTGCATCGTTAATCACTCCAGTAGTCATAAACACCTTTACAGGAGGGTTTTCCGGATTATCGCAGAGACGATAAATCTCCGGTCGAAACCAGAAGGCAGGGGATTGTATACCCGCCAAGCCGAATAGGTCAGGGCGGGAGAAAGAGAAGTAAGCAGATTTCTTGCTAATGGAGTATTTTCCTTCTACTTCAGGAATCAATTCATCGGTGAAGAAACGCATATAATTTTCATTCATCGCTAATTCGGTCATGCGTCTGTTGTTCACGCGATTCACAGGCTCGCGATGATCAACCATCACTGCTATAATGGGTTGGATCTTCTTTTCGTAGATAAGATTGTTGAGGGTGATCTGAATATTTCCCATATTCTCATGGAGGTATTCATAGCCATCGGTTACATAGAGTACAGGGTACACTTCCTTGTTTGAATAATTGGGTGGTGTGTACACGGTATACATTACCTGATAGTTAAGAAGTTTGCTATTGAACAAAACATCTTTTTGAAGAGTGCCCTGAGGAATATTGGGCTTTAGTAGAGTTGCTTCATCCGCTTTCCAGGCGGGCATTCGCAATTCAGAGTTTGGACTGCCTCCGCCAACACCCGACCATTGATTATTGGGATTAAGGGGGTCCAATATCCATTGGTTGTTGTTGACAAGAATTTTATAATCCAGTCTGGCATTGGTAGGAAAGGAGGCCTTTAAGATCCACAAATTTGTAGAGGGTACTCGTTGGCCTGCGTTCTGAAAGGTTTTGTTGTACCCCCATCCATTAAAGTCACCCATCCACTTCACATCGGTAGCTTCTCCTTCATATAGAAAGGCAACGGAGTCTTCAATGGCAAAAGGAATTTGGTTTTCCGCAGCAAGTCGCTTGAGCACATCCTGCTGCGTAGAAGGATTTTGCAAGTCCTTGATGGTAGCGGTGAAAGGAGGGGCAAGAAACTTTTTCATATTAGCTGATGGCGACTTCATCCCGCTCATCCACGCGCAGGCACAACAAGCCAGCAATGATCATGGAGATGCCTCCAGTTACTAAGATATAAATAGATTCCCCGTTGAAAAAGTGATTCAGCATTAATCCCAGTACAGTACCCGCTATAATTTGAGGGATCACAATAAAGAAGTTGAAGACGCCCATGTAGTAGCCCATTTTTTCAGCAGGCAAAGAGCCAGAAAGCATCGCGTAAGGAACGGATAGAATACTGGCCCAGGCAATGCCTACTCCAAGCATCGAGAACCAAAGCATTTGAGGGTCTGAAATAAAGTAGAAGGAGATCAACCCGGCACCACCACAAGCGAGTGCGATCAAATGTGTGACGCGTCTGCTGGTGTACTTGGCTAGTACAGGCAAGAGCAAAGCCGCCAGCGCAGCAATACCGTTGTAGACTCCAAAGAGTAAACCTACCAGGTCTGCGCCATCATTATACGCAGCAGTAGTAGGGTCTGATGATTTGAAGATGTAGCTAGTCACAGCCGGTGTCGTGTAGATCCACATAGCAAAGAGCGCAAACCAGGAAAAGAATTGCACGTAAGCCAATTGCAGCATGGTCTTCGGCATGGTGTTG
This sequence comes from Cytophagales bacterium Ga0077538, assembly GCA_001464155.1. GTDB lineage: Bacteria > Bacteroidota > Bacteroidia > Cytophagales > Cyclobacteriaceae > Chryseotalea. Next base: position 6,398 of record LNEN01000086.1, on the reverse strand, counting down.
AAATCTTTAACAATACTTACCAATCCCAGGTAGGATCGACCCTGACTAATGTAAATAGCGGCCAGCACATGCGCGATGCCAAACACCGCGAAGCCAAACGTAAGTACATACAATTCTTTTTCGAGAGAGAGAAAGTAAATGACAGCTGAGAACACCGCACTGATGGAAAGAAGCAGTAATCCGATATCAAAAAATTTCTTTCGGTAGAATTGCTCGTTGTCGAGTTTGCGTTTTTCTCTGTTTGTGAGCTGGCTCTCTGTTTCAGCATCGGGTGGATATTCTTTCGTACTAAAGACTGTCCACATCACCGTCAGGAAGAGCATAGCCGCACCCAGGTAGAAGGAATACTTCACAGAATCGGGAATGGTGCCGGCTTCTGCGGTGTTAGAAATATCTAACCAGTTGGTGAAGATCCAGGGAAGGAAAGAGGCTACGATAGCACCAATGCCGATGAAGAAGCTCTGCATGGCAAAACCGGAAGGGTTCCATGCTGATGTTAATAGAAGCATCCATGATCCAGAGTATGCCCACAGCCATCCAGAGGAGAGAGGAGTTCGGCATGAGCACTAAAGTGATGGAAGCCAATACAGCACCGAGTGCAAAGAAAGGTCTTCTTCGGCCCCACTTCTTGTGCCAGGTACGATCACTGTAAAATCCAATGATGGGTTGTACAATTAAACCCGTAATAGGAGCGGCCAACCAATACAAAGCGAGGTTAGACGTATCCGCACCGAGTGTTTCGAAAATGCGGGAGGTGTTGGCGTTTTGCAGAGCAAAGCCAAATTGAATTCCTAAAAAACCAAAACTCATGTTCCAGATTTGCCAGAAACTTAAGCGGGGCTTGGTTGAGGTGAGTGCAGACATAAAAGAGTTAAGGTTTGTGATTTCTAAGGTACAGTTTTTAGAGGTGTTTAGTCTTAGTTGCGGGTTAGGATTTCGAAACTGGCAGGTGGTAAACTGATCACTACCTTTCCATTTACCGTTTGCAAGGTGTTACTAAAGTTTGTTTTAAAATCATCGGATACTATATCCAGGGATACATCCGCTGCAATGCTGGATTTGTTGAAGAGGATGTAAACTTCATTTGAAAAATATTTTCTTCGGATGATCACCTCATCTTTTGAAACAGACTCGATGTTCCAATCCCCATACACCAACGCTAAGTTATTTCTGCGGAGTTGCACCAATTGGGTAGTGATGTTTCTTGTTTTTTCTTCCAGGGATTTTAGCTGATCGAAGCGCATCATTCTTCTGTTGTCCGGATCGTTTCCTCCCGGGTCTCCGATCTCATCGCCATAGTAAATGACGGGTACACCGGGGAGTGTCATCATATAGGCTGTAAGGGATTGAAGCTTGTTATAGGCGAGGCTGTCTTTTACTTCAATCTTGCGCGTCCAGCCGGCTAGTTTAGCGTCTTCATCAAAGCGAACCGATCCATCTGCATAAGAAATGAAGCGAGCTCTGTCCTGATTGCCTGTTACGTTGCCCATCAGGTGATGATCGCCAAAGTAGTCAAGACTTTCTTGTGTGGAGGTGACCAAGCGTGAAAAGGGAACTTCATCGCGGGCGAACGTGGCTACGGCATCATCGTAGACATTAAAATCAAACTGTCCGTCCAGCATACCACTGTTTACATAGCTACTCACCAGTTCACGACTTCCATAGGTTTCACCAATCTGATAAATGCTTTTACTTGAAGGTTGAATGACACGGCTCTTTACTTTTTTTGTTAACTCTCTCCAGAATAACAAATCAATATGCTTAGAAGCATCGTGTCGGAAACCATCGAGGTCGTATTGCTCTAACCAAAACATGGCCGTGTCTGTCATGGGTCCGACTACTTCTGGCTTACGCAGATCCAGCGTAGGCAGGAAAAGATCGAACCAGGTAGTAAGGCGCTGATCATCCCAGCGTTCGGTGTTGATGCTGCCATCCGGTAAGTAGAGCGATGTAAACCACTCCGGTTTTTGTTTGTACAAGGGATGCTCCTGATGAATGTGATGAGCAACATAATCCAGGATCACATTCATATTATTGGAATGTGCTACAGATAAGAGCTCTTCAAACTCAGTCTTGTTACCAAAGCGGTAATCAATTTGTTGTAAAGAGATGGGCCAGTAGCCGTGATAGGCAGAGAAGGTAGTAGCAGGGGTCGGGTACTTTCCATAAGCACCTTTGGGATTTTGGGTAATGGGGGAGAGCCAAAGTGTGTTGATGCCTAGTCTTGTAAAATAGCCATCTTTAATCTTAGCGGTGATGCCCGTAAGATCACCGCCATAGTAATTGGCTTTCGGATGGATGGATTTGTCTTGTACAGGTTCATCGTTTTCTTTTTTGCCATTGTTGAAGCGATCCACCATCATGAAATACAATACTTGTGCTTCCTTGTCGGATCGTTGTAATTGTGAAGCCTGTTGAAGAACCTTTCCTTGCTCTAAAGGAATGAGTACGTCATTGGAGATGCCTTCTTCATTACTCGCCCATACGCGTATGAAACTACGCTTCTGTGCCGCTGCTTCTGATGGTATTTCTATGGTAAGGCTTTTTTCTTCCTGTGTTACTTCGCTCACTAAAAAGTTTTGCCAATACACCCTTACATGCTCAGGTTTATTGGTGAAGGAGAGTGTTACAGCACGATCGGTAAATGAATCCGTGCTAAGAATGGGCAATTTCGCAGGATCTGGTTTAGCAATGTTTACTACAGAGTTCCAACCACCGAGACCGTTGTCAACAGAATCTTTATTGGCAGGATCGCGCCTTTCTTTTCCATCTACCACCAATAGGTACTGGTAGCGACCAGGACTCAGGCTTACTGTAGTCGAGAAGCCTGTTTCGTTTTTTTGCAAGGTAGTTTGTGCAGCATTCCAGGCATTGAACTCACCTTTTATTTTCACCTCGCTAGCTGGTTGGTTGTATTGAAAAACCAAGGGTACTTTACTGCCTTGTTGCAAAGGAATAGCATAGGCCTGGCCTTTCGACCACAGCTGGAGTGTGGCAAGCTTTGTACTCAGTTTACCCAGCAAGAGAAGTTGAGATCCTTCCTGTTGCTTAGTAAGTGACGCAGGCACACTGACAGAATCAAGTTGTGTCAGGTCCACTACATAATCTTCCAGGTTAACGTGTGTACTGTCTCCACTAATGGTAAGAGGACTTGCTAAACCAATGATCAACTTACGATCGGTATAATCATTTTTGCTTGGTGTGCTGCAAGCTACTAGGAGCAGCGACAAGAGTGCGCTACCAGTGTATGTGAATATCTTCATGGGAAGTTGGTATTTCTACGCTTGGTAAAGAAGGGATTTTATATCCTTCATTGACAGATCCTACCGGATCGAAACTGCGAAGGGCTTGAAGGAAACGATAGTCATGCTTTTGTAGTGTGGCATCTTCTCCGTTCACGACTACTTTTGTCAAGTCTGCAAAACCATGGAAGTACAAAGCATACTTTTTGAAAGTGCTTGTGTACGATCCTTTGCACGCCTCCATTACAAACTTTCTTTCGGAAGGATGGAAATGAAAGGCTTGTGTGCAGTATGCACCTTTTTCATAGGCGAAGGTCTCGCCATCATCCTCGTAACGCACATAGGTATTGTTATCCCTTCCCTGATAAATATGTATTTCTAATACGTCAGATTTTTCTTTTGTGCTTTGGATGTCACTTCCGTTCATGACCAGAATGGAGGAAGCTTTTACAAAGACAGGAAGTTTATCTACCGGACATTCAATAATCGTTTCACCACTGTTGTAGATTTTATCATCAAACAAATGATACCAGGTGCTTTCGGGTAGGTATACCTTCATCAAGTCTTTATAGCTTTCAATGGGTGCTACCAATAGACTTGGTCCAAAGAAATATTGATGTTGATAGGTGCCTTGATAGACCAGGTGATCATGCGGATATTGAATGGCCAATGTTCTGTTCACGGGCATACCCGTTTGAGAGGCCTCATAGAAAGCCGAATATATATACGGCATGAGCTTGTAACGCAACTTGATGTAGTTGCGTGAAATTTCTTCCACTTCTTCTCCAAAAGACCAGGGCTCGGAATCACGGCTGTTCACCATGGAGTGACCGCGGAAGAAAGGAGAGAAGGCACCTAAAGAAAGCCAACGCGCAAATAATTTAGGATTTGCATCGCCTACAAAACCGCCTACATCATAGCCACAAAATGCAATACCGGCTAGCCCCATGCTGTTAAGCATGCGCACGCCCAACATCATGTGTTCATCGTTGGCCACATTATCACCCGTCCATACGGCAGCGTAGCGTTGTATGCCAGAGAAGCCGGCACGTGTGAGGTTGAAGGGTCGTTTACCTTGCAGAAGTTCTTTGGTTCCTTCATACGTAGCACGCGCCATCTGCATACCATAAATATTTCTTCCTCTGCGCATGGTGTCTTGATTCCCTTCAAAATCCATTTCGAGATTCTCCGGCAATTGATTGCCCCAGGTGGCAATCTCATTCATGTCGTTCCAGAAGCCTTGTATGCCCAGAGCGATGTAGTTCTTAAATTTCTCTTTCCACCAGGTGCGTGTGCTTGCTTTTGTAAAGTCGGGGAAGTGACACCAGCCCGGCCATACTTGTGCCGTGAAGTTGGAGCCATCCGGATACTTAATAAACACTTCTTGCTTCACCCCATCCTCATAGGCATCATATCCTTGTTCTACTTTAATGCCCGGATCACACATCACCACTACTTCAAAGCCTTTGGCCTTTAGTTCTTCAATAAGTTTTTTGGGATTGCTAAAGTGCTCCTTGTGCCAGGTAAAAATCTTATAGGCTTCCATGTAGTGAATGTCAAAGACAATCACGTCTGCTGGAATATGTTTTTCGCGGAAGGTGTCTGCTATGTTGATGACTTCCGTGTCGGGGAAATAACTGTACCGACATTGCTGATAGCCAATGCTCCACTGGGGAGGAATGGGCGTGCGCCCCGTTAGTTGCGTATAATGATTAATGATTTCACCTACGGAATTTCCGTACATGAAATAGTAATTCATTTCTCCACAATCAGCAGCCATGCTGGAGAAGCGATTGTTAGAAGCACCGAAATTGAAAAATGATTTAAATGTATTGTCTAAGAAGATGCCATAGACCAAGCCATGGTGAATGCCAATATAAAAGGGCGTGGAGCAATAGAGAGGGTCGGCACCAGAGTGGTAGGCAAAGTTATCGGTGTTCCAATGTGTGTACCCTTGTCCTCTGCGATCCAGCGGACCTGTCTTTTCACCCATTCCGATAAAGCGTTCGCCTTCCTGTAATTTTTTGTAAGAAGTAACCTGTTCACGATTCCAGCTAATACCAAAGGTGTCGTCTTCGTTAATCACTTTTCCCTCTTTTGTCTGGAAAGAGAAACGCACCGGGTTCTTTGTGATAACAAGGTTAAACGAAGGTCCTTCGAGAAGGAGTGTCGTTTCTTTTTCAAGAACGGAGAAAGCATTGCCGGAAGCTTGACTTATTACGGAATACGAAAAGTCTTCAACGTGTTCTTCACGTGTAGCAGTGATACGAAGGGTATTATCGCCATAAGCAAGGATGCGGAAAGAAGCTTCGCTGGTTTTACCCGTCAGACCATGAGGAATGGTAGACCAACTGGTAAGTGCGGATAGACTTTGACTTCGTTTTGAGGGAAATGTGCCCATGCTTTTCTCGTCTTAAAACTTTTAAGATAGAGGGATTAACCACAGGACTTTTCAAAAGCTTCATAAAAAATACAGAAAACGATTGCGGTTACTTTTGAAATGAGAATTTGCTCTTGATTCAAGCTCCATAACAGATGTTAGTGCCTGAGGAATGAATGTAAATTGATGATCTGACTAATTTTTAGTGATCCATTGGTGACGGCAAATGACTCACCCCGTCTTTCTGGCGAAAGCCACCTCTCTACTTTGTAGAGAGGTGAAAGGTCATCGAAGATGATCAGGGGTGAGTTAGCGAAGAACGAATCCTTCAAATTAGAATATGTTGAAAGACTAGTGCTTAATGCTTCTTCATCGATGGTTCGCATATACGATAACATGTGCAAGCGTCTCGCTTGTGCCTCGTCAGGACGGCAAACGACTCACCCCGTCTTTCTGGCGAAAGCCACCCCTCTCTACGTTGTAGAGAGGGGAAAGATCATCGCAGATGATCAGGGGTGAGTCAATAAAGAACTAGGTAGTGTATGCTTAATCCTCATCGAAGCTAGTTGGTTGTTTCCTTTTTCTCTGATGCTTGCTCTGTGATGGAGAAGGATCTGTCAAAAAAATGGGAATTAGGAATCGTAATAATCTCATTATTCTTTGTTTTTAAATGAACAAAAAAATAATTGAGATCGGTCACTTCCCCTTCGTACAGAAAGTCTTTGTGTAAGACTTTAATGTAACTCCCGATTTTTACCGGGTGGTTAAAGAAAATG
>LNEN01000085.1 GCA_001464155.1 Cytophagales bacterium Ga0077538 | reverse complement strand
CATTAACCCCATCGGAATATATTTTCTATTTTCAGAGGAGTGGGAAGGCACTAAAACATAGTCAGTTTCGGGTTGTCTGTTTTCAGTGAACTGATACGCTAAATTAGCCCACTTTCGAGTGGCTTCTTTGCTGCTTTGCAGCCTCATTTCCTTAACCTTTTCAATTCTATTTAGAAGTAGTGGTAGTTTTCGTAAATCAGTTGGATTAATTCCAACTAACCAAAAGCACCACCTTTTGTCGCCATTAATAAACTCCTTGGCACTAATAAATGGTTTTATAAATTTTTTAGCATCTGGTTCATTTTTAATAAAATCTTCTTTCTCTTCGTCTGTCATCAAAAGATTGCCATCATCTGTCGGTTGACTCCCCTTAAACATTTGGGGAACATTGGCAATCGGTTGATTTCTGCCTAATGCTCACCTTTAATATCAGGATAGTCAAAGAGATATTTTTCAGAAATTTTAGATGATTCTGTTTCGTGATAGAAACCAATGATAACAACAAAAACACCAGCGTTTCCCTTAGCTTCATTTGTCCACTTAAATGTTCTATGAGCAAAATGGATTTTAATATTGTATTTGAACAATTCGCTCCACATTACACCAACTTGTTCACCTTGAGAAATTGAATTAGTCGAAACAAAGGCGACTTTAATATTTGTGTTTTGAATTGCTTGCGCAGCTTTTAGATACCACGCTGTTACATAATCTAAAACACCTGCATTCTTAGCTCCAGCAAAGACAAGATCCATATCTGAATCTTGCTCTTTGCTCATTAATTGTTTACCAACAAATGGTGGATTACCAAGTATATAACTAAGCTCTTTTTTGGACACTACTTCTTCCCATTTTATTCTAAGTGCGTTACCATGAACTATGGTTGCGCTCTTTCTTAACGGTAATCTCTTATAGTATTCACCAAACTCTGCGGAGAGTTTCATATTCATTTGGTGATCGATAAGCCACATGGCTACTTGTGCTATCTGTGAGGCGAATTCTTCATACTCTATTCCGTAGAAAGCATCAACATCTATTTTACTGAGTACACTTACATCTGTAACGAATTGACCTTTGAAAAGTATTTTGAGTATTTCTATTTCTAAGAGGCGTAACTCTCTGTACGTTATGATTAGGAAATTACCACTACCGCAAGCGGGATCAAGAAATTTTAGTTTAGCTATTTTCTCCTGAAACTTTATAAGCTTTGGTTTGCTACTCTTAATGCTTTCAAATTCTTCTTTTAAGTCTTCGAGAAACAGTCCGTCAATTACTTTACGGATGTTTTTCTCACTGGTATAATGTGCTCCAAGATTTCTGCGTTCCTTTGGGTTCATCACGCTTTGGAACATGGAACCGAATATGGCAGGAGAGATGATGCTCCAATCGAAGTAACAACACTTCAATAGTTTTTCGCGCATGTCGCTATTGAAGGATGCGAGATTGAGCGGCTCGGCAAAGAGTGATCCGTTTACGTAAGGGAAGGCTGCTACTTGTTCGTCTAAGTTCTTTTGACGTTTGTCTTCTGCTAGATTAAGTGTCTGAAAGAGTTGCGCTAAGTGGATTCCTAAATCGCTACCGTCTTCTTTTGTGCGTAACTCGATGTATTCTGTAAACTGCTGCTTTTCGAAAATGGTAGTGTCTTCGGCAAATAGACAAAAGAGTAGGCGCACTAGCATTACTTCTAACTCATGTCCTTCGTAGCCATTGGCTAATAAGGCATCGTGCAAAGCACCCATGAGTTCGGCTGCCTTAATGTTAACGGGTTCTTGATCTTTATAAGCCTTTTGTTGATAGCCGCTAATAAAGCCAAAGAGATTTATGTTTTTGTATAGGTCTTTGAGCTTGAACTCGAACTCGGTATTGCTTTCGAGGTCGAAAAGTTTGATGTCATGAAAGTCAGAGACAACTATGTAACGGGGTAGTTCTTCGTCTTTGAGTCCAGGGAAGTAATCTTTGGCTTGTTTGTAGGCAGTGTTTAGGTCTTTACCCTTGCTTTTATGCTCTACTAAAACAATGCCTTTCCAAAGGAGGTCGATAAAGCCTTGGTGTCCATCGGCTTTCTTAACGGGCTTCTCGAAGCTGGCAACTCTCTTACGTGATACTCCAAATACGTTAAAGAAATTGTTCCAAAAGGTTTGAGCTTCA
>LNEN01000084.1 GCA_001464155.1 Cytophagales bacterium Ga0077538 | reverse complement strand
ACGGCTCGCCAACAGGTGTACCCTGAATATCGTGGTAAAGACTGAGGTAGTAATTTCTTTCTAAAAACAGAATTAATTCCATCGCTGGCAATCACATAGTCTGCTGTAGTGGTGGTTCCATCCTGAAACGCAAGACTGACACCCTTGGCCGTCTGTTGAAAATCTATGCAAACTTTACCAAGTGTAAGACTATTTACATTCACTTTTTGTAAGAGAGCTTCATGTAAATCAGCCCTGTGTATGGAGAAATTGTTGGCGATTCCGTATTTCTCACTAATCGCTTCAGAATTTGTTTCGTTTAAGATACGGCCGTGAATGTCCTTGATGGCCACGCGCTTCAGCACAGTACCTGCTTTTAACACGGTATCACTAATGCCTATTTCAGAGAATGCTTTTATGGCGTTACCCGAAAGGCCAAGGCCCGCACCAATCATTTTTAATTCAGGTGCTTGTTCGTAGACTTTTGGGTTGAATCCCTTTCGTTGTAAGGCAATGGCGAGTGTGAGTCCACCTATGCCGCCACCAATAATGGCAATCTCTTTGGATGTTTTCATGCTGATTCTCTGGGCTTGAGTTTTACTCTGCGTCTGCGTTTTTCCAACCGCTCCTCTTCAATAAACTTGGCAAAGTTCAATTGTGCATAATTGAACTGTAATAAATACGGATGCAAACGGTTGTCGAGGTTAATCTTGTTTTCCATACTTCTATCTTTCATCATAAGACAACTCAAAAGACGTATACCACTATGTTTTAGTTTACAAAATGTTCAATTCTGCTCGCTTTTTCTTTCCTTCAGAGACAATCCTGCCATCACTCATCTCCACCACTCTGTCCGACTTTTGAGCAAAATTCTCATCGTGTGTGACGGCAACAATCGTTTGTTTAAAGGTTTGAGTCAATTCTTGAAAGATATCAAACACCATGTGCGTATTATTCGAGTCCAGATTGCCGGTGGGTTCATCGCCCATGATAATATCCGGGTCGTTGATAAGGGCTCGGGCAATGGCAATGCGCTGTTGTTGACCACCCGAAAGTTTACTGGACAGTTTCAGTGCCTGATCTTCCATGCCCAACATCTTCAATTTCTCGTAAGCCTTCTCTTCAATCGCTTGCCGCGACAAGTTGTTCAGTTTCAACGCTGGAAGCATTACATTTTGCAAAGCCGAGAACTCAGGCAGCAAATAATGAAACTGAAACACGAAGCCGATGTGCTTATTCCGAAAGGCTGCTAAATAATTTTGATCCTGACCTGTAAGTCGTTGTCCGGCAATTTCCAATTCACCTTCGTATTGAGAGTCCATCGTAGAAAGCACATACATGAGTGTTGACTTTCCACAACCTGATTTTCCTACTAAGGAGAGAAACTCTCCCCGATCAACCGTCAGGTCGACTTCTTTTAGCACCTGAAATTTTTCAGGTTCGTAAAAGTACTTGCTGATCTTATGTGCTTTTAAAACATTCATCGCTCAATCCTATCTAACCACGTAAAATTTCTATGGGATCAATCTTTGACGCCTTGCGTGATGGCAGGTAACCTGCAATAGCCGTGGTGAGTACACCAAAGACTATGCCTATTATATAGTATATCGGATTGAAGTTTACAGGAAGGTGATCGATACTAATCACATCTCCTCCATCAAAAGGAGCTTTAGAGATGAGGTAGGATAAGATAAAGCCAATAAGCAATCCCAACAAACTACCGATCAAGCCTATGACAAGAGACTGAATCATAAAGATTTGTTTAACATCCTTTCCGGCAAAACCCATGGCCTTTAAAATGGCTATGTCTTTCATTTTATTATGGATGGTAATACTCAGAATATTGTAAATGCCAAAGCCCGCTACTATAAGCAGTGTAATTGAAACAGAATAAGTCAGAATATTTCGAATCACCACACCCAACAACATGGTAGCATTGGCTGTTTCCCAGTCCTCTGCCTTGTATCCAAATGATTGTTGGAACCCCGGAGCTATAAACTTTGCTTGTTTGTAATCTTTGAGTTTAATATTTACGTCTGTGATGTAGCCCTTGTCTTCGCCCAGAATGGTTTGCACCGTAGAAATGCTGGCATAACTCTTCACGTTATCAATGGCACCTACACCCATTTGAAACAGTCCGATAATTTTTAGTGACTTGGTGAAGCCTTGAGGCGTTGTGATCAGCACGCGATCACCTGTGTGAGCATCCAATTTGGCGGCCAACCCAATGCCCATAATAATTCCATCCTGATTGGTTATTAAATTCTCGATGCTTCCTTCCTTCATTTTGCTGCGCAGATCGAAGAGTTTATCTTCTTCAACAATATCTACTCCGGCAATAATACCACTGAGCTGTACCGGTCCATAGTTATAAAACACTTGTGAATTCAATAAAACAGAAACACCCTTTACCTCTGGATGCAAGCGAATCCGCTCAGCAATACCCATGGCATTCCTAACTTTAAGCGATTCGTTCTTTGGCTTTTGATGGTACACCAGGTTCGTTCCATTCTCATTAACCTGCTCGAGAATAGATTTTCTCTCTACAGTTATATCATGAAAAATGCGGATGTCTGGCGATGAGGTCATGGCCAAGTCTTCCGTCAATCGATTAAGGCCTGTCATTAAGCTTACCATCGCCACAAACATGCCTATGCCGAACGTTACACCCAGCATAGCCACCAGCGTTTGCTTTGGCTTACTAAGCAAATGGATCTTGGCAATCTCAATTGATAGCTTTAATGAATTAAGCATAATCCTTACTTGATCACAATGTTTGTGGCACTGTCAATACCCGCTACGATCTCGACTTCATCCAGGGTAACAATGCCCTTCTTAACCGATCGCTTCACTACCTCCCCTTCTTGTTCAATCCAAACGGAGTCACCTTCTAACAATGCTGCTTTAGGAATAATCAAGGCCTTTTCTTTTTGCTGGATGACAATATTCGCTTCCAAAGCCAGGCCGGAAAAATTTCCAGGTATGGACTCTGTTAAGATTGCATCCACACGCAAGGACTGTTGTCGAGTATCCACAAGCGGGTAAATTTTAGATACAGAAGCATGAAAGACCTCATCCGGAAAAGCATCGGCTTTTACCAATACTAATTGTCCTGTCTGCAGTTTATTTATGTCTAGTTCGTCCACACTTAATTCAATGTAAAAGGAGTTCGTACTTCCAATCATCGCCAGCGATTCGCCACGCCTCACCAGTTCTCCTTTTTCTTTTCGTGTAAAAAATACTTTCCCATCCAGCAAACTCTTTACTACATTTTTTCCGGAATCATCACTGGCAATGACCAGTTGTTGTTGTGCATTGTTGCGGGTTACCTGCAGATCGCTCAAGGTTTTTTCGTAGCGACTTTTATATAACTTATATTCGTTGGTAGAGTTCTCATACGCCAGCTTCATGCGATCAAACTCTACCCTAGTCCCTACATTTTGCTGTAATAAATTTTTGTAGCGTGTATAATTTGTAGAATCAAACTTCATTTTCGATTGAGCACTTTGCACCATTGAGTTAAGTTCGCTGAGAAGTGCAGAATTCTGATCAAGGTTTTTAGCAGCCAATTCATAATTCTGTTTGGCTATCTGATAGCGTGCTCCCGACTGTGTTGAACTCAATATGTAAAGTGCATCTCCCTTTCGCACACTATCTCCATCGTTCACTAATTTATCAACCACATACCCTTCGCCTTCGGCAAACACTTCATACTCCTGTTGTGAGAGGTTTTTCCACTGGTTGTACCATCACCTGCTTGTTGCCGCACGAACTCATAAGTAGCCAAATCAACAAGAATAAAATAGCCACCATAAAGCTCCAGGCATTTTCAAGCAACTCGCGTGGAATACGGCTAAAAAATCTACTGATTGAATTTTGTAAAGGAGCAAACATCTGACCTTGATTTTTACCAAAAATACGGGGCCTTGATGGCTGGCGTTGCGGCTTCCTGAGCCACAAGATGGATTTTACGTTTGAAGTGTGGCAAAACCCGCCTGAAGTGTAAATGAAAAATGCGCCCTAAAGCGCATTTTTTTGAGAGGATCTGAATACTTTCTTTCAAATCGGATTGAAGTTACTGGCATGGCCTTCATCATTTACTGAAACGCTACTAGTTATCTGTTGCACAAGGTGCGTTCTATGCAAGTTTGTCGAGATCACGAATCAAAATTTTCTTGCGATCAAAGTTGATGAGATTCTTTTCCTTCAGTTCGTTGAGTATGGTGGTAACCGTTTGGCGCGAAGTACCGGTAAGGGCCGCGATGTCTTTATGCGTAAGCTTCGTTGGAATCATGGTCTCAAAGCCTACCTGTTTTCCCTTCCATGAAGCAGCATCTTTTAAAAACTCAATGATGCGGGTTCGCGCATCTTTAAACACCAACAACTCTAACTTTCGCTCCATGCGTATCAACCGCAAGCCAACCAATTTTAACAAACGGAAACTAAGTTCCTTATCTTCCCACATCAGTGCCTTCAAATCATCAATACTCATGGGGCAAATAGACGTTCCTTCATCCATTGCCTGTGCGTAGTCTGTGCGCTTCTCTTCGCCTGCCAAGGCCAACTCACCAAAAATTTCTCCTTTGGTGAGAATGGCCTTTACTACTTCTTTGCCATCTTCCAGGTAATGTCCAATTTTGATACGTCCTTCGGCCACCATATAAATATAGTGTGATGGCTCGTTGGGGCGGTACACAATTTGATCTCGCTTAAATTTTCTGAATTCATGCGTATCACCCATTGGCTTTACCTTGTGCGGACATAAAATATTATAGAGGTTAACGCTCTCAAAGTACCAAAGTGCCTGTGTATTCTCCATAACAAGGGGGATTTGTGTATGTTAGCAATAAATTTAACAGAAAAGTTTCATGACTGGTTTAACCCTCACCGAAATATGGATTTATCCCATTAAATCACTAGGTGGCATTCGACTCAAAGAAGCCAAGGTGTTAGAGAAAGGCTTAGCGTATGACAGGCGCTGGATGTTGGTGAATGAGGAAGGTAAATTCTTAACGCAGCGCATTCATCCAGAAATGGCACTCTTCAAATTGACCATTAACAATGAACAATTAACAATTACCCATACTCAGAAATTAAGTAACCATTCAATTCTATTGAAACCCTCTAGCGTAAACGATTCAAAAGAAGTAACTATTTGGGATGATACCGTGAGGGCTTTTGAGGTCAGCGAAGAAAGTAGCCGGTGGTTCTCTGAGATGCTTTCTATACCCTGCAAGTTGGTTTACTTTCCGGAAGAAAATATTCGTGCCGTTGACCCGCGATTTGCTCCCAATCAGGAGAACGTTAGCCTGGCTGACGGCTATCCTTTTCTCATTATTGGTGAAGCATCCTTAGCTGACCTTAACAACAGAATGGAGGTTGCCTTACTCATGAATCGCTTTCGGCCTAATTTTGTATTCAGTGGTGGCCGACCTTTTGAGGAAGATACTTGGAAGGAGTTTGTTATCGGTGCGAACCGGTTTCTCGGAGTGAAACCCTGTAGTCGCTGCGTCTTGACAACCATTGATCAGGAGACCGCAGCAAAAGGCAGTGAACCTCTTCGCACACTCGCTACTTATAGAAAGTGGGATAATAAAATTTACTTTGGACAAAATCTTTTAGCAATAGACCATACCTTTGTGCAGGAAGGTGATAGCATCACACTACTTACATGACATTTCTATATCTCAAAGCTGTACACATCATTTTTATTGTGACCTGGTTTGCCGGCCTTTTCTACATGCCTCGCTTACTCATTTACATGCGCGAAGCCTTAGACAAGGCCGAACCGGAGAAAGGTATTCTGTTAAGGAATTTTACTCTCATGGCTTCTCGTCTTTGGTATGGGATTACCTGGCCCTCGGCCATCATCACTCTAGGTATGGGTACCGCCATGCTGATTAATCAGCCTGAATGGCTGAAGCTCTCCTTCATGCACTTAAAACTGAGTCTGGTCTTTTTCTTATACCTCTATCACTTTTCACTTCAGGTAATCTTCAACAAACTAAAAAAAGGTGAGGCGCGCTACACATCAGGCCAATTGCGCTTTTGGAATGAAGTGGCCACTCTGTTTCTCATTAGCATCGTTTTTCTAATTGTGCTGAAAAGTGCATTAAGTATGGTGTGGGGACTTGTAGGATTACTTGTTATTACCTTTCTGATTCTTGCGGGGATGAAGATTTATAAAAAATACAGGAGCTAATATGAAATTCGACATTCAACAATTAAAATTTAGCATAGCAGCACTGATCGTTTTTAGTATGATGATCGTGGCATGCACCGCAAAAAAAGAAGAAAAACCTCTGCCTGTTTTTGGTGAGCGCTACATCGAGAATGGAGATACCGTATTTCACACAATTGCACCTTTTCAGTTTGTAGATCAAGACAGTGCCCTTGTTACCAATGAGACCTTTCGTGGTAAAATTTATATCGCAGATTTTTTCTTTACCTCTTGCCGCACCATTTGCCCCATTATGAAAACACAAATGTTGCGTGTCTACGATTCGTTGAAAAATGATCCGGATGTACTCATACTCTCTCACACCATCGATCCTGAATATGATACCGTTGCCTTACTTCATGACTTTGCCAATCGCCTGGGAGTAGAAAGCAGTAAATGGCATTTTGTCACCGGTGTGCAGGACTCCATTTATAAGATTGCACAAACCAGCTATTTTGCCACCGCTATGGCGGATGAAAATGAACCCGATGGGTTTATCCACAGTGGTGCCTTTCTTTTGCTTGATAAGCAGCAACGGATTCGTGGAAAATATGATGGAACCAAGGAGGAAGAAGTAAACAAACTTATTCAGGATATTAAGCGCCTGAAGAATGAGTATGCTTCTAATTAACAAGGGTCAATTGACAATGTACAATTGGCATCACTTTTTACTATTGCTGCTACTCTCAATCGCATGCTCTCCTAAAAGTGAAAATAAGAAGGATGCATCTACCAAATACCAGCAGTATTACATACAAGGTGAGCGCTTGTACATCCAATACTGTAGTAATTGTCATCAAAAAAACGGAAGAGGACTAGGCTTGGTGTATCCTCCGCTCGACACATCTGACTATCTAACAAACAACTTTGAAGAGGTTCTTTGTCTTATCCGGAATGGCAAGGAGGGAGCAATACTTGTCAATGGGAAAAATTACAATCAAAAAATGCCCGGCATTTCTACCCTTACTGATTTGGAGATTGCTGAAATCACCACTTACGTGTATAATACTTGGTCTCATCAACGTGGCATCGTAGACGTTAAGGAAGTAAGTGCAACCCTTTCTTCTTGTCTTAAAGAGTAGAGCAGATCACCTTTAGTTCGTAATTGACCATTACATGTTTCTCAGGCTTATCAGCGGCTGTTTTTCCTTTAGCCTGATCAAAGGTCGCTTCATAGGCCAACAGATTAATGGAGCCATCATTCACCTTCACTAAAGTATTCAAGTAAATCGATTTTTCAGAGGCGAGGGGAAGCACGCGCTGAACGTCTCCTCTCTCACTTAACTTTATCAAATATGGATTCGATTGACCAGACGCCAGACGTGTTCTGTACTCCTTTCCCTTTGTATCTTTAATGAACGTGTAATTTCCAGCCAGCACAAAGCCATCGCGCACGCGAAGCAGATTTTGAAGAGTGCCCGCCACCGCTATATCACTTCTCCACACTAAATCACCTAAAGCGTTAATGCTCATCACCGCCATGTTTTCAAGATCAGAAAAATTCTGCTCTTCCGAATTACCTTTAAAGCTCATCACGAACGTGTTCGATTCTTCCACGTATATCAAATCACGAACGATCGCAGTCTCCTTCAAGCGTTTTTTGAATTTCTCCTCCTTCTTTTCAGTAATATAAATCAAGGTATTTGCCTTATCTCCACGGGAAAGGTGTGCTGAGTTAACAACAAAAGCACATCCCTCTTGCGTTAATACAGCCGCTGCAATAATGCTATTGGCATCCACCACAGCACTGTCAACTGATAAATTATAATTTTGAATCCAGCCCGCCTTTCCATCAGGGTTTACTCTGGCAACATAAGGAACCAAATTATTTGCCTTTTTATCTGGTTTGCTTACACCAAATAAATACATACTGCCATCAGCACTGAGTAGCTTTTTGGTAGTTACCAAAAAATTATTACCTAGTGTTTTTGAAATCGTATCGGTTACAAATAATGGAACGTTGCTGGCTCCAATTTTCAAATACTTATTTGTCATTGGCTCTGACTCGTCCAGCAATTTCAACAAGTTGAGTCTCAAAACACCCTGATAATCATTTAAGGAGTTATCAATGATCTTTCTCTCTTCTGTCAGAAAGGTTTGAAGCCCAGTACTGCCTTTATAAAACACTTCCAGAAAATCCTTATGCTTAGTAACACTCTCGCCATTAACACTTGCCTGCACCATCCTGCTTAAACTATCCGCTATACGGTTCTGTTGAATAAGCGTACTGTATAACTCTAGCTGCTGATTAAGGAGAGTATCCGTGGTGATTGCAGTAGTTTTCAGAAGCCACTCCTGCTTAAATGCTTTGTAACGAAGCAGCGCCAACGCCAGTGAGTTTTTATCATAATTATTCAAATTGTAGATCAATGCTTTCTCAATCTTTGCCGGCTTCGCAGATGGATCAGTCGCTGCTTTTGCCAATATGGCATCTAACGAACGATGATTATTGAAGAGTTGTAGTTTCATGGGCAGGATCTCCTTCCGATACGTTTGTTTAATTTGATCCGCCCATTTTTTATAATTCCAAAAAACAACATTACTTTCCAGAAAAGTCATTTTAGTAATTAAGCCATCTAATCGGTAGGTTTTAATTTCTTTTACCGTTTGGCCTTGTTTGTATTTCTTTAGAGGATACTCAGCCGTTAATGTTTGGTACTGTTGAAAGTAAACGAGAGCCGAATCATAATGCATGGAAAGTTGATCCAATTGACCATTGAATTCATCATTATAAAACATCAGAATATCTTCCTCGGATTTATACGTTGTGTTAATTGTCGAGAATAATTTAACAGCCTTATCGTATTGATTAACACTCTTCGTGAACGCTTTGTAAATATTCGGAAGCTTCTGTTGTATTAGGTTGGCTGAATCATATCCATTTTGGATTTTAGTCTGGACAAGGGGAAAGGGTGCATATAACTTACCCTTAGAATCGAGTTGTCCAAAAATCGGAGCATAATACTCATTATCACTCCTGACTTGTTGTTCAGTAACTAGTTGCTTTGACTTAAGAAAGCGTTTGGATGCTTCGGCCGCATGCGCCATAACACTCTCGTATTGTGTGAGTGGGTCTGCCTGCAAATAATACTTCTCATGCAACAGAGCCAACCGGAAGTTAGCATTAGGATGATCTAATTCATACCCAAGAAAATCGCGCAAGGAAGACAATTGCTCAGAGGAGGACATGGTGGCCAATTCCGGAAACAGGTCTTTATACTTTGTGCGCTGCGCATACGAGGCCACAGAAATAACGATGGCAAGTAGTGTAAGTATTTTTTTCATCTCTATATGCTAATAATCTTTAACTCCACTCGTCTATTGGTAGCGCGATTCTCCTCAGAGGAATTAGGGACCTTTGGCATCTTCTCTCCATACCCCTGGTTGGTGAATTGACTAGTCGAAATTTTATTCTTGCTTAAATAGTCTGCTACACTTTGTGCGCGTTTCTTAGATAGCACTGAATTGTAGGTATCCGAACCAACATCATCGGTATGAGCCGCCACTTCCACTTTCAGAGAGGGATTTTCCTGAAGTAGTTTCACAACACGGTCTAACTCAGTGTAGGAAACATCCGTTAGTTGTGCGGAATTCGATTCGAAGTTGATATCCTTCAGGGTTAGCTTTGCTTCGGCTTCCAATTTCTGAAGTTTAAACTCTAATCCTTTTGCACCGCCTGCCGCTACATCCAGTGTGCCTGATTCAAAGGCATAACCCGCATCGCTGGTAACTTCCACTTCATAGCGATCCCCTGCCCTGAGTGACACCATCTGATTTCCAGAAACCTCAATGACCTCGTCTCGATCTTTGTTGCGGAGAATTACTTTGGATTTAACTTTTGAATTATTAGAGATGTCAGCCACATTGATCATCACTTCCTTCTTTTCAGGAATCAGTTCAATATATTTTTCAAAGTTTCTGTACACCACCAAACCTTTTGTGTCAAAATCCAAAATCGCTCCTTTAAAATCTTTGGATGAAATTATTAATTCATAGGCGTGGCCAATTGGCAATTCAGTAGAGAGTATCCCTGTGGCAGGATCATTCTTAGTGTCACTCATGAAGCTGCTTTCTCCTTTTCGTCTGATTTTCACCTCCGCCCCAATAGGCTCAAATAATTCCTTATCATTAATATGAAGGCTCAACTTTACGGATTTAAACAATTCAATATCAAGATTGATTTCCTGATAGCGCTTTTGCGATCTTAAATCGAGGGCGTACAAATAACTGGAGTAACCGTCTTTCCTGAACTCAATATTAAAGCTTCGTCCTACGGGTAATACAATTGTATACTGTCCATCTTCCTCATTGTTTCCAAGAGTAGACACTACTTCAGAAGTAAGTGCATCTGTAATAATAATCTCTACTCCTATACCCACTCGAGTGTCTCTATCCACCACTTTTCCTTGTACAATGTTGTTCGTGAATTGGCGAAGCTGATATGGAATCGTAACGGAGTAGATATCTTGATCATTATAGGTATAAAACATTTTATCGCCTTGTGCAGAAATACAGGGGAGCTGATCGCTCTGAGGAGTATTTACAAACGTTAAGGGCACAGGTATTGTCCACGTACCCAATGTAGTCAGCTGAGTTTGATACAAATCATAATCTCCCGAGCCTCCCGGTCTGTTAGAAGAAAAAATTAACGTCTTACCATCTGCCATGATGCGAGGCGCTTTTTCACAATCCTGATTTACCGGTAGCGGTAGTCGTTCTGGCTTACCCCATGTTCCGTCCGGGTTTTTGACTGAACGATAGATAGATGTACAAAACATCTCTTCCTGTTTGCGTAGCTCTCTGCTGGTTGGACCTGTCTTATTCTCCCGAACAAAATACAGGGTAGAGCCATCAGCACTGATAGAGGGAAAGGCCTCATACCCATCGGTATTGATTGGCAAACCTATGGGTGTGGGTTCTCCCCACCCATCCTTCTGGCGGACAGAATAAAAAATGTCATGATTGCCAGTGAAGCCCACGGACCGAAAAAAATACAAGACGTTTCCATCAAAACTAATACTCGGACCACCGATCAGGTCGGTAGAATCAACTTTAGAATTAATATCCTTCACATCTGCCACATTTCCCCAACTTCCGTCAGCTAATTGGTATGCTTCGAATAGACGATACTTTCCACCGGTTACACTTGCTTCAAAAAAAATCTTCTTTCCGTCAGCAGTAATTGAGGGAGCAAACTCTCTTACCTTGCCATCACTTATGGCTGGCTTTTTAGTTGCGGCATAGAGCGCTGAAGAATCAACCACTCCTGTTGTGGTGGGTGTTGTTTGTGACCAGCCCTTCCCTATAGACAAGCAACACAAGACAAAAATATATAACCGAATCATAGTCATTCCTTAGTTCCCAATCATTACAAAGGCTCCCCAAAAATACGGATCGCTGTATTTCTCTTTCAATGCAATTTGTGCCTGGCGAAAAGCCTCCTGTCTGTTTCCTGTGCTCAGCCACAAGGAATAAAACTTCACCATCAACTCCTGAGTCGCTACATCATCTACTTGCCACAAACTCATCATTACCGCTTTTGAACCTGCTACCAGAAAGGATCGCTGCAAGCCATAAACACCCTCTCCATTTCGCACTTCTCCTAAACCTGTTTCGCAGGCAGACAAGACCACCAAATCAGTATTATCCAAATAAAGATTCATGGCTTCGTAAGCAGACAAGGCACCATCTTCACCAGTTTCGATACTAGCGAATGCTCTGCGTTGCGCGGCACCTGCCAACAAAATTCCTGACCGTAACAAAGGATTGTTAAAAAATGCCGCTTCATCTCCTTCGCGATCATCCAAATCAACATCGCTCATAAAATAGCCATGTGTAGCAATGTGAATGAGTTTAGGATTATCCAGCTTCTTTAAATTATCTTCACTGGCCTCCACTGTTTTAAAGCGTTGGGATGTCCATTGTTGTTGTGTCAATAAGACTCCAATTTCGTCCACCTCTTTCTCGGTAGCTGGCAAATTAGGGATAACATTATCGGTAAAACCATACGAGCGCGCCAGAGAACGAGTAGTACCCACTACTTGCACTCCTCCGTTAAAATCAACAGCACCAAACAAATAAGCTGAGTTAGACGAAGCACTCTTAATCTGAGAATTGGTATACACTTCACTTGTATTACTTACTAAACCAATCGATACATTGTCGAGCACCCATTGCTTCGTTTTTGGATTGCGCAGGGTGTTGACATTCACTTTATTAAAAATACCATCACTGCTTATGAATGCATGGCGTACACCTGCAAGGCCCGCCTCCAGAGGCAACCAGAAATGTTTATACGAAAGTGAATCCTCATACCTGAATTTTATCGTGTTTCGATGATACCGATAGTAACGTGTTTCCAACTTGGTGCCATACGGCCAAATAATAAGATCCGGAGTAGGATTCCCAGGTTTCAAAATCAAGCCAACGTAGTAAACTGAGTCTTTTTCGAATTTTCGCTTCAGTCGAATAATCTCTACCGCAGCTTCATCTGATTTTAGAGTAGAAGCTACTTGTTCCGTTTGTATTACCTGCTGGTCGAACTGTGATTTAAACGATTCACTTTTTGACGATAGCGCTTTTTCAAGATCGTTTGCTTGCTGTTGCAGATTACTTACATTCACCACTTGCTCTTTCCTCTCTTCTTCAGAAAGCGAATAGTAACGAACAATCTCTTCCTTTATAGCAATCCATTGCTGAAAGTTCTTAATCAAGTCTGGATCTCCACTTGTTAAAATACGCGTACGGACCTTGTTGGTTGCATTTAGTAAAATTGCTTTCGTGGCTAACTGAATGTCGTACAATTCCTTCAACACGATAGTTGCTTGAGGATCTTGCTTATTCCGGTAATAATATTGAACGCAAAAATCCTGGTACGTATCAAACACAGGCTTAATCTTGGCATAAAAGGCTCCCTTCTCCTTCTCGCTCATAGAGGGGAAGTTTTCACGGATTTGTTCGAGGTAATTGGCAACCACTTTTTCATATAAAGATTTAGCCTCCACCAATTGTCCCTTGGCAAAAGTAATAGTCGCTAAGCCATAAAGCGATCGGGCATAGTCAGGATGTTTCTCTCCCAAAATACGTCTGCGCAATTCTACACTTTCGCGCCAGGCTTTTTCAGACTTCTCTGGTTGGCGTGGAACTTGATAAAGTGCCGCCAGATTACTTAATGTAATAGAATAAGATGGGTGATCCTTCCCAACGGAATTTTCTGTAATGAGAAGAACCTGTTCAAGCAAGGGTTGGGCTTTCGCAAAATCACCTTGCTTTTGATACACGGTCGCCAAGTTCTGTAAACTGATACCATATTGAGGATGTGTATCACCAAAAGTTTTTTTGTCAATTTCAAGAGATTGAAGCAAAAGACTTTCTGCTTCTTTGTACTTACCCTGTAGTTGGTAAAGCGTGGCCAGGTTCTGCAAGGTGGTGGAATATTCAGCATGCATTCCTCCAAATTGACCTTCAATTAATTTCTTGGATTTTAAATACAATGGTTCAGCTTCATCATAATATTTTTTGGGCCTGTGTTCCTGAACTTGATTTTTCCAGAATAGCAAGAGCCCTTTTAAATTGTGGTTCTGCCTTCGAGAAATCGCCAGCGTATTGATAGTACCTTCCCAGGTTTATCAGCGCAGAGGCATATTCCTCAGCGTTTGTCCCCAAAATTTTCTCTACCAATAATAATACTGAATCGATAGCCACTTTTGCCGGCTCCAATTCCCCCATTTGTAAATTCACAAAAGCTATATTCTCCAACGCAGTGGCGTAGGACAAATTAAGCACTCCGGCATTTTTTCGTGTTACGTTGGCTGCCTGTTGTAATAAATCCCTGGAGGTCAAGAGTTGTCCTTCAATTTGTTTTAGTGAGGCGTAATTGTTGAGGACAGAAGCGAAAGTCATATCCTCTTGTACACCTTGATCGTACGCGGCAAACAGCTTCACTATTACCGAATCTGCTTTGTCATATTCACCCAATTGTTGGAAGACAATCGACAAACCATTGTTGGCAACAATCCATTCATTTGAAACTACACCATTCAGTCTGTTCAACGACATTTGATATTCTGCTTGGGCTTCTGTAACCCTGCCGGATCTTAGTAAAGCAAGTGCCTTCTTATTCTGACAAGCAGAGATTTTTACTACTGAAGGAGTCTTTACACCTTGAAGCAACTCTAAGGCTTCATTGAATAACACTAG
>LNEN01000083.1 GCA_001464155.1 Cytophagales bacterium Ga0077538 | reverse complement strand
TTCCATGCTCTGATTCTACTTGGCTATAAAAATAAAATCACTACCTGGTGCATTGTCGCCAAATTCACCAAAGCGTGGCTGTATTTTTAATTTCTCCACGTACGAATAAATTTCTGGTAAGGTAAGAATACCATCACGTCCCCCTCTGCCCCGCAGCGCCTCAATAAAATTCTTGGCGAAGGGCGAATGCTTACCCGCGATACCATCCGACACATAAGTCTTACCACCCGAAGTCAAAAATCTTCTGGTCTTATAGGTGAGCTTGCGGGTAATAAACTCAGCCGTGTTTTGCTCCTTGTATGTTTCTTCATCCATACCGCGCGAAGAAGCCAACGCCTGATCAAATGTGCCTCCAAAGCAAACATCCATTGCTAAGAAAATATGATCGCTGGGAATGTTGTTAATAATAGAGCGAAGACGGTTGTGTGATAGATAGGTAGTTTTTGCTTCATCATTTACCAACGACTCTTTCGTTACCACAAAGCCCTCTCCGAAAGTTTGATCATAGTTGCCATGACCGGCAAAAAAAATGAAGAGCTGGTCCAGCGGTTTATATTTCTTCTCTGCATATTCTCTTATCTTCTTCAGCACTTCCGATTGCGTCCCGTTCTCAACGAGTTCTACCTTAAAACCGTAAGTGGTTTTTAATTCGTTAGCAATAGTACGCGAATCGAAAACTGGATTTACCAAATCGCCCCAGTGATCGTACTCATCTGTTGCAAAAATTAATGCATAATCAGTTCGGTCCAGTTTGGTAGCATCTGCTAGTGAGGCGTTGCCTACGGTTACCTTGCGATAGCTTACTGTTTTTTGCCCATCCTCATTCTCTGCTATTATTTCTAATAGATTTTCTCCCTCCATTAAGGTGATGCTTTTTTCCACCACTGTATGCCGGTTTTCAGCTTCTGTGGGTGTTATAGAAGAGCTGCCCCGAGAGGCCGCTTGTTCATTTTCCTTAACGTTGATGATGATACTCTTGATAGGCTTATCCGAGTCAATCTCTACTCGAATTTTAAACTTATTCTCCTGTGCATAATTGGTTTCCTGCACGGGCGTAATCCAGTTGATCACTGGGATGGTGGAGTAAGCAAGCTTTTTAGAATCGCTAAAATCCACTTCGAACTCGTTGGTACGTGTACTCACGTTCTGCGCTTTTGCATTGGCAAAACACAGAATCGCTAACACCATTGGGTACAGAATTCGTTTCATGATAAAGTTATTTTTTGACCATTATTTTAAGTTGTTTAAGACTCTTTCCTTCGTAGTTTGATACACTCATCGTCATCAACAGCAAGCCATCGGTTGCTTGCCATGCTGATGCATCAAAAGAAAGTTCATGATATCCACTTGTAAAAATGCCATTGTGAACCATTCCTACATCCTTTCCGAGTGCATCTTTAACACTTACACTTACCAACTGATTCTCTCCTCCCTTTTGAGGAAGCGAAAATCGAATTTTTGTTTCTCCTGATGTAGGGTTCGGATAGGCTTGCCCCACAACAAACTCTTGAACTGAAATTTCGTCTTTTACACCTTCACCAAAGTATATCTTAAAATCCCTGGATTCTTTTGGATTAAAGCTATACTGATTTTCCGAGCGCATGTCAATCACTAAGAGCGTTGTTTCATCAACCAGTAGTAAATCCTTTTGATTGTTACCAAAGCTGGTATTGTCCCACCGGATAACAGCAAGATCTTCCAGATTAGAATTTACCGTAAAAGACCAGGTGTGTGTTTGCGCTGTTGCTACAATGTCGCGGGCAAATCTTCCTTGAAAATGCTCCGGATGAGAGAAATTGATTTCTGCAAAATCAAAGAATCGGGGTGCATTAAAATCGTCAAACTCATCATAGGAAGCAGATGCCTGTGGGTGCATACCGACACCGGCAAATTCGTTGCGAATGTACCCCTGTTCCACAATGAGTGGCACTTGCCAGGTTGAAGAAGCCAGGTCTTTACTAAAGTCATTCTTCATGCGAGCACCACTTGTTTGCCCGGGCATTGGTATAGATACTGTTACGGCTGTTTGTACATTCACAAAAGCACCCTGTCCTACTTGCAAGGCATTCCCATTGGTATATTGTCCATTGGTATAAAGCTTTAACACTCCCACATTGCCCGTTACATTGTTAAAAGTTCTCACATCTTCCCAATTAATGGCAACCGTGTATGGATTGCCAATTTGATTCCAGCCAGGAACCAGGTTAAGTGTGAACAAGTTTGAACGCGTGAATTTTGGAGAAGTGGCGTTATTAAAAACAGCCTCTTTCGCTCCTATAGAATTCATGAAATATCCCTTCCCTCGTTCGAGTGTTGAAAAGTCAGGAAACTCCAGCCATTTCTCTGTTGTGCCTGTTTTGTCGTATCGAATTATTCTCCAAGATTCTTCCCCAGCAGCACCAAACGATTGAAATACATCTGCAATTTGAAAATTACCATTCTCCAGTTCATACGGAACGGCCACAATTCTCCAACTCTCTACCGTGCCTTCACCGCTAAGACTAATTTTGGGTGCGTTCGCAGCTGTGAAGCGAATAGACGATGTGTAGTGCTCGTCCACTTCAGAAGGGCTTCGGCTTTTATTACCCGCTGCATCCAATGCCTCAAAGTAATACTCAAGTCCCATATCGTCTGCCATGGTATTCAGAACCTGCGTTGTCCAGTTACTCCCTGAAGTTGGGGCGGTAAGCGCAAGCTCCGTAAATGCAGAGGCAGATAGTTTTCGATGAAACATGGTTACAGAGGTTACTGCTTTATTATCGGTAACATCAATCGAAAGATTGGCTGGTGAAAAGCCTTTGTCCAAAACCGAAAGGCTTACTGGATTATAATTTAAAACAGGACCAGTAATGTCTGGCTCCTCTACGGTTGTGAAGGTCCATGAGTTATCATTCAAACCTGAGAAATCATTATTGACATTGTCTACAAAGGCACCCGCATCAATACTAACTGTAAGAGACTTCAGATATGGCCAGTTAGCAACAGGCGCATTAATGGTTACCACGTTTCCGGCAATGGCCACTGCGGTTGCATCAACCGTTAAATACGTTTCTGATCCACTCTGCACACGAATGGCTTTGCCACTAACCGCGGTAACGTTAACACTAAAGGTTGCAGACAAAGTCTGCGTAACTGCAATTCCGGTGCTTGCATTCGCTGGGGTTTTGGCGGTTAGCAAAGGGCCTTGACCAACCGTAAATAACCAGGAGGTTGCTGCAACTGCAGGAGATTCGTTTTGAAAGACATCTTTGAATGCTCCCGCATCAACACTTACCTCGTACTCCACGCCTAATTCAAGTTTTGATGGAAGCGTAAAAACATAGGTGTTATTTGTTTTTACCCCTGCTGTTACATCCAGACTAAACACTACGGTGGCGGTAGATTTTTTAACTATGTTAATTTTCTTTCCTGCTATTGCAGTGTTCTCTTCATTCAGGGTAAACTCCAGCTTGGTAGAGGAAGAAATGTTAGAAGTGCCTGTACCCGGAAGAAAGTTAGAGAAGACAGGTCCATCGGTATCTTCTGTAATAGTGACAAACTGGTTTACAGCTGCTACACTCACAAGCTGCTTCCTACCATTTGGCCAGGTTACTTCCACCAAGAGTGCCCCTGTGTAATTACCCAATCCAACATGTTGAACTAGGCTATGTTGGCCCGTAAAAATACCACCAGCAATGGCATACACATGCCGCTGTCTCACAGTACTGCCAGCTGTAACGCGTATGCGTGATCCAATTGCACTTCGGTTAGATTGTACACCGACCAACTTTATGCCTATCCAATTACCAGTCCCAAGTTGGTTGTTCTTAAAAATTCTTGCATCCGGGTCAGACCAGGAATTTGAGAGATCAAGATAACCGTCTTTGTTGAAGTCGGATAAATTGTATCCATTGTTAGATACAAAGGCACTGTTTACTACTTCGCCTTCCTTTTTGTTAAAGGTATTGGAGCCTGTTGCCGAGGCAAAAGCTGCAGAATTTTGATTTAAGTTACTAAGAAAGATGTACCCCTGAGGAGCGGTTGGATTACCAGCAGCAGAATGATTTGCTACAATATCAAGTGCTCCATCGTTGTTGAAATCTCCAAAGGTAGCAGCGGTACTGGTGGACACATTTACTTCCGCAATGGCACTTCCTGTAAAGTTAGTGAATGACCCGTTTCCATTATTGCGATATAACGAACGGGTGGGATTTACAACCCCCTGAGTAAGGAGAAAGTCCAGATCCCCATCATTATCGATGTCTCCCCAATCGTGAGAAAAAATTGTGTTGGCTCCATTCAGACCAGGAAGAACCGGTGGGGTGGTGAGGGTAAAGGTATTGTCCGCATTACCCTGGTAATAGCGAATGTTGTTGGTGGAGGCGTCAAAGCTTCCTGTTATAAACAGGTCGAGTATATCATCATTATTTAAATCAATAGGGGACAAATTTATGGCAGTCGTATTAGCCTCATTTGTGAAGAAATCGAAGGCTTTTTGAAAGGTGTTATTGCCCATATTTTGCAGCATGTACAACGTATACTCGGTTACAGTACCGTTTGTCCGATTACTGCCCAGTATAACATCCAGCAACCCATCGCGGTTGTAGTCCATGATTTGTACTTGGCCATTGGGAGAAACCGCGTTAAGTGGTGAGGTGTAGACACTGGTGAAGTTGCCTTGTCCATCTCCACTAAAAATTTGATTATAGAGTTTGGTTCCTCCATTGTTAAAATCGCGAACCTGCGAAACCATATCAATGTTTCCATCATTATTGAAATCACCAAACTTTGAATAAAAATATTGAACCTGTGAGGATGCCCCGAAAGGCTTCACCTCAAAAGTTCCATCGCCTTTGTTTATAAGGAAGTTGGCAACATTGGCGGAACTACTATTCGTGTAAAACAGATCATCGAACCCATCGTTGTTCACATCGATCCAGGCAGTGCTCACCCTAGATGAATAGGAGGGTAAGGTATGGGTAGCTATTGTTTCAAAAAGTGGTTTTGCAAAAATCAGAGAAGTCGTTGCGCTATTTATTCCATCACCTGTAGCATTCGAACCTCTTAACCGATAAAAATAAGTTTGACCTTCTATAAAAGTGGTGGTCTTATCTTCCAACAAAACTTTAGGCGCCACCTGCCGGCCCACTTCAGTCCATGGACCTGTGCTAATCGTTGCACGCTCTACCACCATATGCGATGCATAATTAGGGTATCCGGTCCAGCTAATTAAGATCGCGTTATTGGCAGAGGCCGCAACAAAGGGTTGAATAGGTGCTATCGGTATCGGATCCGTTGCGTTAAGGGTTAACACCGATGTTTCTGAAAAAGGAGTTACTGTTGATCCCGACTGGTTTACTTTCCATTTTATGGTGAGGGTGTTGGTGGTAGGATTCCAGGTACCGTTTCCATCCATTACATAAGTTGAATTGGTGGTAAAGGTTGTTAAAACTGACCCACAATTAACAACCAAACTACCGCTACTTCCTGTGGCTGGGTAAGGACTTGGCCAATTAGGGGAACTTCCCGTGACTGAGGAGATAGTATACGTGTAATCATCAAAACGCGATCCGATAAGGGTAACATTTGCACTCGTACGAACTCCCAATCCGCTTTCGTTTAAGGTGGTTAGACTCCAACTTCGGCCCTGCGGCAGGGGGGTGGAGCAGCGCGCTGGAGTAGTTACCATCAGCTCATTGCTGTAACTTGAAGAACCAGCACCATTCACCGCCTTTAATCTGACGTAATAGGTTGTTTCTGGATTAGCACTTAAGGCAAGCAGTACCTTTTCAAAATTATTGGAGACGATGGTGGCAACGCTATCATAATTGGTGTTATTGCCAATTGAAACTTCCACCGTGAAGGAATCTTCATTCGTACTATTATCGTCTGCTTCTATTCTGAATCCATTGAAGGTAGAGCCAAGGAGCGTGAGATTGGTTGGAGCTTCCGGCAACTGTATCTTCGTATCGCTTTTATATAAGCCCTTCGCATCAAACATTACAATCAAATACCCTTCATCATCTATCAAGGCTGCGCGAGGGTTATAAAAATCAGTTGATCCGAATCCTAGGTTGATTGACAACCACGTAGCACCCGCATCGCGAGATATGCGACCCAATCCTGTTGTTGTAAAGTACACAGGATATCCGTTGTGCGTCACGAAAAAACTGGCGTTTATAATTCCTGGAACATTAGAAGTTGTCCAAGTCAGTCCTTCATTTGTAGAAACTGATAGTTGATTTGTTGACCCATTTCGGCTGGCAATAAAAAGTGTATTTCCATGTTTGGCGATGGATTCACTACCAATATTAAAAGTAACAGCCGAAGGAGGCGATGGAATAACAGTAGCCGCCCAAGTTGTCACATTAACTTTGAAGAAACGCACAACACTGGGTGACCCTGTTAAGTCGGTTACTGCAAAGTAAAGATGACCATCTGCGTAAAAATAACTGGAACCTGTGAATATAGAGAGGGAAAATGGTAGGCCTGTTATTGTATGACTGGTCCAGGTGACCCCTCTGTCGATTGATTTATGAACAGTGGTGGGGGTGGCGTATGCATAAATAATGTCGTTATCATTGGTCAGGAAGGGTGTGGTTGCGGGGGGTGCTTCTGCTGTCCAGGTTTCGCCATAGTTATTGGAGGAGAAGCTACCACCTCCACCACTCGCGGCAAAAAAGCGACCATCGCTAAAGGGAAGAATGCGTGTATACTGGGTGGATAAGTTTGTGTGCAATAATTGGTTGCGTGTCCAGGTTACTCCGTCATCCACAGAGGAAAACACGGGGTTGGACTGAGTGTAAAAATTCCCATTGGTAGTAACTAGGCTTTGAGTGGTATTTGCAAATGATAATCCCTGCAGCCCTTCTGCCTTTAAGGTCCACAAAGTACCATTGTTAGAACTACTTATTCCAAGATTATCCCCGACATAAAATAAGGAGGTGGATACTACTTTAAAGGCATTGATAATGTTTGCATTAAAAGTGGATGATGTATACGCAGTGGAAGTCCAAGTGGCACCGTTCCAAAAATGCAAATCGGTGGGCGTGATGATGTAAACATTTGATCCTGCCCCACTGATTAATCCACTGGAGAGATTTGAATAAGCTCCTGGAGGTGTTACCTCAACCCAGTTTGCAGCATTATCCAAACTTCTAAAGACTTGATTTCCAAAAATTCCATACAGGGTTCCTACCAATGAAATTAACGATTGCTTTTTAGTGGACGGTGAGGGGGAAACTGGTAAGCCAGTGTTGGATAAGGAGAAGGTTCCAAAATTTCCATTAACACTTTTGTAAACGCCTTCATTGTTCACATTCAAAAAAACATTACCGCTCGCATTCACTGCAAGGGTTGTTATTCTTTCACCGAGATTTGATATGCTATACACCTCAGTCCAACTCGTTCCATTGTCGGTAGATTTAAACACCGATTGCTTCGCTAATTGACCATTGTAGCTCATTAAAGCATACATGGGCGATGTGGTGAGAGTTCCTGTTCGTTTAATCTGCCTGATGGTCCAACTTTGATTTGATCCAAAAGCAAGCGGAGAGGTGTTTCTTCGAGTCCAGGTAAGGCCATCATCGCTGGATGAAAAGGTATACCAGTTAGAACTCACATAGATGTTGTTGGCGGCATCTATTTCGATATCAACAATCGCATTGTCTCCCAACACATTTACCTTCGTCCAACTTGTGCCATTATCAACAGACTTCCAAAGGCCTTGCCCGCTAACTGCAGCATAAATATTTCCGGTTGATGTTGTTTCAACATCCTGGATATTGCCACCTGAAGGACTTCCCTTCAGGGTCATGGTTATATCCTGAGAAAAGAGAACCAATTGTAGAGACGCAAAAAATAGAGTTACTAAAATCTTCATAAATCTCAATTAAAACATAACGATTAGTTGCCTGTAGGAAAGGGGGGATTTTGAATTCCTGTTGTTGTATCGTCACCACCATCACCACCTGCTCCGCCTGCTAAGGCTGCCACTGCGCCACCCACTGCCAACACAGGTAAAACTTTTAATAACAGCGGAACCTTTGGCACTACCATAAAAGGTTTGGAGGTTACCACATCCTGCTGATTGCGGGTATCTGTTATTCGTATAATGTAATCCTTGCCTTTGCTTTGGTTTTTAGGAATGTAAAGTGTGTAAGCTCCATTATTTGGTTGATTCAGTTGCGCACTAATTTGCTGTCCGCCATTCAAGAACTCGATGTTCACAGGGTTACTGTTGCCGGGCTTCCAGGCAATTATGTGGCTTTTTCCACGCTTCAATTTTGTTGATGAAACTATGTTGGTAAACTTAGCTACCGACACAAATTGTTTCCCTCTTACCTCTAGGGAAATTCTACCCTTGTATGGGCCAAGTTCTTCTTTTACACTCCACTCAATCTTTCTATCGATGCCAGGCTTTACCTCATTGCCAACATCACCTTTCACTTTTGTAAGCGCGGTTGCGAAATTACTTTGTGAACTATAAAGCGCTATTTGATATTCATTATTGGGATTGCTGTCCTCTAAATCGTAATGCACAATAATCTTTTCTCCGGCTATTTCAACCCGCTTAATTGAAACCTTTTGAGCGAGAACGCTGGATGTAAGGAATAGAGAAAGGATGAGTATAGGTATTCTCATGAGTTTAGGTTTTGCAAAATATAAATTTGCAAAAAAACAATTTGATTACCTATTAGAAGGTACACCAAACTTACACGGAAGAAACTTTTGTTTAAGAGGTATGTCCCTTGGTGTACAGCGAGTAGTTTAAGAAGTACTTTGAATAGATGGGATAGCGCTTTATTTGATTCAATTGAGGGGACTTGCCTTCTTGTTCAACGATTGAAAAGAAGTATTCGAAGCCTTTCGCAATGTGCACTGTCTTTACTACCTCTTGCCAGGTACGGCTTTGCAGGTTGAGTATTTTTACCTTCAAGTGAAAAGTGCCCTCGGTGCTTCGTATGCGGATAAAATTAGAGGGTGCCTTGTTGTACAGTTTGCCATTTACAAAAACCTGCACTACTGATGTTTTATTGGTACTAATGGCAATGCCCGAAGTGTAGGCGTTTACAAAAAAACTGCTGAGCAGCAATACGGCCAAAATCGTTAAACGCTTCATACATCATTCTATTAACCAATAGAATTGCAGCAAGCGCTATGCCAGAGAAGCCTAACCTTGGGGAAGGTTTAGCTCTTTTCTAAGATTCCCAATAAAATTTTCCAGAGCCTGCTGCCAGGTGGTAGATGCATCCCATTGCTTACCTAGGTAAACGTGCTCAAACTCTATTTTCTTAAAGTAAAATTTGCAGAGAATCTCGCTGGTATTAGAAGGAGTGAGAGTGGTGCTTTGAGTTTGGGAGCCACTTTTTGCTTCTGCATATCCAAGCAATTCCCTTATTTGTGCCTGCGGACCTCGAACACTATTCAACACATACCAAAATCCCTTTTGCCGAAGTTCTGCATCGGTCATGGTAAATTCCACAAACTCTACTTTGAAAGGATACTGACCACAAAGTTGTTTAAGTATTTCGTTCTCTTCTGCATACGGTGTAAGGCGCACGGCCAAGCGATCGGATTTCAAATCTGGGGTGAAGCCTTCTATGTGACTACCCGAAAAAATACGAATGGGTAATTCTGTTTCTGGCTGTTCATTAATCAACAAGTTCTGCACCTTTAAAGAAGCAAGAGCCTCTCGCTTGAGTTGTTGCAAAAGTTCACTTAATGATGGGCTGGTATTTTCCCAGGCACTTTGTTTATCTGAAACAAAGGTAGACTGTCCATTATAGACGGTCACCACCTGATGAAACCCTTCTGAATTCTTTTGGATGAAAATCAAGTTGCTGATTTCGCGCTTTTGTAAACTGGTGTACAATGCTTGCCGTACATCATGGCCTCCCAGCAATCTTTCTACGGGTATGGTATAAACCGCATCAATGCCCGACTCCGCATACGATCGCTGAATTTGTTCGAGTTGCTTTTCGCTGAACGTACCAGAATAAAATAATACACTACGGCCACTGAGAAGTTGTGCCGGTAACTCCCCTGACATCGTAAATTTTGCCCAAAAGCGTTCTGTCGATTCTGGTATACTTTGCGCCTCTAAGCGCAGGTGCGAAACCGACAGAAATAAAAAACACAAACAACAGTAAATAAGTCTCAGTAGCATTGCAGCAAAGAACGAAAAAATAAGAAACAGATTGCAATCAATCTACAAATCTATAAAGAGACCGTCTTCTTCTTCACGCACCGGATAGGTTTTCAAATCGACCGACCGCTCCTGGCTTTCGCGGCCGGTGCGCAGATCAAAACAGTAGCCATGCCAGGGGCAAATAATTTCATCCTTATAGTTAACAATGCCCTTGCTTAGCGACTCTTTATTGTGTGTACAGAAATCCTGTACCGCTAAAAATCCTTGCCTGGTTTGTACAAGCATTATGCGCTGCTCACCAATCAGCAACAATTGCGGGGTGTTTACACGCACTCTTTCCCTTGCTTCTACCATACTTGTAAAGATCTTCACCCACATCCTGAATTCGCTTTGCTTCGCACCTCCATTTTCATACCTTGGATTCATACTATTACCTAAACCTATGAAGAAAATTACGACAAGCATGCTGATGGTTTTTCTATCCACAGCACTTTTTGCTCAGGTAAACCCGAAGTTACAGGGTAAACTGATGGAACAAGCCACGGCCATCGAATCCAAAATGATAGAGTGGCGAAGAAACATTCATCAATTCCCGGAGCTCTCCAATCGAGAATTTAAAACAGGTGAAAAAATTGCTGCTCACTTAAAATCCTTAGGTATTGAGGTGCAGGAAAAAGTGGCCTTCACGGGTGTGGTGGGTATTTTAAAAGGAGGCAAACCCGGCCCTGTTATCGCGCTGCGTGCTGACATGGACGCATTACCCGTTACTGAACGCAACAGTCTTCCCTTTGCTTCAAAAGAAAAAACAACGTTTAACGGACAAGAAACCGGTGTGATGCATGCCTGCGGACACGATACCCACGTGGCCATGCTTATGGCTACTGCCGAAATTTTAGCAAAGAATAAAAGTGAGTTGAAGGGCACTGTAAAGTTTATCTTTCAGCCTGCAGAAGAAGGAGCCCCGGCTGGTGAAGAAGGCGGAGCTAACCTGATGGTAAAGCAAGGTGTGCTAGAAAATCCCAAAGTAGATGTAATTTTTGGAGCCCACATTCAATCCATTTCTCCGCTTGGTAGAATCACTTACAAACCTGCCGGTCTAATGGCCGCCTCTGATTGGTTTAAAATTAAAGTTTATGGTAAGCAAGCACACGGTTCTGCTCCGTGGATGGGCGTTGACCCGATCGTTGTGTCGGCCCAAATCATTAACAGCTTACAGACGGTGGTGAGTCGCTCGGTTAATTTAACACAAGAGCCTGCGGTGGTGACGGTAGGGCGTATCAATGCCGGTATCCGTGAAAACATTATTCCAGAGTATGCAGAGATGGGCGGAACCATTCGTACCCTGGACACCAAAATGCAGGATGAAATTCATGAAAAAATGAGACGCATTGTTACCAACGTAGCAGAAAGCATGGGAGCAACAGCAGAAATTGATATTCAAAAAATGACTCCTGTTACCTATAATGATCCGGCTCTAACCGAAAAAATGGTGGCCAGTTTACAAAAGGCAGCCGGTGATGGAAACGTGGTGCGAATTCCTTCTGTAACCGGTGCCGAAGATTTTGCTTTCTACCAACAAAAAGTTCCTGGTTTCTTCTTCTTCGTTGGCGCTTGTCCTCCTGATAAGGATCCTTCGAAAGATGCCGTAGGACATCACACGCCTGACTTTATGATCGATGAGCGTGGTATGTTGGTGGGCTTGAAAGCCATGCTAAATCTTACGGTGGATTATATGTTTATGAAATAGTAGACAGGCCTCCGAACTTTCCGGAGGCCTGTTTGTTTTAATTTTCGAAACATTCTATACGTATGGCAAAAATTACCTTGGGCGGAAAGCCTATTAACACCATTGGGGAACTTCCTGTAGTTGGCAACTCAGCTCCGGATTTTACACTCACCGCTACGGCTGATATGAGTGAAGTCTCTCTAAAAAATTATGCTGGTAAAAATCTTGTGCTCAATATTTTTCCAAGTATTGACACGGGCGTTTGCGCTACTTCCGTTCGCAAATTCAATGCGGAAGCAAGTAAGCTCAACAATAC
Source organism: Cytophagales bacterium Ga0077538 (assembly GCA_001464155.1). GTDB lineage: Bacteria > Bacteroidota > Bacteroidia > Cytophagales > Cyclobacteriaceae > Chryseotalea. The sequence goes on along the minus strand of LNEN01000083.1, from coordinate 6,128 downwards.
CGTAGTTCTTTGCATTTCTAAAGACCTTCCTTTTGCAATGAAACGTTTTTGTGGGGCAGAGGGCTTGAGCAACGTTGTTACGTTGAGTGACTATCGTAACAAAGGTTTTTCAAAAACCTATGGCGTTGAAATCTTGGATGGCGCTTTTGAAGCATTGGATGCACGTGCCGTTGTAGTTATTGGTGCCGATGGAAAAGTGAAGCACAGCGAATTGGTTCCTGAAATAGGACAAGAGCCTAACTATGAAGCAGCGATAAAAGCTTTATAAGTTTAAGACTACAACCTTTCTAGACACTCCTCAGGATGCTACTCATCCTGGGGAGTTTTTCTTTACGGCTAACTTTGTACCATCATTTTACTCACTAAGTATCATTGATTTTCTCCAGCAAAGAGTATTCTCACTCCATTGGCATACCTCGTTATCAGACACAGACTTGGCGTTCACGGAAAAATAAATTTACCGTATCTTCGTTTCATGTTTATGCGCTTTTTGTTTGTTCTCCTGCTCTTCTTACCCGGACTACTAGCCGCTCAAGATGAACCCGTTGAGTCGGAGGACAGACCTTTTACGGTTGATGGCGCCTTTACCTTAGATCTCGATCAAGAAGAAGAGCCCATTGCCAATCCCAAAAAGAAGAAGCCAAAGAAAAAGGTCTTCTACGGAATCAAAACTAAAAAAGCCTTTACCCGCAAAGGCACCGGTCAGCGCATCACTTTTGAAACTTTTTATATTCTGAAAAAACCTGAGACCCCACAGACCTTTGTGCGCGATGTGTATTGGTATGATTTCACCCGGAAAGAAATCAGGAAAACGGCACCGTCAAAATTTGACCCCAAGGTTGGCATTCTGGTACATGGTCCGTACAAACGTTTTTTACTTGGGGGCTTGGTGCTGGAGCAAGGGATTTATTACAAAGGCACTAAGCATGGTCGCTGGATGAAGTACGATAAAGACAGTGTGCTGCTGGATAAGGAGAAATATTTTAAAGGCTGGCCAAAAGAATCTCAGCTTACCTACTACGATCCTTTCGAGCGTAAAAAATTAAAAGAAATAATTCCGATCGAATACGGTGAGCGCGAAGGCTACTATTACCTCTTCCATGAAAATGGAAAACCTGCAGTTGTAGGAGAGTTTAAGTTTGATCAACGGGTAAACGATTGGATTGAATACTATCCAAATGGTAAACGAAAAAAAATTATCTCTTATCCGAAAGAAGCCTACGATAAAGCCACGCGATCCTTTGTACGGGTTGAGTGGAACGAAAAGGGTAAGGAGATTTATAGGAAGACACGTTGAGAAATTCTCTCGCCCAGCACACTTCTATTTTATTACCAATCTATTATCAATCATTCTGTTGTTGTACTGTTGAATCAGGGCCTTCATCCATTGCTCCATGCGCTGTGCCTCCTCGGGTTGTTCCGTCAATAAATTTCGTTGCAGCGAACTATCCTCCCGAAGGTCGTATAAGCCGATTGATTTTGTTCCATCAAATTCTAAAAAATAGTTTCCCTTTATTAACTGATACACATTCTCTCGATAATTGAAGGCAAAGGGTTCCCTATCTTGATTCCAGGCATCCCGGCCAAAGGCCACATAAGGCTCATCAAAATGTAAATACCCCAACACCGTTGGCATAATATCAATCTGCTGAATAATTTCTGGTTTGATACCCGTCAGCTCCTCTTTTGGACTAAAGAAAATTACAGGTATGTTGTAATAGCCCAATACGTTTGGATGAGAACCAAATTGAATATTGGAAGACGTGTGATCGGCCGTAATTACAAACAAGGTGTTTTGGTACCAGGGCATTTTCGACACGGACGCGAAAAACTTTTTCAAAGCATAATCAGTATACTCAATGCAACGGTTTATCGGTTGTGGTCCACCGGCAAAATGTGTTTTATATTGTTCAGGAACCTCAAAGGGATGATGAGAAGAGACTGAAAAAAAGGCAGAGGCAAAAGGTTGAGGAAATGAGTTGAGTTGAGTTGCATAGAATTGTAAAAAAGGCTCGTCCCAAATGCCCCACTCAAATCCTGCCAGGTTAGTAAAAGAATTAAAGCCCATAGAACCATTGGGTGCCCCATGAAAGAAGGAGGTGTGATATCCCCTTTTCCTCAAAAGAGAACCCAAGCTGTTGATTTCGTTAGTGGCAAAAGGCGTAAGCACATAAGGCACACCTACTGAAGGAATGCTGCTAAGTACAGAGGGCAAACCGTCTATCGATTTTAGTCCGTTAGCATACGAGTATTGGTAGGTAAGACTGTGCTGAATAAGTGAATCGAGAAAAGGCGTAAAGCCTTTATAGGTACCGCCTTCTTTCTCTTTATTAAACACACCAAAAAAATCCTTTGAAAAACTTTCCAGAATAATGACAACCACATTGTGGCTTCTAAAGGTTGTACTGTCCTTGGGATAATGAACGGGTGAATAAATGGCATTCAACGCTTCCTCAGAAGAAAAATAAGCCTCCTTTTTAATCTTCGTTTTACCCCAGGTGCGAATAATAGAAAAAGGTGTGTTCAGCACTAAACTGATTTGCTCGGGGCGCGCCACATACTCACCCGCATTACTTAAGGTGATGGGGCGTGTACTGTGCCTGAATCCTCCTCTTACACCAGCAATGAATAAGCCAGCAATTAGCCCCATCATGACAAGGCTACCCGCATAAAAAAGAATCTGGTTTTTTATCATTGGCCCTTTAACCGCAATAAAACGATACAACCACACCATCAACCAAACCAGAAAAATCCAAACTAGGAAGGCGTACCAGTAGTCTACGAGAAATTGAAATGCAAAACCCAGTTTGTTTACTTCGTTTTCAAATTGAGCAAATACATCAGCGGTGGTTCTGCGCAAGGTAAATTTGTAGTACACAAAATCAATCACATTCATGGCCATCGCCAGTGCGTTAAAGAAAAAGAAAATGTATTTGACTATTTGTTGATACAGGCCATGGAAACGCCAGGGATGCGGAAGAACAACCAGTACAATGACCAGAGCATTTATATAAAGTGCTGCCGCTAAATCAAACTTAAATCCCCCTGCTACAATTAGTCCAAACTGCTGAGCACTGATGCCTGAAAAATAGTTCAGGTTAAAAAGATAGAATCCGATACGGCAGAGCTGAAAGAGAAAAAGAGATAGAAGAATTTTTTTAATCAGCTCTACATAGATATTGCCGCGAAACGAAAAAGAAGAATACAAATTCATAACCTGTTGACGTGACAAAGCTAAGTCAATTTGGTGTGAAAAAATCGATAGAGCCATAAGATCAGGATGTGCAGTTGATAACTGAGGTCGTTTTGTTGACCAAAAGCACCTGTCTGACTCACGTTCTCAGGATTGTCGTTCCTTGCCCTTAGTTTAGTACAGGTGTTTAATTCAACTATAAACTCCATTATATGAAACCATTCTTCGCACTACTCCTGACTGCCAGCAGCATATTGTTTCAATGCTCAGAGACCGGTACCCAAAAATTGTGTGTAGCCCCATTGAAGGGTAGGGTCGTTAGCGAAGGGCCCGCGTGTGCAGGTCTTGCCATCCAAATACTTTCCGGCAGCTATGATGCTTCCCGTGTGGATACGCTCTGGTTTGATGGTTATGCTGACAATCCTCCTACGTACAAAAATGTTTTTAAGACGTATCCTTACTGTAGTGTAAATACCGAACAACAAGAAGCTTTATTAGAAGCATTTGAAAAAGGAACTGAGTTCTTCTTCATTTTTGCTAGCCCGGCAGATGACTCGTTTTTTGACTTTCAGGATTGCACTCTTTGTAAGCCTCTAGTCTCTCTTCCAGAAAGTACCAACAGAATTTTGATAGTGACCGAAGAGTGCGAGGATCAAGTAATTATTAATGAGTAACTGATTTGAAAAAATACTAAGGTAGATTCTAGAGTAGGCTTTACAGCTTTGTTCTTAAAAATTCTGCCGTATACCCTTTGCCTTTCTTCACCATCTCTTCCGGTGTTCCTTCAAACACCAACTGACCACCTTTCTTCTCTCCACCTTCCGGTCCAAGGTCTATAATCCAATCGGCACACTTAATTATTTCCAAGTTGTGCTCAATCACAATCACACTATGCCCTTCATCTACCAAGGCATTCATGGCCTTTAGCAATTTGGAGATATCGTGAAAGTGTAACCCTGTAGTGGGCTCATCAAAAATGAAAAGAATATTTCCATCGGGAGAGTTTTTACCAAGAAAGGAAGCGAGTTTTACGCGCTGCGCCTCACCACCACTTAAGGAATTAGAGGACTGCCCCAACTTCACATAGCCCAACCCAACGTCATTGAGCGGAATCAATTTATCAAGAATGGTTTTTTTGTCTTTAAAGAAATCTAATGAAGCCTCCACGGTGAGGTCTAAGACATCCGCAATGTTTTTTCCGTTCACTTCAACTTCCAGTACTTCTTGTTTAAAACGCTTACCATGGCAGGTCTCACACTTTAAAAAGATGTCGGCCATAAATTGCATCTCTACTTTTATCTCCCCTTCGCCCTGGCATGTTTCGCATCTTCCTCCTTCCACATTAAAAGAAAAATGAGAAGGCTTATAGGCACGCTGCTGTGAAAGGGGATGGTCCGCATATAAAGTACGAATAGCATCGTAGGCCTTTACATAACTTACCGGATTCGAGCGCGAGGATTTACCGATTGGATTCTGATCGATAAATTCTACTTGCGTGATACGTGAAAAATCTCCTTCCAACTTATCGTACTTGCCAGGCGTTTCTGCTACCGTTCCACTTAAGCGACCCACAGATGGATATAAGATTTTTGTAACAAGCGTTGATTTGCCCGAACCGCTTACACCCGTAACCACGGTTAAGGTGTTGAGTGGAAATTTTACTTTCAGGTTTTTTAAGTTATTTTCTCTGGCTCCTACTACGGTGATGGAGTCTTTCCACTTCCGTCTTAGTTTTGGCACTTCAATTTTATCTCTGCCCGTTAGAAAATCAATCGTGTGTGACACGGCCTTTCCATTCACATCATCAACAGTACCTTGAAAGACTAATTGTCCACCGTGCGAACCGGCATCCGGGCCGATGTCAATAATCTGATCGGCCTCTCGCATAATTTCTTCTTCATGCTCGACAATAATTACGGTGTTTCCCAAATCGCGTAGCGACTTCAACACCTCCACCATACGCGCAGTATCTTTTGGATGCAATCCTATGCTGGGCTCATCCAACACATACATAGATCCTACCAGAGCACTACCTAATGATGTTGCCAGCTTAATACGTTGATACTCTCCACCGGATAAAGTTGATGTAACACGATTTAAAGTAAGATAACCCAGTCCTACTTTCTCCATGTACTCCAATCGCGAACGAATCTCGGTTAATATTCTATCCGAAACTTTTTGCTCATAGACTGGCAACTTCACTTTAGTAAACCACGTCAACGCATCTTCGATCGGCATCAGCACAATATCCGTAATAGAGGCGTCAGCAATTTTTACATACTGGGCATCTTTACGCAAGCGTGTGCCTCTGCAATCCGGACAAGTTGTTCTTCCGCGATAGCGTGAAAGCATCACGCGGTATTGTATTTTATGGGTCTTCGATTCTAGATACTTGAAGAAATCATTGATGCCATCAAAATACTCATTACCCGTCCAGAGGAGTTCGCGTTGCTGCTTGCTTAGTTCGTTGTAGGGCCGATGAATGGGAAAATCAAACTTGATTCCATTCTTCAATAAAGGTTTCGCCCATTCACTCATCGCCTCGCTTCTCCAGGGAGCCACGGCTCCTTCAAAAACTGAAAGCGATTTATCCGGAATGACTAAATCATCATCAATACCCAATACTTTACCAAAGCCTTCGCAGGTTTGGCAAGCACCAAAGGGGTTATTAAAACTAAAGAAGTTGATGGATGGCTCGGTGAAGGTCATGCCATCTAATTCAAAACGATCTGAAAATTTCAACACCTCTCCACCTTCAATATAGACATGGCAATCACCCTCTCCTTCGAAGAAGGCGGTTTGCACAGAGTCAGAGAGACGGAACACAGTGTCTTCGTCTTCCGCATTTACAGCAGCCCGATCGATGAGAATTTCGAAAACTCCTTTTGGCTCCGGAGTTTTTTTAGCGGGAGTTTTTTTCTTGCTCTCACCCCTT
>LNEN01000082.1 GCA_001464155.1 Cytophagales bacterium Ga0077538 | reverse complement strand
GATATTTCCTTAATTACCTTGGTTCATGAACATCAAAAAACGGTGGTTTCGTGCAACCTTGAGCCTGCATTAGAAGAAAATCTTATGGTTAAGTTATTGGCCTGTAATACGGCTGAAAAGTGTGTGAAAGGACCCTATGACGTTCAGCTGATTAATTGGATTGAGCCAGGCGGGTGGGAATTTCACACGACACCAGCACATGGCATGAGCGGGGGAGCAGTGCTGCTTGATGACAAGTTGGTGGGGATTATACAAGTGAGAGATAATGCTGAAGGTTCCGGCATTATGATTCCATTAAGTGAAATCAAGGAATTTTTGCTTGAGCATCTAAAATTAGATGCTGATTGTCAGGAAGTAACAGAGCTATTTCAATCGGAATCAACAAAAAATAAAGGCTCAAAGTTACCACCGAAAAATGATGATGAGTTTCTAAAGCAAATCAAAGAAAATATCAGTAACGAGCTGAAGTTACCTGAAGTGTCTATATTGACTCAGTTGCTGGAAAAAGAATTATATAAAGTTCATTCGAGTTTGGAGCTAAAAAATAAAGATGGAAAAGACATCGATGGGATAGCTGGTGCACTGATTGATGTCATGAAAAATGGTGGAGAAGGCATTCCTGTGTTCAATCAGGTTTTATCCACTGCGACGATGAATTGCTTTGATCGACTTAAAGGTAGTCATTTTAGGGAAGCAAGGGAAAATCATGATGCTATTGCTAAAACAATTGAACAGCTAGTTGGGTGGCTGGTACTAGCATCCCTTGATTACAAAATTGTTTCAAAAATTTTACCGGATTCGGCTGCTTTGCCTGCAATTTATTTCGAGATCCCTGTTGAGACCGCTGGCGGTGTAGAAGCCATTGTATCTCATCAGTACAAGCGCGCTGCAGTTTTCCGTGTAGAAACAGCTGATATCTGTGGAAAGCATATGATGTCTGAGAAATTTGGACAAATAAGCTGGCATGAGGATACTACGATCAGTGCTTTAAAACTCAAGTTGTGGAACAAAGTGTTCTCTGACAGCAGAGTTGCGCCGCCTTTGTCTGAAACCGAAACAAAGAAACTGAATTCGAGGCTACATAATGCTCGTAACAGTGGATTGAAAAAAGAGCATTACTATTTGGCTATTCAAAGCGATAAATTCTGCGATGACGATGCTTTTAAAAAAACATATAAAGCTTTATTGAATAAGAATGAATTAGATAATTTAACAATTGTTCGTTTTGGCTGGGGCGCTAATAATGAGTATTTTATTACTTATGAGCAAAACTTGATGGATGCTATTCATCTATTCTTTAATAATTTTAATGAGATACGTGCAATATGAATATTCCGGAACGGAGTGAGTTTACAGATTTTAAGCACAGTCTTTCCGCCATTGGCACTTGGCGTAAAAATGTGCATGTTTTCGATGATCGTAGTGCGCAAGCCATTCGGGCAGCTCTAGCAGCGGGTCGTCCGTTGTTGGTTCGAGGTGAGCCGGGGACTGGAAAGAGCCAATTGGCACGTGCTGCGGCTAAAGTTTTGCAGCGAAAATTTCTGTCGCAGGTAATTGATGCACACACCGAAATTCAAGATTTGTGGTATCGCTTTGATGCGGTTAGCCGTCTGGGAAATGCGCAAGTTCTTAGTGTGAACGGAAAGCCGGAAGATGTTAAATCGGAGCTTGATCCGAAAAAATACCTCAGCCCTGGGATACTGTGGTGGGCATTCGCCTGGGAACGTGCAGAAAAACATCAATGCGAACATCCACTGTTTAGACCGGATCAACAAGATCATTTTGAAAAAAATAATGGAGTTGTTTTGCTATTGGATGAGATCGACAAAGCGGATGCCGATCTTCCCAACAGTCTGGGATTCATGATTCTGTGGGTATTGATGGACAAGGAAAAATTCCCCGTCCTCTGGTCGTGATTACCACCAACGAAGACCGTCAATTGCCCGGTGCTTTTGTTCGCCGTTGTTTAGTGCTGGATCTGAGTTTGCCGGAGAAAGAATCCGATCTGATTGAGCATCTAAAAGAACGGGCTGTGCATCATTTCCCGCTAAAAGAAGAAACTGATCAGGAAGAAAGTGATCAAGAAATTAAGCGAGATCAGCACAAACGGCTGTTGGCGAAATCCAGATTTGATGAGCGTGTGCTGACAGAAGTGGCGAAGCAGCTTTATCAGGACCGGCAGCAAGCCGATGCATTGGGCGTGACGCCGCCTGGACAGGCAGAATATCTGGATATATTGCGGGTATTGGATCGGTTCGTGCGAAACGAAGCGCCGGAAAAGCAGCTTGCATTATTGAAAGAAATTCAGGATTTCAGTTTTAAAAAATATCCGGGGATGCAGCGTCGTGAGGATACCCAAAATACAGCGGAAGTCACAGAGAAATCACAAGAGTAGTTGCCAGTGACTCACCAAGATGAAGATAAAATTTGGATTCCGGGCAAGCGCATTAGCCGCGCGGATCTATTGCTCGGTCGGTTGCAATTGGGTGAAGAAGGGCTTGATGAATTTGCCTTGTTCACTGGTTTTGAAGCACCAAGGTATCAATTTGAGCTGAAATTACCACCATTTCCGCCACCTGAGCCAGGGCTTGATTTAGCAAAGCCGCCACCACCACCGCCGCCTGAAATAGCCAATCCTATCCGCTACTACCGTGTCGTAGCGCGAAAAGCTAGCCTTATTTTGCCAGCACCGGCAGGTTCTGGTGCTGTTTTGCCCGATTGGTATGATCAGATTCAGCCGCTGGATGAAGGCGACATTAAAGCGCCAGGTACATTGCCACCAGAGAAAGAGCCGTTAGTGTCTTGGGCGAGATTGTGGCCGGTAATCCAAGCGCTGCTCAGTCAATTCAAACGCGTTCGCCAGCCTGATATCCCCAAGCTGGTGCGAACCATCGCCAATGGTGATATTCCCGCAAGAATTCCGCAAAAAATACGCCAGCAGTGGGCTGCCAATGTGCAGGTATTGATTGAATACTCAGAGCGTACTGAACTGTTTAACGAGGACTACAATCAGTTGCTCGCGCAAATGCAGCGATTGCGGGGTTCAACAGGTTTTGCAGTCCAACAGGTTTTGGATCGGCCCGGTCAATTTGTGCGTATCCGGCAGGGTGAGCGCTATCAACATCGGAAATGGCGTTTGCCCGAAGCCGACAGTGAAATATTTATCCTGAGCGATTTGGGTTTATTGGATGCTAGCGGTAGCTCGCAGAAAGATTGGTTGCGTTTCGGCAAGAAGTTACGTGCAGCCGGATTTCAACCGCTGGTATTGTTACCGCTTCCAAAGCGCTATTTAACCCAAGAGACAATTGCGGTATTTGATTGTGTTTGCTGGTCGCGGCAGAGTGATTTGCAGCCGGTGCAGTGGGTGTCAAAATCCGGCGGGCAAAAAATGGATGTGCAAGCGAGCAAAGATTTGCTGGCATGGTTGTCGTTTGCTGTCTGCGTCGAACCGGGTTTGCTGCGCGCTGTGCGTCATCGTTTACCAGCGGCGCAATACGATGTGGGCACCGAAGTATCCGCCTGGTTGCATGAGAGTGTTGAGTCGACCAGCCTCGGGTTTTATTTCAAGCATGGTGGTATCGAAGCGCATCGCAAGCGTTTCTGCGAATTGGCGATGCAACAACCTGAGCGGGCTCGCTTGATTGTCAATTTGGTGCGCGAATACCACGACTATGTTTTTCCAACCCAATTGCATGAAGAAATACTGGTGCTGGCGGATTTACTCGATGCAGCATCACTCAATCCGCTCAAAGAGAGTTTTCAAAGTGATATCGCCAAAGCCACTACGCACTGGAAACGCTTATTGAAGGCGCTGAACGAGAAAGTGAAAGGAACAGAGGGTCTGCCTGCCTTCACTGGATACCATTTTAAGCGCCAGCACCCATCCATGTGGCAGAGTCAGCACAATGTGCATTTGCCTGCAATGTTGGGAGTCATGATGCGCGAATATTCCAATCTGCCCGAACGGTTGCCGGATTTTCTCGAAGGCTCGCAGGAAGCCAAGCGGCTGGCTTTGTCTTTTATGCATAAAGCAGCGGATGAATTCATTGACTACGTTTTGTATCAGCAAGGGAAGGGTATGTTGAAGGCTGCTACGCGTAAGCGGTACGAGCTGGACGATGATGGTTTTACAATGGGGACGCCATTGGCAGCGTTCAATGTCCAATCGCAATTCGCCTTAAATCAAAGGCAAAAGTCCGGCGGTAAAACTGAAACGGTATTTTTGTCTTTGAATGACGAAAAAGTACACGATTTTCAATTCGAGGAACAAGAGCATCAGCAAATTCATATCGCCGGTGAAGAATTGACGATAGAGTGTTTCGCCAAGCCGGATTGGGCCAGTTTGATTGGCTACGATTATGAAAAAGGCGGTGCATTGTATGCTGAAGTGGTAAACGAACGTGGTGAGGTTTTCCGTTGGTATTGGCATGTGCCAGAGGTTGAATCATTGATGGAGCCTGCAACAGAATCCAGCAAAGTCAGTGAATCCGAAAAGTATCATTGTGGTTTTTGGTATCCGGATCTGTTAAAAGACATGCGTTTGCATAAACCTAAACCACCGGCATGGGCAAATGCGTGGGACCGTGATCAATTCGGCCTATATGCCGACGTAGAAATCTTAAAAATTACCCAACGCTTCCGTTGGATCGAACCCAACAGTTTCCTGATGGGTTCTCCAGAAGATGAAGCAAGCCGCGATAGTGACGAAAGCCAGCATCCCGTTATCCTCACTCAAGGTTACTGGTTGTCCGAAACTGCCTGTACTCAGATGTTATGGGAAGCCGTAATGCGCAAAAATCCCAGCGAATTCAAAGGTAAAATGAGACCAGTAGAAAATGTCAGTTGGAAGAATATTCAGAATTTTCTTGAACAACTTAACAAACAGCACCCTGAATTGAATCTGCGTTTACCCACCGAAGCCGAATGGGAAAATGCCTGCCGGGCGGGGACAACCGGCGCGTTTAATTTTGACGGTGAATTATCACTCGACAAGGTGAATTATGGCGGCACTTGGGAAGAAGAGTCGGGCAAATGGGGGGAAAGAGCTTTAAAACAAACAGTCGATGTTAAAAGTTATCCCCCGAATGCATGGGGTTTGTACCAGATGCATGGTAATGTGTTGGAATGGTGTCAGGATTGGTTTGGAGATTATCCGGCGGAGCCGGTAATCGATCCAAAAGGGGCGGAATCGGGCGATT
>LNEN01000081.1 GCA_001464155.1 Cytophagales bacterium Ga0077538 | reverse complement strand
GGGTATACCCGTTTTCAAAAAGCCGACTACTATGTTTTTGATCCAGGTACTGGCTTGCCCGTTCAAAAATTTGAACGCGATTTAAGCATGAAAAATTTAGGCGCCAGTTTAATCTGGCAAATGGTTCCAAAATTCAATTTCATGTTGGAGTACAGCACCTTTTTCGAAAAAGAAATACAGGAAGATGGTACGTTGACCGATCGACAATTATCGATTTTGAATCCTGGATTTCGCTTTGCCTTGCAACTAGGAAAAGTACAAATCGTTCCAGGCATGGGTGTTCCACTAAACTTTGAAGATAATAAACTGACTAGTCCGGGTGGATTTATTTACTTATCTATTGAGCCAGACTACACGAAATAACAAACTGATTTGCTGATTTGCTGCCTGACTGCACACGGTAACTTAAAACCCAATGGTTAAACTTGAAGTAATCAGTGTACTCCATTCGGTAAACTGACCCTCCGTATTGGTATAAATTTTTTCTTGAGAGAAAAAACTGCGGTAATCCAATCTAAACAACACGTTATCGCCCAACTTATTATTAAGGCACATTCCTACACTACCTGTGGTGTAAGGAAGTTGGGTCTCAGTTGCCACGAGTGTATTCTCAGCATCGTGAAACTATTCTCCCCGAAGCGAAAGAGAAACTTTCTCAGTAAAAGCATAACGGCCTATAAGATTTCCTTGCCACCAGTTGGTAGTTTCTCCAAGATCCTTTTGCTGAATACCTCCGTAGACAGAAGATGTAATCGAGATTTTTTGCGTGGGTTGATAGATCCAGAAAATATCAGAGAAGTAACGCATTCTGTAGTCGGGCAATGCATTACTGCGTTCATCGCCAACATAGGTATTCCAATTAAAAAGCATTTTTGAATTGGGCCTAAACTCTATTTGAGTCCCGATAGCCTTACCTTTGTTAGTATCATTTATTACCTGCCATCCATTGAGTAAATACACATAAAGATTGAAGCGTTTTGCCAAGGGTATGCTTGCTTTTATGCCTGATAAATAATAGGGCACATTTTCTGGAGCGAGTGAACGGGTGTACATTAAGTGATCTTTTGAAACAGCACTCTCATTGGTATAGGGTGAGCCGAGTACCCCCATGTCAATCCAGATGGCTTTGTGCTTGAAGGGCTTCACCCCCACATATCCTTCCACAATATGTGCCAGCGTTCCGGGTTCATTTTTATAATTAGCATTCATATACGTTCCAAAGCCCGGAACAAAACGAGCCCGTACTTGCTGGGATCGATACCGCATGTCGATAAACGCCAGGTTAATCGTAGCTTCATTATGACGTGCAGAAGAAACAAGGTATGGAGTATCTCCACTTTTGGGTTCACTAAAATTAAACGCATAGTAGGTATCAATGTAGCCGCCAATGCCCACGTGACCCAGCACGGTAGATTCAACCGTATCCATGGTAGCCGTATTGAGCACTTGTGCCTGGATAAGTTCCGTTGAAAAAAGACAAACAATAACCACTAAAAAAATTCGATGGCTCAAAATCATATGTGTCGCAAAAAAATCATTAAACGTGAGAGGCTAAAATATTAACTGATTGAGCTTTCGCATTCAACCTGTGCCTTTCCAAATTTATAATTCGGAAACTATATCGCAGGGTCTGTGACCCGATACTCCTTAACTTATGCAAGAATAACCTATTCTAAATCAAAAACGGATTAGAAATCCTATGATATGGCCTTCCGAATTGCAAATTCGGAAGAGCGGGTTTAACTTCATCATAGCAAATAACTAAGATCAGTTCCTGCTTGAAGTTCTTGCAACGGTGCATGGGCCTCATACAGTTTCGCTACCCCTGTACCTTTCAACATCAGCTTTGAAGCATCTCTATGTAACAGCATTCCCTCCGGAAGACCCATCACCCTTTTTTCGGGATTCAGTACTAAAAACTCTTCCAGTCGCTCGCGTCTGGTCTCACCTCCTTGTCCTTCAAATTTTAATTCGTGGTAGTGCGGATTGATTTGGAAAGGCACCAGGTTGAGCGCCTTTAAAGAAGGAGGTTGAACCACAGGCATGTCGTTGGTCGTCATAATGGTCGGGCAAGCCAGGTTGGCACCAGCACTCCATCCCAAATAAGGCACCCCGGCCTGAACACGCTCGCGTACCTTTTCAATCAGGTTATTTTCGTACATCCGCGAAAGCAAGGCGAAGGAATTCCCACCGCCTACTGCAATAAAAGCAGCTTCTTCCACCGCCTTTCGCTTGTCGGCCCACATGTGGATACTACTCATTTTTTTACCCAGCTCGGCAAAGGCTTTGGTTACGATCTCGGCATACTCATCAAAGGAAAGGGTAACTGCCGCATAGGGAATAAACAGCCCATTTCCTTCAATTTGAGACAAAAAGTTAGCAACATGAGGTTTGGGCCAGGCAAAAAATGGCGTGCCGGGCATGGTGGAGTTGCTGAGTAACAAGAGCTTAGACATGGAGATACAGGTCTTAAAATTTTAACAGGAAATTCATCTTTCCGATTCGCAACAAAAGTCTAAATTTGTTGCACTAAACAAAAGGCCATGTTTGCACAATACACAGGTGACGGAGTAAACATTTTCATTGCGATTGTAGCGGTGTTGGTAGGATTTGCTACTGCTATCGGATACATCGATTTTTTGAAGACCAAAAAACAGGAGAAAAAGGACTAATCCCTTTTTCCTCCTTCTCTAGTCAGCGAGTTTTCGCTTTTTAATCATTCCTCCTTTAATATCGCCTACGCTGTGTTCTACCACAAAGGCGTCATCATCAATCTTCGCAATCTCAGTCTTCAGTCTTTGTAATTCTAACCTTGTTATAAAGGTATAGGTAACATCATACTCTTGCTGGTGTCCACGTTTTCCATAACCACCTTTCCCCTTCACTACCGTTACTCCTCTACCCATGTTGTTAATGATGGCTTGTTGAATTTCTGTGCTCTTGCTGGAAACAATCATGACACTAATGTATTCTTCAATACCATGCACAACAAAGTCGACTGTTTTGGAGGCTACCAAATAGGTAAGGATAGCATACAGAGCTGTCTCTATATTGATAATGTAGGCGGCAGCGGAGAAAATCAAAATATTCAGAACCAGAATAATATCGCCCACTGAGAAGGTTGTTTTCTTA
>LNEN01000080.1 GCA_001464155.1 Cytophagales bacterium Ga0077538 | reverse complement strand
TGAATCCATCGCAATGACATAAAAATACTTGGACAGCTCAGCTATTTGAGGCTGAAACGATCTCAAGGATTCTGAATTACCATGAAGTAGAAGCAGGGTGTCACCCTTCCCATGTTCCTGATAGTGGATGTTAATGCCATTGGCCTCCACATACTTGCTCAACTTACTTCGCTCACTACCATCAGCGAGTAAACACTTTTGTCCCTCCACTCCTGTTTCAGGCGCTAATTTTACTTCGTATCCTTTGACTACGTAAAAGCATTTCCAATCAGTGGCGAAGGAGTCGTTCTCAAAACTGTGATTAGGGAGAACGATAGTCTCCCATGCTCCACCAGGTTTTTGCAGTTGTAGGGAGAAATTGTCGAAGTAATATTTACCTCCTCCCAGGAAAAGACCACCGATGATAAGCTTGATAGCAGCTTTATCGATATCTCCTTCAATAGTATATTCTTTCCACGTGGGACTAGTCACGGGTCTGTTTTGCATGTTGTCAAAAAAGCCCATGCCCTTCTTTTTATCGACCCGGGCCCACAACCGTGCAGACGATTCTCCTGCTGCGTTTTCAGCGCGCACATATCCTTTAAATATGAAATTTCCACCTTGGTAGAAAGTAACATCGATTGTTTTGGCAAAAGCATTCCAATCTTGATCTACTTCTTTTTGTGCTAAAACTAAACAAGCCAGAAAAGTGGCGGCTAGGGTTAGGAGTGTTGTTTTCAAGAGGAGAGGGGTTAGTTATGATTGGGCTCAGTTCTTATAACATTTGATGAGAGATTTTATTGTTTCAAGGGGCTGGTTTAACGACCTGAACGATTGCACGTCTTCTAAATCTTGTTGCTATGCTATGAGTGTGCAGCAGTTGTCCTTTTATCAATTTATATAAAATTTAAACGTGTAGACAGGCTCGATGAAAACAGGGGTATTTGATTCTATTAGTTACCTTGGCTTTGAGTAAACCTAACCTGATGGCAAAAAAACTATTCTTCCTTGCTTGTCTTCTTCTGCCTTTTTCTTTGTTGGGTCAATCAGGCATCGATAGCCTTATGAGCTTGCCAAACCGCCAGACACAGTCAGGTGTAGTTCAGGAAATTGTTGACTATTACCAGACGGACAATATCGATTCTGTTAAAAAGTATGTGAATGCATTAAAGGCTATTGGAGTAAAGAGTCATGATCGAATTCTTGAGCATCTGGCTCTTCTGAAGTGGGCAAGGGCTCTGGCGTATTTTAATTATTCAGACAGTGCTGAGCATATCCTGTTAGGTGTGGAAATTGATAAGAATCCTTTGTTAGCCATCGAGTATAACTTGGTTAGTGGGTTGTTGAATCGCAATAAAAGGAACTACGATGTAGCGCTCACTAATTTTTATGAGGCACTTGCTACGATACGGGAAGAGAAGCAGGGAAAGATGTTGCCTTTTGTCTATACTGAGATTGCTCACATTCTTACTCAGAATAACGATCTGGAAAATTGTAAAAAATATTATCTCTATGCCTTTTCGGAAGCACAGAAATACAATGATTTTAAGCTACAGGTAAACATCTGTTATCGATTGTGTCGTATCTACAACGGAGGAATTATTGTTAACCTCGATTCGTCTATTCATTATGGTGAAAAGGGAATGCGCATCGCTAAGGAGTCGGGTTTTGAACGCGGCTATGCGGATATGATTAACATTGTGGCGGCCCCCATCATTCGCAGTGGGCAATACCGCAAAGGACTAAAACTATCGCAGGAAGCATTAGGGTTTGCTGATACCTATGATTTCTCGTTGCAAACAAAGTATTACTTGATTTTAAATGAGGGATTTGCTTACGAAAGATTAGGTATTTTTGACTCAGCCTGGCAAAAGATGGAGGAAGGAGCTCGCTTGCGTCCAATTGGCATCGATCATTATCGACTCAAGTACCTTATCCATAAAGCACGAAAAGAAAATGCAGAAGCCTTACTCGCCTTAGAGGTTTATAAATTCAAAAGCGATTCAGTTATTCAAACCCGTCATGAAACAAAACTGTCTTCGCTACAGGCTAGATTGGAAGCCGGTGCGAAGGAAAAGGAAATAGAATCGCTCACGGGCCATGCCGAGAAACAAGCTTTTCAAATTACGCAGCAGCGATACTTTCTCGTTGGCCTGGGATTGATTATTTTTTTAACAGGAAGTGGTGGAATTATTCTATACAGGCAAAGGCAATTAAAACAAGAGCAAGCCATTACCAAAATGGAATTGGAAGAGGCGCGCAAGCGATTAGAAGTAGAGAAGCAATACCGTGCATCTGAGTTAAAGGCCATTCGTTCGCAGATGAACCCTCATTTTATTTTTAACTCCCTCAACTCTATTCAGGATTTGGTGCTAAAAGGAAATATTGAGAATTCGTATTCATACATCACCCTATTCTCAAATTTGGTAAGGCAGACACTGACCTATTCGGAAAAGGAGTTTATTGAATTTGAACAGGAGGTAAAGCTACTCGAGCTGTATTTATCGCTAGAGAAGTTACGTTTCAAAAAGGATTTCACGTACGAGATTGTGGTCAATAATGTGGAGGATATCATGATACCGCCATTTTTAGTACAACCCTTCATTGAAAATTCACTTGTTCATGGATTGTTGCATAAAGAGGGCGAGAAGAAATTGAAGATTGTTTTTGAGTTGGCAGATAATTTGATTTGTACTATTGAAGACAATGGTGTGGGCCGGGATAAGTCTAAAGCCATTAAGCAACGACAAAGGGTTGGGTATGATTCATTTTCAGGGAAGGCAATTCAGAGACGCTTTGAGATATTGGGGAATGTATTGAATGGAGAGTTTGGATACACATATCACGATTTATATGATAATAACGAATCCTCAGGAACGAAAATAGTTTTGGTGATTCCCGTGAAAAGACAATTCTGGTCCATTGCTGAGGTAAATAAGATCATTCCTAAATTTATGAGAGATAGTTGTATTTAAATTCCAACATTAACCTCTGTGAATGTTTTGAAAGCTGTAATTGTTGATGATGAAGAAAGTGCACGAGACGTGCTGCAGAGTCTTTTGGAACGATTTTGTTCTGATGTGGAGGTGGTAGCAAAATGTGAAAACCTTCTGGAGGCAGTACCTGTCATTGAACGTGAGCAGCCGGACTTGGTATTTCTGGATATTGAAATGCCCAATTATGCAGGTTATGAAATCGTAAACTTCTTTAAGACGATCACCTTTGAAATCGTGTTTGTAACGGCATACGATCAATATGCCATACGCGCTTTCGAAATAGCTGCGATCGATTATCTTCTTAAACCAATCGATATTGAGCGATTAAAAAAGACCCTTGTTCGTGTACGCGACAATCGGGGTGACGAGCAGCAAACGAATCGCCTCTCGCTGTTGGGTAGTACCCTGGAAAACAAGCAACTGAAAAACATTGTTATCAGTGATCGCGGTAGTCAGCACATAGTACCAATTGAAACGATAATTGCTATAGAAGCGCAAGAATCGTACTGTACGATCCACACGCCAGACAAGAAGTATACAGCCAGTAAAAATCTCAAGCATTTCGAGACAGTGTTAGATTGCCTTCCACAAATGATTCGTGTACATAAATCCTGGATTATCAACCTGGCATGTATGCAATCCTACTCTAAATCAGAATTAACCATTCAAATGAGCAATGGCTTAATCGCCAAGCTATCCAAATATAAAAAGGCTGATTTCGAAGAATCTGTTGGATAAATGGACTGTCAATGGATGGTTCTATTAGCATAAATCTTACTTTCTTTCCTTGCCTTATCCATTCCTATAGTATATCTGGCGGTTGCTGAAGAATTTTCATCTACTTGATAGCAATGGACTATACTTGACAAAAGAACCAAAAACTATTCAGATTCACCTAAAAACCAAAACAATGAAAAGACTCCTTTTATCAATGCTGCTTACCCTTATAGTAGGCTTTGTAAGTGCTCAAACAGTAGATATGATTACGGCACTAAATGCCATTGGCGAATCAATTGTGTATACTGAATATTGGGATGTGAGCTCCTCACCGGGTGGCAAAAGTACCATTGGCGAAAAGAGATACGTGGCTACTCTAAAGCCTGTCAAAAATAGATTTGGAAAGATCGTTGGATTTGATGCACTGGAAAAGGGAAGCGGCAGTAAGAAAATATCCTACGACTATATGTACAACAAATTTGATAATTATACACATCCGGCATATATGTCTGCAGCTGCGAACCACGCGTATGCAATTATTAACGGAGTTATTTTTTATCTTGAATATTTTGAAAGTACCTCCTCGTTTGAAATTGATGCAGTGTGGATTCCATCAATTCCAAAGGACAGGGCAAGTGACCCTATCTTCAAAGGTGGAAAAATGTCGGAATTGAAGTCGACCGACTTGATGAAACTGGTGAAGGATTATTTTTCTGAGATGGAAAAATTGCAGGCAGCCAATCCATACAATGAAGTGGAACAGAATGAAGCAGATGTTATGAAGTTTATGGTTGATTCAACGCAACTTACCTACGACAATGCTAATGCAGCTTATTGGAATTCTCCCGAAGGACAAAAAAAATTAAATCAACTGCGTAAACCAAGAGTTACATTGGTGAATGATACAGGGGGAGATTTTCTGATCTGTTTTGGGCAAGGCGTTTCAGTAACGATGAAACCTGGTGAGAAAAGACAATTCTCTTGCGACAATGGGAAAATTAATCGGGGTAAGATCAGGCCAAATTCTACTCAGCTTGATGATACCGGAGTTACTGTTTTAAACTTGGATGGAAGTAATTGTGGTGCCACCATCAATGCCTCAACACTCAAGTGATTTTTTAAAAATTCAACCAGGGAGCACATCAATAGTGGTGTGCTCCCTGCTTATTTATTCAGACAGTTGCTTGGGCGATACCTTAAATCGATTCTGACAGCGTGACCTTACTTTCTGAATCTTTTTTATTCCTGATGCAGTTGAAGAAAATTACACACGCAACGAACCACGAAAACCTCTGGCAGCATAATACGATTCAGCACCGTTGTGGTATATAAAGACATGTCCGTAACGCCAGTCAGCAAAGATGGCTCCACCAAGTTTTCTAATATCGGATGGTGTTTTTATCCAACTCGATGTTTTGGTGTCGAACTAGTTAATATTTCAATCCCCATAGCGGCAGCCATCTGCGTAGCGCTATTCTTAGGTTTATTTTCTTTCCTCGACTCCAACGCTTCATGATCGTAACAAACACTTCTTCGTCCTTTCGGACTTTCTGGTGAGCAATCGTAGAAAGTGTAGTCACCTGTTTTTTTGTCATGCGAAACAACGTCCGGCTCGCCACCGGTTAATTCCATTTGGTGGAGCGACCAAAGCTTTTCTGCATTGCCTGTAAGCTTTTCATGAAGCTTACTCCACTCGAGATTTTTATGACGATTCATGTTTTTCTCAAAGCGCACCTTCAACGTGCTGAGTAACTCTTTACTATCTTCTGCAGATAGTTTCTTTTTAAGGCTCTTCATCTTGTTGATATTTTTAATTACTTCTTTGTTAATGAAATGTTAGCATTCGGTGTAACTCAGTGATTTATTGAGTGTGACCTACCCCTTTGGCCATTAACCCTCCCAGCAGAGGAATTATGAAAAGCAGGAGTAATTCGAAGCGCAGCATCCAGAAAATTATTTTAGGTATGGATACCATTTCTTCAGGATTCCCTTTTCTATTCTTGAGAAAGAAAATCGTAGGGTAGATGGAAAGAAGTCCAACCAGACCGAACAGCGTGATTTTTGTATGAAAGATCCAATTTTGGCTATAGAATTCAGTTGGCTTGCCTACGCCACTAAACCACAATGTAAGTCCTGCTCCCAACAAGGTTAAAGCAGCCAGTCCATAAAGAGCATCTACCTTTGCTAAGCGCGCTACTGAAGAACGAGGCATTTCTTTTTGCAGTAACAAATGCTCCACTACTAAAGTTGATACGATAACAAAAATGCTGGTAAAGTGCAGGTAGCGCAATATGATTTCTAGCGTCATTGGGTTCTATGTTTACCAGCTAAAATACTTGATTGACCGGATTGCCACAAGAAATTAGTTTGATGAGTAACGCATACTCATGTAAACAAAACGGCATCAGCATTACAGTACGATCCTATGAATTATTTCGCTTGAGCCGGTACGAATCATCTATTATTCATACTTCAAAGTCTCAGCCGGATTTGTGGCGGCCGTGCGCAAGGTCTGGGTGGCAATCGAACTTAAGCCTAGTGTAATCAGTATCACAATACTGATTGCAACATCCCATATACTTATTGATACACTGTAGTATTGAAGTTGGGACAACAGCTTGTCAAAAAACAACCAGGTGATAGGTGTAGCAAGGATGACAGCCAGAGACATTAATTTTACATATTCTTTCGAGAGAAGGTATGTGATACTGGCAGCACTGGCACCCATCACTTTGCGGATCCCTACCTCTTTTGTTTTACCTTCTGTTGTGTATACGACCATGCCCAACAGACCAAGGCATGAAATACTTATGGCCAATACCCCCAGGAAGCCGACTATCTTTAATAAGATTTTATAGCTATCGTAAGCGTCAGCAATTTCTTTTTCAAAAAAAATGGCCTCAAACGGTGTATCAGGACTGAGTTTATGCCAAACTTCTTCCATCCTTACAAGGGTAGATGCGATATCTGCAGAGGCAATGCTAAGATTGGCATACTGAAATTGGGATGGATTGTAGCGGAAAAAGAAACTGTAAATAGGTTCGCGCAGGTTCATGAAATGAAAGTTTTTAACAACTCCGATAATTTGCAGATCCACGCTATCCACCGTATAGACTTTTCCAAGTGCATCAGCGGGTGTCGCAATGTTATGCTTTGTTAAAAACTCTTCGTTGACAATGATGCTTCGCTCAAGACTATTTTCTTCTTTCTTAAAGTTTTCTCCAGCGAGTAAGGTCAATCCCAGATTTTCCAAGTAGTGCTCATTGACAAACATTTGAAAAACTTGAAGGGAATCTTGCTGTCCGTATGCTATTACATAGGTTTCGATGGCGTTAATACCTAAAATATCTGAGGAATAGGAGATATTGTTGACAGAGGCTAACGAAGAGAAATGGGCATCGAAATTTTGACTACTCACATCCTGCAGAGGAACATCCAACAAGTTGGCCTGTTGAAAACCAAAATCAAAGTTGAGGGTATAACGATACTGCTTACTAAATACCACCAGCCCTATAATAAAAGAGAAAGACAATACAAATTGAAGGACCGTTAGTCCTTTGCGCATAGAAGAAACAGAAGCGGTTTTGGTAGAACCAGAACTTTTTAGGGCTTGAATAGGATTGAGCTTGGAGAAATACAAAGCAGGAACCATGCCTGCAACCAGTCCTGCCAACAACGCAAATATCAGGAAGCCAATCAACATTTTCGGGGTGAGACTCAAATCAAGTTTGTTGGCAGCCACCAGCATGGATTGAAACTCTGCCCGTATGAGGATAAAAATGAAGCAGGCGAGTAGTAATGAAATTAAAGTAATGACTATCGTTTCGGTAATGAATTGTACAAAGATCTGCTGCTTCAAGCTTCCCAGGGCTTTACGCAGACCAATTTCTTTCGAGCGTTTTAAGGCCCTTGCAATGGAGATATTCGAATAATTGAAACAAGCAGGTAAAAGAATGAGCAGGCAAAGCGTTCCGAAAATGACAAGACTTAATGAATCCCACTGCACCCCTAAACCAGCGCGTAATTCAGGTCCCATGGTAATATCCTCCAGGGCTTGTATCTGAAAGCTAGCTCTTACGTCATCGCTGGCTTTGTACATTTCTTTCTCGATACCGCTTAATTGTGTTAAAAGAGCAGACATGTCTGTCTCGGGCTTTGTTAAGAAGTATACATACTCTGGATAAAAATTTGTCCAGGCATCTTGTTGACTACGCGCTTGCGCAGATGGAAGAGTGGAATAGGAGCAAAGGACTTCAAAGTCCAGGTGTGTATTTTTTGGAACATCGGCTAGTACACCACTTACTACACATTCTCCAATACCCTCTATCGTTATTACTTTACCAACGATTGTCTCCTCGGCAAATAGTTTTTTGGCTGCGCTTGCTGTGAGTACGATCTGGTTGGGTTTGTCCAGTAGTGTTTCCAGATTTCCTTCCAGAAGTGGAAAGGTGAAAAGTGCGAAGAAGTCCGGGTCTGTGTAGTATCCTCGCAGCGGAATCTCTTTGTGAGCATGAGTAATGACAGCATCAAAAGACGAGTTAATCCGAACTACTTTCTCAACAGTGGCAGATTCTTCTTTTAATTTAACGGCAAGTGCTGCTGGTGCAATGGCATACTGTTGGGTATTAGTTCCTTCGGTAAGGGTAGAGGTGATGCGATAGATTTGATCCTTATTTTCATGAAAGGATTCATAATTCGTGAGATAGGAGATGACTGCAATAAAGAGAAGACTCACTGACATACCAATGGCGAGACCTATAATATTTATAACGGCAAAGTACTTTTGCTTTACCAGATTGCGGAAGGCAATTTTAAAGTAGTTCTGTAGCATAGTAAGTTGGTTAAAGAGTGAGGTTTCTGAATGATTGGCCTTGCGTTTACGTTTCCATAAAGCGTAAGAGGTGATGAGGGAGAGTACTTGTTTCCAATATGTTTTTCTCGCGTAGCGGATATTGGTCTTTTTTGCATTGCGATAGAAATTTTCCTCCAGATCTCCCCGCAAATCTTCAACATTGGCATGGCCGCTATACCAATCAAATAACTTTGCAGCGAGTTTCGGAGGATGTAAATGTTCCATATCAGAAAGAGAGTTTTACTTTGGAAATACTCCACAATTCATCTCGCAGTGTTTTGGTATTGTTCAACGCAATTTTTCCTTCTCGGGTAAGGTCGTAGTAGCGTTTGCGTCTGCCGCCTCGTTCTTGTGTAGCGCCACCCGTCCAGGATTTTAACAATCCTTTTTCTTCCAATCGTGTGATGGTGGAGTGCAGTGCGCCAATACTTACTTCGCGTCCACTATACATTTCAATGGCTTCTTGAATGGCCACCCCGTAGGCATCTTCACCTAAACTGGCCACGGTGAGGAGCACGAGTTCTTCAAATTCTCCTAAATAGACTTTCATGCAGCATATGGATCATATGCCTTATACTGAAAAAGAGGTTTATTTGTTTCTATTTTTCAGAACAAATAAGAATTTTTTTTAATTGAGGAGTGATGGGTGTTCAATTTTGAAAAGAATAGTGTTCGGATATGACCAGAATGGAGGTGCTGCGCGTCACTGATCATCAGAAACTAAATACCTGTGTAGTTATAAGGCGTAATACTCCTCAGTCTTTCTTTTACTGCTTCTTTTACATTCAAGCCCTCAATAAAAGTAGCAATCGATTCAGCGGTTACTTTTTCATTCTTACGAGTCAACTCTTTTAAGGCTTCATAAGGATTCGGATATCCTTCTTTACGTAATACAGTTTGAATGGCTTCTGCCACAACAGCCCAATTGTCTTCCAGGTCGGCATCAATGGCTACTTTATTCAATTCCAATTTATCGATACCACGTTGTAAAGATTTGATGGAGATGTAGGTGTGTGCAAGGGGTACTCCTATGTTACGCAACACAGTCGAGTCTGTTAAGTCGCGTTGTAGTCGTGAAATGGGTAGCTTGGCAGCCAGGTGTTCAAATATCGCATTCGCAAAACCTAAGTTTCCTTCTGCATTTTCGAAGTCGATAGGGTTTACTTTGTGTGGCATAGCGGAAGAACCAATTTCCCCTGCTTTTATTTTCTGTTTGAAATAATTCATGGCCACATACTGCCACACATCACGACTAAAATCAATAAGGATTGTGTTAATGCGTTTTAAGTTGTCAAACAAGGCCGCCATGTTATCATAGTGCTCAATCTGAGTAGTGGGATGGCTGCGAACCAGCCCTAAGCGATGGCCTACAAATTCATTCGCGAATTTCTTCCAGTCTATTTCCGGATAGGCAATATGATGGGCATTGAAGTTACCAGTAGCACCTCCAAACTTAGCAGCATGTGGAATGGTTTTAAGTAATTCCAATTGTTTGTTGATACGCACAACAAATACACTGATCTCCTTGCCCAAACGAGTAGGCGAGGCTGGCTGTCCGTGGGTACGAGCGAGCATGGATATGTTATCCCATTCCAAACTTTTTGCAGATAACTTTTCCACAAGACTTGTCATGGTGGGAAGAAATTCCTTCTCCATAAATTCCCTTAGTGATAAGGGAATGGCTGTGTTGTTTATATCCTGTGAAGTGAGCCCAAAGTGTATAAATTCTTTATAATCGCTCCAACCGAACTCATCAAACTTGTTTTTGATAAAATACTCTACGGCTTTTACATCGTGGTTGGTGGTTTTTTCTATTTCTCGGGCGGGGAAATCTTCCAGCTCAGGCACTACACCGGTTAGGCTGATGAAGTATTCGATCTCTACCAATACACGGTATCGGATCAAACCGTATTCAGAGAAGTAGGGGGCCAGATTGCGGGTGTTGTTGAAATAGCGCCCGTCAACTGGGGAGATGGCAGTTAGTGAATTGAGTTGCACGCGTAAAGCATTAAGAGACAAAAGTAACAAAAATTGACCAGTACCGGTCATTAAAAAGTAAGGCCGGTACCTGATGGGCAAGCTCTTTTTTCTAGCTTTACCGCGATGAAATTCTATTGGTTAGCCCTCCTGTTAGTAGGATCAACGGTTGCCCTTGCGCAAAACAAAAATAGGCCGGGAGTCGAGTTTCCTGTTCAGAAGGCGAAAGACCTTATTCAGGTGGATGGAGAGTTGAACGAAGAGAGCTGGAAGCTTGCAGAGCGCGGCAAAGATTTTTGGGTAACCAAACCCATTGATTCCATTGCCCCTTCTAATCCTACTTATTTTTACATAACCTTCGATGACGAATTTTTATACGTAGGCTTTGAATGCATGGACGATGGGGGAGAGCCTATTGTTCAATCCTTGCGAAGAGATTTTGATTACGGGCCGAATGACAACGTTGGTATTTATATGAATACCTATAATGATTTTACAAATGGATTTTACTTTAACATAACTCCTTACGGTGTACAACGAGAAGGTACGGTGGCAAATGCCGGCACTTCTGATGGAGATTACTCCTCCTTCTGGGACAATAAATGGTACTCGGCCGTTAAGCGATATGAAGATAAATGGGTGGCTGAGATTGCGATTCCCTTTAAGTCCATCCGCTATAATAGCGGGGCATGGAATTTTAATGTGTTGCGCAACGATGTAGAACGAAACCAAATTTCAAGCTGGATTTCTGTACCGGTACAATACATGCCGGCCTCTTTTCAAAATTCTGGAAAAATAATCTGGCAGGAACCACTTCCTAAACCAGGTATGAATGTTTCAGTGATTCCGTATGTAACGGCAGAAGCCGATTCCGATCCTTCGGATACAGACTATGGAGCGAATGCAGGTTTTGATGCCAAGATCGGTATTACCCCCTCACTCAACCTGGACCTTACAGTGAATCCGGATTTCTCTAATGTGGAAGTAGACCGACAAGTCATTAACCTCACGCGCTTTGAAGTAAACTTCCCGGAGCGCAGGCAATTCTTTTTAGAGAACACAGACTTGTTCTCAACGCCAGGCTTTGTAGAAACGCGGCCTTTCTTTTCGCGAAGAATTGGCATTGCTGAAGATACTGTTGGCAACCTGGCTAAGGTGCCCATTGTATATGGTGCCCGCCTTAGTGGCAAGCTGGGAGAAGACTGGCGTGTGGGGGTAATGAATTTGCAAACTCAAGAGGAAAAGAAATTGGGATTGCCGGATCAAAATTATACCGTGGCCGTGGTGCAGCGCCAGATCTTTGAGCGCTCGAATGTTGATTTGGTGTTTATCAACAAGCAATCGCTTGGTTTAGAGAAGTATGATTCCACTCGTTACTATCATTCATCTGTTGTGCGAAATAAGTATAATGAAGTAGGCGATACGATCACGTCTCTTAATACTTATAACAGGGTAATTGGGGCAGACTTCAATCTCTTTACGAAGAGCAACCGGTGGAATAGCGATGTGTATTATTTTAAATCTTTCGATGATTTTAGCGATACCGATAATTATGCGTACGGTGCCTTTCTAGGCTATTTTAGCCGCAATCTGTCGGTGTTTGCAGGTCACGAAAATTTGGGTAAGAACTACAATGCAGAAGTAGGGTATGTGCCACAAATGGAAGTGTATCCCGGATATGCCAATGGGTTTCTTCGTGTGGAAAATCCACTCTATCCTAAATCAGAACGCATTGTAAACATTAGACCAAGCTATGGGTACAATTTCACCATGACACCCGATGGCAATATCACAGACCAGAATTTTTCTGCTGATTTGGGTGTTAGCTTCTATAACACTTCTGGTTTTGGTGTATCGTACGCACGAGTATATCAGGTTCTGCCTTCTTCTTTCAATCCCATTTTTCCAGAAGGCGATTCTACCTACCTGGCAGGGCAGCAATACGAGTGGAATGAAGTTTCCATGGGCTATAGTTCGGATGTGCGCAAGTTGTTTAACTGGGATGCGGGTGTTTCGTATGGTGGGTTTTACACAGGTGAACGTTTGAATGCCAATGCTGCCTTGCGATACCGCATTCAACCCTTTGGAAGTGTTTCCATCTCAGCCGATTACAACGACATACGCCTGGGGCCGGTATATGGAAATGCCACCTTTTTACTCCTGAGTCCACGCCTCGATTTTACCTTTACTGATAAGCTATTCCTGACTACTTTTGTACAGTACAACAGTCGTTTTGATAACATCAATCTAAACGCACGATTTCAGTGGCGATTTAAACCAGCTTCTGATTTCTTTGTTGTATACACGGAGAATTATTTCCCAGAAGGCCTTGTTAGCAAAAACAGAGCCCTGGTGTTAAAACTCACGTATTGGTTTAATCTTTAACAATCTATCAGGTTGAACTTGTCGCAGCCTGTTACTTTAAGAAGCAGCCTTCGACAAGCTCAGGCTGACAATGGCATATGGCATTTGGATTTTTTAAGAAATCGGAACCCAAGAAGGAAGAGCAACACAATGGCCCGCATTATTTTGATTTGCGTGTAAAAAACATTGTTAGCGAAACTAAAGACGCCATCTCCATTTGGTTCGAACAACCGGCAGATAGAAAAATCTCTTATAAATCAGGACAGTTTTTAACGCTCATTGTTCCTGTCAATGGCAAGGAAGTGCGCAGAGCATATTCGCTTTGTTCTTCACCCTTCACAGATCAGGATCTTGGTGTAGCGGTAAAGCGTGTAGACAATGGATTGATGAGTAACTGGCTGCCCGATAATTTGAAAGTGGGCCAAACAGTGAAGGTGATGGAGCCGATGGGACAATTCACCACGGAGTTTGTGAGTGATAAGAAACGTCATATCATCATGTTTGCAGGAGGTTAGGGCATTACACCCATGTTCTCCATTATCAAGAGTTTGTTAACACAAGAGCCAGACAGTATTGTTTCACTTATTTATTGCAACCGCGATATCGATAGTATTATTTTTAAAGATGAGTTGAGTAAGTGGGAAACGAAATACGAAGGTCGCTTGCATGTTATTCATGTGCTGGACAACGCTCCTATGAACTGGCAAGGCTATTCGGGATTGTTGAATCCGGAGATGCTAAAAAAATTGTTTGAACGTATACCGGATTGGGGTATTGATAAGACAACGTATTTGATGTGTGGTCCGGAAGGCATGATGAAGAATGTGGACACGCTATTGGCGCAACATCAAATTCCTGCTACCAGCATCTTCAAAGAAAGTTTTGTGCAAGGTATCATTGCCAAAGAAACAAAGAAAGAGGATGCCAAGACCTCTTCCGAAGCCAAGACACGCGAAGTAACCATTCGCTATGATGGTCAGGAGTTTAAGGTGACCGTAAAACCAAAAGATTCTATTTTAGCCAGTGCCCTGGATCAGGGAATTGATTTGCCATACTCTTGCCAGAGCGGTTTGTGCACGGCTTGCCGTGGTAAAGCGCTAAGTGGACAAGTAAAATTGGACGAAGAGGAAGGCTTGTCTAAGTCAGAGCGTGATGAAGGATATGTGCTTACCTGCGTTGGTCACCCCATGACCGATGATGTAGTGATTGAGATTGGATAATCTTGATGCGTTAAGGAAGTATTCTCTAGCAGATCCTCTTATTACCTTTTTTGAAATCTGGGATTTTACATTCTAGACTTTGTGCTTTTCATTACTCACTAAATTGGTCATCGTCCATTCCACCTTTTTTTCGAAGGGATGTTTGCGTACGGCACAGTCTTTCTTCTCACACACCTTGCAGGAAAAATCAAGGCATCCATCGGAGTGAACGAATAGTTCTAGCGAATCTCCAAACTCATCGCGTACCAACTTTGCCAGCGCATCGATCTCTACATGTGCTTCGTGTACATTCAAGTACCAGGGCACTGTAAGGTGACAATCTAAATGCAGGGTACTTCCGTATTTGATGATGCGTACATTGTGAAGATCTATCCAGTTTTCTTTGCGGTTGTTTTGCAGGATGATCACTAATTTCTTTAATAAGGTTACGTCCGCTTCATCCATAATACCCGCTACCGAACTTTTGATAATAGAGTAACCTGTATACAAAATGAAGAAAGAAAAACCAATCGCCACCACACTATCAATCCATTGCAGTTGTGTAAAGTAAAGAAGTGTTAACCCGACTAAAATGGCAATAGTAGAGTACGCATCGGATTGTAAATGTTTGCCGCTGGCGATGAGTGCAAGAGAATTATTCTTCTCACCATTTACCACACAAATGCGACCTACAATAAAATTAATGGTTCCGGCTACAGCCACTAAGAGTATTCCGATGTCTAATTGATGAATGGGTTCTGGATTGAAGAATGCAAGAGTGGCCTTGTATAAAATGGCTCCGCCTGCCAGGAAGATCATGCCGCCTTCCAATCCAGCAGAAATAAATTCCACTTTACCATGACCGTAAGGATGATCAGCATCACGCGGTTTGGCAGAAACATATAAACTGTATAATCCAATGCCTCCGGCCACCACATTTACGATGCCTTCGAGGGCATCGGTAAGAATGGCTACAGAATGCGTGAGGTAATAGGCAATTACTTTTATGAGCAGCAGTATAACCGAGAGTGAAGCTACCCAGGTTTGAATGCGAATATTTTGTTGTGAAGATTGAATCATTAGCGGAGTGGTATGCGCAACAAATAATTAGAGGCTGTGATGTATAGATTTTTTTCGTTCGTGTCTAGTGCGCAGTTGGCAGAGGCTACGGTAGTTTTAATTTTACCCAGCACCTTTCCGCTACGATCAAAGATCCACACACCACCCGGTCCGGTGGCATAGATGATTCCCTTACTGGATATTTTCATTCCATCGGGTAAGCCATTTTCAAGTTGCGCTTCTGCCGTAGCATCATAAAAAATTCTTCCTGAATGGAGGCTGTCAGCAGTTATGGTGTAGGCATACCAACGTGCTTTCATCTTATCAGAGTTGGCAATCAGCAGGGTAGTGTCATCAAGTAAGATAATACCATTCGGTCGGGTAAGTGAATCAACTAGCAAGTGAAGCTCTCCGGTCGGTTTTAAACGAAAAACTCCATTGAAGGGAAGTTCCTTCAGAGGCCCCTCATCGTCATTAATAAAACCATAGGGCGGATCTGTAAAGTATAAATCTCCGTTCGAATGGTAGGTCGCATCGTTCGGACTATTCAACCTGCTTCCTTTATAATGATCGGCTAGTGTCAGGTAAGTGGTTTGTGGTTTTTCCAACGCTGCATTCATAA
>LNEN01000079.1 GCA_001464155.1 Cytophagales bacterium Ga0077538 | reverse complement strand
CGGATATCATCGAGCGGAAGCCCTACGCGTATCAATGGAAGAATGGTTATAAGGTGGAGGTGCCTATTGAATTTGTACTAAGCGATGAAAAACTGAGCTATGCTTTTCCGCATGGCTATGATGCATGTTATGAATTGGTAATTGATCCGATATTGATTTTCTCAGCTTACTCAGGATCAATACAGGATAATTGGGGGAACACAGCTACTTATGACAGCAAAGGCAATACCTATTCAGGAGGTATTGTGAATGCACAAATAGAATCTGGTTTCCCTGCGACCACAGGAGCTTTTCAGGTATTTGCAGAACTAAGCAGGTGGGATATAGGAATTTTGAAGTATGATTCTTCAGGATCAAAACTTTTGTATGCTACCTATCTAGGAGGCAATGGAGTAGAAGTGCCACAAAGTTTAGTGGTAGATAATGCGGATAATCTTCTCATACTAGGAGTTACATCCTCCAGTGATTTTCCGATGGCTGTTGCTTCTTTCAAAGGTGGTGCAACCGTGGATCCTCTGAGCGGGATACCCTACACCGGTGGTGCGGACATTTTTTTAGCAAAGCTCAGCGAGAACGGAACGACCTTATTGGCGAGTACTTACTTTGGAGGCACGAAGAATGATGGTATCAATTTCATTTCAGGCAGTATGGCTTCTAACAGTAAACTGGAAAGCCCCTTGGCAAGAAATTATGGTGATCAATTAAGAGGAGATATCGTTGTAAGTGAAAACAATTCCATCTTCATTGCTACCAATACCCTGTCGGATGATGTGCCCGCTGCACAGAATGAATTTGCGGGTGGATCGCATGATGCCCTGATTGCCAGCTTTACATCAAATCTGGAAATTAATTGGTCTAGATACATTGGTGGAAGTAAAACCGATGCCGCGTATTCGATTAAAGTTCGCGGAGAATCATTGTTAGTGGCGGGGGGTACAGAAAGCGATGACTTACCCGGCATCAACGGTTTTAAGACGTCTCTTTCAGGAGATATAGATGGTTGGATTACAGAGGTGTCGATCGATGGTAGTGCGTTGATTGGAGGAACGTATTTAGGAACGAATGAATATGATCAGGTTTATTTTATTGATGTAAATGAAGCGGGTGAAGTATACGCCTTTGGGCAAACCAGAGGGGCTTACCCCATTCAAGGTAATGTGTACAAAAATGTGAATGGTGGTCAGTTTATTCATAAACTGTCCGCTGATTTGAGGACCTCACTTTTATCCACCGTTATTGGTTCTGGAGCGAATAATCCAAATATTTCCCCCACGGCTTTTTTGGTGAGTGATTGTAATAACCTTTACCTGAGTGGTTGGGGAGGTGCCATCAATGCACCAAGTGTTGCCTCTTCAACGGAGGGTATCATCACCCGAAATTATATTGGAGGAAGTACGGTTGGCTTACCAACTACGTTTGACGGATTTCAGCGAAACACTTCTGGTAATGATTTTTATTTTATGGTTCTTTCAGCAGATGCTTCACAATTTTTATATGGAACTTTTCTTGGCGGTGCCACCTCGCGTACGCACGTAGATGGTGGAACATCGCGCTTTGATAAACAAGGGATTGTCTACCATGCTGTATGTGCAGGATGTGGAGGAAATTCTGATTTTCCCGCGGTTAATGTTCCGATTGCCCACCGAACAAATAAGAGTCAGAATTGTAACAATGCAGTTTTTAAATTCGATTTATCTTCTCTTAGAGCCAGGTTACAAACTAATAATGTAAGTAAGACACTTCCAGGTATTTCAGAAGTGTGTATTCCTGATGGAATTGTTTTTCAAAATCTAAGTTCGGGTGGAGAAATATTTCAATGGGAGTTTGGAGATGGAAGTCCAACAAGAGTGGTATTTGATACGGTAAGTTTTGTTCATCATTATGTTGCTCCAGGAACCTACACAGTAACTCTAACAGCTATCGATCAAGGCACGTGTAAGGTTAGAGATGTTGCGACAAAAAGCATTCGTGTATTTCAAAGTCAATCTTTTGTGCAGGAGGATGAATTAATATGTGGGGGCGAGCGCTATCAGCTTTTTGCCAGTGGTGGGGTAAGGTATGATTGGTTAAGTAGTGATAAAGAAAAGTTTAGTGGACCGAACCCTGTTATTAATCCCCAAAAATCTACTGACTATTTCGTGACGATTAAGGAAGCCACTGGCTGCATCCGGCAGGATACCGTTTCCATTGAAGTAATCCCTGCCTTGCTTCCTGAATTTGAGTTAGAGAGACAGACCTCTTGTTTAATGCGACCTATGGTAGTCGTAAAAAATCCTCAGGCGGACAGTGTTGCGTATACCTTTATGTTTGATTTTGGCGATGGATCCTCTACCGATTTGCCTGAGGCAGAACATACGTACGAACGAGATAGTGTGTACACAGTTAAACTCATCGCACAACAAGAATTTTGTGTGTATGAGCAATCATTGGAAGTGGACATCACTTCACTCTTAATGCCAAACGTGCTAACACCTTCTGTAGAAGATGGAAAAAATGATGTATTTACCATTCAATATGGAAGACAAGGAAATACTCCTAGAGAGGCAGGATTGAAGGTGCAACTCTTGGTTTATAATCGCTGGGGAAATGTTGTGTTTGAGAGCGATGATTATCAATACGATTGGTCAGGAGCAGGACTGGCTTCTGGTGTTTATTATTATGAAGCCACTATCGAAGGGTACGCTACCTGCAAAGATTGGCTGCACCTTATAAAATAGTTGCCATTTCATTTCAAATCCGCTAAACTTGCACCCTCAAAATTAGATTTTGGGCCCTTAGCTCAGTTGGTTAGAGCATCAGACTCATAATCTGAGGGTCGCTGGATCGTTCCCAGCAGGGCCCACTGGTAATCAGGCACTTACATTAACTTGTAAGTGCTTTTTTGTGTCTATCCAGTACCGTCTTCGCCCGGTTCAGAATTTCAAATACTGAATTTTTACTCTAGTATTGCTGTTGCGTTATCATAAACTGAATAAAAATGCCTGATCAGCTCGTTAGCCCTGTTATTAACCAACAGTTACTTGACAAACTTTTGAAGGAAGGAACTGTGAAAATCTTTCCGCCAGAGTCTGTCATTATTGAGGAGCATGATTACATTAAAAACGTTCCAATTGTCTTAAGCGGTTCTATAAAAGTTTTTAAACTTGATGAGGACGGGAAAGAGCTCCTGCTCTATTATATAAAGCCGGGTGAAAGTTGTGTAATGTCATTTTTAGGAGCAGCATGTAATGGTACCTCTAAAATACGAGCGGTGGTGGAGGAGCAGGCAGAGGTGTTGATTTTACCAGTCTACAAAGCCATTGACTTGATTCGTGATAACCCAGCCTGGCTGGAATTTATTTTCCAATTGTACAACAGGCGTTTCGAGGAATTGCTGGCAGTAGTAAATGCGGTAGTCTTCCAAAATGTTGATGATCGCTTGTGGGACTTGTTGAAGACGAAAGTGAAGATGTTAAATACCATGGAATTGAACGTTACCCATCAGCAAGTGGCAGATGAATTGGGAACAGCCAGAGAGGTTGTTTCCCGTTTGCTTAAGCAGTTGGAGCGCAACAATAAAATCCAGCTTTCCAGGAATAAGATTAAAGTACTGACTACTGTGTGACAATAGTTACGGAGTAGGCCTGGTCTTTCCTGTAGGTTTGCATAAAATTTTATAGGTTAGAGTACATGGAAATTCTTGGTTATGCAGCGTCCATTTTAATGGGCTTATCTCTCGGTTTGATTGGTGGTGGTGGTTCTATACTCACAGTCCCTATTCTTGTTTATTTGTTTGGTGTGGGTCCTGTAGAGTCAACGGCCTATTCTCTTTTTGTGGTAGGCTTAACAAGCCTGGCAGGAACGTTTACTCATTTTAGAAATGGAAATGTTCATTTAAAAACAGCCCTTATCTTCGGAATTCCATCTATCCTTTCTGTGTATGCAGTTAGGAAATTTGTGGTTCCCATTATTCCAGATCCGTTCTTCTCTCTAGGCACCTTTACAGTGACCAAGCCTTTGTTTGTGATGGTACTGTTTGCCGTACTCATGTTGCTGGCTTCCATCTCCATGATACGCAAGCCTAAAAAGACAGCACCAGAAAGTGGGGAAGTAAAGTATAATTATCCCTTGATTTTTGTAGAAGGTTTGCTGGTGGGTGGTGTGACTGGACTGGTGGGTGCAGGAGGAGGATTTCTGATTATTCCTGCCTTGGTATTGTTGGCGGGATTACCCATGAAGCAGGCCGTTGGTACTTCTTTATTAATTATCGGATTGAAATCACTGATTGGTTTTACAGGCGACTTAGGTTCTGGGTTGAGTGTTGATTATACCTTTATGCTCATTTTTTCTGCCTTTGCTATGGTGGGGATTGTGTTGGGTAGTATGCTTTCTAAATACATTTCTAATGAGAAATTGAAACCAATTTTTGGCTGGTTTGTGTTAGTAATGGGATTATATATCCTGGGTAAAGAACTTCTTTTCTAATACTGGGATCACTACATTAAATAGAACACTTCATGAAAAAAATCTTGTTGTTAGGAGGTGGTGCTTTGTTGGGTGCCGTAGCAGGATATGCCTATTGGTATTACATTGGTTGTATGAGTGGATCTTGCGCGATTACTTCTTCACCTATCAACAGTAGTTTGTATGGTGCTGTTATGGGTGGCTTATTTGTCAGTATCTTTCAGAATGAAACACCTACTAACAAGACCTCAGCATGAAGACTACCGAACGATTAATCTCCAAAACGGATACAGCCTACAATGAAATTGGCGAATACATCCAAAGTAAGGAGAGTGTGGTGGGCATAGACGCCCGCCACACACATATCATCATCATCAAAAAGCTAATGGAGTTGGAGGAAAAGCTGGACAGAATTGAAAAGCAGCTGGCCTCTAAATAAAACCGATCGCTAAACATTTCCGACTTTATTCTTCTATCTTCTGTAACTTTAGTTACGGACTGACGAAAATCAGCTTTTTAACTTTGTATCCATAAATAATTTTTTATAAAACTATGTTAGAAATACTAAGACAACCTTGGCCATGGTATGTGGCAGGAGCCATGATAGGGCTGACTGTGCCAGCTTTACTTCTCTTGGGTAATAAACATTTCGGTATCTCCTCTTCGCTTCGCCATATTTGTGCAGCGTGTATTCCTGCTAATATTCCCTTCTTTAAATATGAGTGGAAAAAAGAAGCTTGGAATCTTTTCTTTGTAGTGGGTGTGTTATTGGGAGGAACCGTAGCGACCTACTTCTTAAGTAATCCCGATCCTATTGTAGTTTCTGGAAAAACGGTAGCAGCCTTACAAGAGCTGAATATTGAGGTGGATCATGAGTTAATGCCTGCTTCTATTTTTAGTTTCGAAAACCTGTTTTCGTTACGTGGCCTTATCTTTTTTGTTATCGGAGGATTTTTGGTTGGTTTCGGAACGCGTTATGGCGGTGGTTGTACGAGCGGTCATGCCATTATGGGCTTATCGAATTTGCAGTGGCCATCCCTAATTGCTACATGCTGTTTTATGGCAGGAGGATTTATCATGGTCCATTTGCTTTTCCCTTGGTTAATGTCATTGTAATTTTTAAAAGATATTTTGTATGCAGCATACTAAAGATGAGTTTGTAGAAACCCCGGTGATTGATCACCCTGTGGAGTGTGAATCCCCGAATGATCAGGTAGCAGAGGAATCACTTATCGGTTCCAATATTAAGTACCTATTTGTCGGTGTAGTATTCGGTATTGTTTTTGTTAAAGCAGAAATTATTTCTTGGTATCGTATTCAGGAAATGTTTCGCTTGCACTCTTTTCATATGTACGGAGTGATTGGTACCGCAGTGGTAGTAGGAATGATTTCAGTCTTCTTAATTAAGAAGTTTTCTATTAAGACCATGCAGGGCGAAAAAGTAATTTTCCATGATAAGCAATTTCATTGGGGTAATGTAATCGGAGCTTTACTATTTGGTTTAGGATGGGCCATTACGGGCGCCTGCCCAGGTCCTCTGTTTGCCCAAATTGGTAGTGGTTTCTTAGTAGTTATTGTAACACTTGTGAGTGCCGTTGCTGGTACCTGGGTGTATGGTTTATTGCGCGACAAACTTCCTCATTAAACTTTGTGTGACTGTAATGAAAGTCACAGACTAAATAAGGATGATGTGGGATCTTTGCACTGTAAAAATGTATGATCCTATGTCATCCTTATTTTTTGAAAACCAACACCTCGCTATTAGTTACGATGCAGATCATCAGTATCTCACATTAATCTGGAGAGGTTTTATTCCCAGTAATCAATTTCGTTCACTGGCTTGTGAGATTATTAAAGCTGTTGAAAGGACGAAGGTGACAAAGATTCTTTCTGATAATACTGAATGGAAAATAATTTCTCCAAACGATTATAGTTGGGCTGCTAATCATTGGTTTCCTAAGGCAGAGGAAAGTGGTGTGCGACAATTGGCTACCGTGCTCAGCAGTGATTATTTCAACCGACATGCAGAGCGAACTGTAGAGAGCATGGCGGACGTTGAGAAGTTGGTCATCAAGCAGTTTCAAAGTATTGGTGAAGCCGCTACGTGGCTAATCTCCAACGCTTCTAAGAAGGTTTCAATAACACAATAGTAATTCGTATAGTGTAGTGCCATTATGAATACTGATCATTCTGAAATACCACGTTTAGTTAAACTAATTACAAACTTAGTAGTCTCGTTGCTAGGGATAGTCCTTCTCGGAGCGGCTACTGTTATTGTGCTCTACGTAAAACCTGATTTTTTTCAAAGGGCATTTACAGCCAGTGAAAAATCTATTAAAGAATTGGTACCTGAAAAGCCATCGTATTGGACAGCCCCTGATGTGACTACGATTCCTTCGGGGGCTTTGGGTAAGGAGATTCTTTACGGTAAAGAATTGATAGCGCATACCTCCGATTATCTCGGACCTAAGGGAAAAATTCTACAGATCAGCAATGGCATGAATTGCCAAAATTGTCATTTAGAAGCGGGTACAAAACCCTTCGGTAACAACTACAGTGCGGTTGCATCTACGTATCCAAAATTCAGAGCCCGTTCAGGATCTGAAGAAACGGTTGAGAAACGTGTGAACGATTGCTTTGAACGCAGCTTAAATGGAGAGCCTTTAGCTGAGGACAGCAAAGAGATGAAGGCTATTGTAGCCTATATAAAGTGGTTGGGTACGGATGTTAAAAAGGGTGAAGTTCCTAAAGGCGCAGGGTTGGTGGAGTTACCTTTTTTGAATCGTCCTGCGGATCCTCTGAAAGGTAAAATTTTATATGAGGAAAAATGTACGGTGTGTCATGGTAAGAGTGGAGAAGGAATAAAAAATGGTGATGGTTCGGCTTGGTCTTTCCCACCTCTTTGGGGAAAGGAAAGTTATAATGACGGAGCTGGCCTTTTCAGGTTGTCTCGTTTTGCCGGATATATAAAATCAAACATGCCCTTGGGTGCAACGGTGGATGAGCCACAACTGAGTGATGAAGAGGCATGGGATTTGGCCGCGTATGTTAATTCAATGGAGAGGCCTTCAAAAGATATCACCAAGGATTGGCCGGATATTTCTAAAAAACCATTGGATCATCCTTTTGGCCCTTTTACGGATGGCTTTGATGAAACACAACATAAGTATGGACCCTTTCTTCCCATTCAGGAGAAGCGTAAGGAACTAGTGAAAAAAAATAGGTAAGACGATGAAGCGTATTTTTAGTATTGTTCTTTTTGTAGTAGGTGTTTCTTCTCAAAGTATGGCGCAGCACCAGGATCCGAGCTGGTCTGCCCGCAGAGCAATCATAAACGAACAGTGTGTGGAGAGTGATAGCCTGTGCAATGTATTGCACACACTCGGTACATTTGAAGGACATTTGCGCTCGTTCTTTATGGCCACCAGTAATCATGAAGAGTATCCTGATTACTATGCGTTGGCCATGGGCGGTGGATTGGGTTACTACTCACCGATTATTAAGAATTTTCAGGCAGGCATGTCTGGCTTTATTATTTACAATATGGCCTCCTCACACCTGGGGCCGGAAGCTCCGTTTTCGAATCGTTATGAGTTGAGCCTTTTTGAAGTACACGATCCTGACAACCATGATGACTTAGATCGCTTGGAGGATTTGTATCTGCGCTATTATATCACTGAAGAAACACATTCGTATATTCAGTTTGGTAAATTTCATTTAAAAACACCGCTTATTAATTTACAAGACGGACGGATGCGTCCGAATTTGCAAGAAGGTATTTTTGGTGAGTATAATGATTGGAAGAACTTAAAATTGAAGGCGGGATGGTTATGGAAAACATCCCCTCGTGGTACTATTCACTGGTATGACATCGGTGAGTCTATAGGTGTTTATCCAATGGGTAGGGCAATTAATGGGGCAAGGGCAGATTATGCAGGTCATGTAGAAACTTCAGGCATCGCAATACTAAGTGCTGGATTCAATCCCGTGAAGGAAGTGAATGTTCAGCTGTGGAATTATCATGCACCTGATCTATTTAATATGTTCATGCCAAAAGTCGAGTGGAAGAAAAAGAGTCACTCGATTCAATGGTCAGCGGGACTTCAATACTTTTGGCAAAGTTCTTTATATAACGACACACTTTCTGTTGAGCGACAATACATTTCTAAAGGTGAGCAATCTCACAGCTTTAGTGGCAAGATAAGTCGTGCCAACACTGTGAGAGGTTCTGATTGGAGTTTGAATTATACACGAATCACTGCCCATGGGCGTTTCTTATTGCCCAGAGAATGGGGGGTGGAATCTTTCTATACTTTTATTCAACGTGAGCGACTGGAAGGTTCAGGTGATGTACATGCGGTGATGGCTCAGAATTTATTTCACTTAGATAAAGCGCATCAACTTTCTTTTCAAACCATGGCGGGGATGACATGGATGCCTGCTTTGTCTAATGCAGAGCTGAACAAGTATAACATGCCAAGTTATTACCAGGTTAACCTCCGTGCTCGGTATGCCTTTAAGGGATTCTGGAAAGGCTTGCGCGCTGATTTGATGTATTTGTATAAAGGAAATATGAGTAAGGACGTAGAAGTAAGTTCAGCTATCTACCACAATAAAGTAGATATGCATCATGTCTCGCTTGTGTTGGATTATTATTTTTAATCTACTACACAAGCGAGAATGAGAGTTTAGTACCTAGACCTTTTTAGTTGGGCAGGTATTAAGCCCCACGATGGCGTACAGAGGACAAAAGCCAACCATGCTGGTAATAGCAAAGACAGCTCCCAGTGCCAGAAGAACATATCCCAATGTGCCTGTGATAGTTTCTGTAAAATAGAGCGCAGCAAAAATTACAGCTAATACAATTCGGATCATGCGATCCGCAGTTCCAACATTTGTTTTCATATGTATATGTTTAGGTAAAAGATACTTTTTTAAAGTATTGTGTTGTTAAGATAGCAGGATGTTTTATTAAAGTAGGTGACCTTTGTCACGTACACTGCCCTTCTACTCCTGATGGAAAATTCGTGAAAAGAAAGTTATCTGGCATTTCAAATTTATCAGTCCAGGCGTCCGAAGCTACGTAAACCTGACAAAAATCAGGTGTACTTTGTAACTAGAGTCACATGAAAATTCTTGTAACAAACTGACTTTTGGTTCATTATTAAACAAACCCAAAAGCATATGACTGTAGAACAAATCTATACTGGTTGTCTCGCGGAGGCTGCCTATTACATTGAGAGTGAAGGAGAGGCAGCTATTATTGATCCGTTGCGAGAAACTGCACCCTATATTTCCAGAGCGGAAAAGGATAAAGCAAAAATTAAGTATGTCTTAGAGACCCATTTCCATGCAGATTTTGTGTCGGGTCATATCGATTTAAGTAAGAAGACGGGAGCCACCATTGTTTTTGGTCCTACAGCCAAACCTGGGTATGAAACTCACATTGCTGAAGATGGTGAAATACTGACGTTAGGTAAGGTGAAAATTAAAGTACTCCATACACCAGGTCACACATTGGAGTCCAGTACCTATTTATTAATAGATGAGCAAGGTAGAGAGCATGCTATATTCACAGGCGACACATTGTTTATTGGAGATGTGGGCCGGCCTGATCTGGTGCAAAAGCTTAAGGCAGAGATTACACCACAATATTTAGCAGGATTACTCTTTGATTCACTTCGCAATAAGATCATGACATTGCCAGATCATTTAATTGTGTATCCAGGCCATGGGGCAGGTAGTGCATGCGGAAAAAAGATGGACAAGGAAACAGTGTCTACACTCGAAAAGCAAAAGAAGTTTAACTATGCGCTGCGTGCAGGTATGCAGCGGGAAGAATTTATTCAGGTGGTAACCGATGGTTTAGTAGAACCACCACAGTATTTTCCTGCTAATGTATTGATGAATGTGTTGGGTGGTGTGGATAGCCTTGATGAGATTTTAAAGAAGGGCAATCGTTCGCTATTTGTAAAAGAGTTTGAAACCGTTTGGGAAAGCACCGAAGCACTTGTGTTGGACACACGCCCCAAAGAGCAGTTTGTTAAAGGATTTATTCCCGGATCTATTTTTATTGGTATTGATGACACTTTTGCACCTTGGGTGGGGGCTTTGATTATCAATTTGAAACAACCCATTCTGTTAGTGACAGAGGAAGGCAGACAGGAGGAAGTGATCACCCGCCTGGCGCGTGTGGGATATGATAATACCTTAGGGTACTTAGCAGGGGGAATGGATGCCTGGATAAGAGAAGGAAAGGAAGTAGATACTGTGAATGAAATTTCTGCGGAAGATTTTGCTTCTCTATTCGATACGCACATCAATACTTTCTTATTGGATGCCCGCAGACAAAGTGAGTACGAAGTTGAGCATCTGGTGGGAGCAGAAAACGTCCCACTGGATACAATCAATAAGAATATGGCAACCCTGGATTTAAGAAAGACGTATTACATCCATTGTGCTGGTGGCTACCGTTCTGTGATCATGAGCTCCATTTTAAAATCAAGAGGTTATCACAACATAGTCAACATTCGTGGAGGTTATAAGGCACTAAGCGCAACTAAGTTAAAGCGCACAGAACATCATGAGGTGAATACTGAGTTGTAAGACAGTGTATAGTAAAGGTTATCTGTTTTTACAGATAACCTTTACTTTTTATCCCCATCCCAGCCGGTAATTCCCATAGCCAGGTTGTAAATCTTTCCTTTAAATCCTTTGTCTTCGAGTATTTTGCAGGCGCGAGCGGAGCGCGCTCCACTTCGGCAATACACCAAATAGTTTTTGCTTTTATCTAATTTCAACACAGCCTTCTCAAACTCTTCTGCATTGTTGATATCGGCAAACACATGAGTGCCGACAATATGAGCTTCAGCCACTTCAGCAGGGGTACGAACATCAAACACCACCGTGTTGGCTTCCTTCATTATTTTTTTAAATTGTGCATTATCAATGTTTTGGAACATAGAGGGTTCTTTTAATCAACCAATTTAGATAAAATTCTCATTGTGTAACCAAAGTCACATAAACAATTCATTCAAAGCGCCACCTTTATCCATTCTTTTTATGAAAAATCTACTCATTGCCCTTTTCTTCTTTGCTTTTTTTCAGGGATCATTTGCCCAAGATCAAGCAAAAGTTATTTTTCACCTCCAATCTGCCGATACCCTGGTGTATAAATCAGTAGTCAGTCAGATCAAGAATTTGAAAAAGGAAATGCCAACCACACCCATTGAGGTACTTTGTCATGGTCCGGGCATAGATTTTCTGCGCATAGAAAAATCAACCTATGCCACTAGCATCCAGCGTTTAGGCTATCCTGATATTAGTATAGTTGGTTGTGAGTTTACCATAAGCCAGCGAAAAATTAAGAAAGAAGGATTAGTCCCCTTTGCCACCACCGTTCCCTATGGTTTAGTAGAGCTGGTAAAGAAGCAGCAAGAGGGTTGGATTTATATTAAAGCAGGTTTTTAAAGAATACGCTGAGATGAATAAACTAAAATTGTCCTTACGAGTTAATCAACTGCTTGTAGTGCTTGCCTTCTTATCAGCAGCTTGTACACAAGAAACGGCACAAGATGTTGTTGATAAGAGTATTGTGGCACACGGTGGCGATTCTTACAAAATATTTGATGCAGCGTTTGACTTCAGGGATAAGCACTATACAGTAAGACGGATCGAGGGAGAGTATGTATATACAAGATCTTTTACCGATTCTACTGGGCACTACTACGATGAACTGACCAACCAAGGTTTTACAAGATTGCGCAACGACACAGTAGTGACGCTTGCTGAGGACAGAACGAAGGCTTTCACCAATTCAGTTAATTCTGTAATTTATTTTGCTTTGTTGCCTTATGGTCTCAACGATCCTGCAGTTATTAAAAAAATGGTAGGCAAGACTACACTGGAAGGTGAGCCCTATTATCTTATTGAAGTGAGTTTTGAACAGGCGGGTGGTGGAACAGATTTTGAAGATAAGTTCTTGTATTGGATTCATACATCTTCCTATACGATGGATTACATGGCGTATAGCTATCAAACAAATGGTGGAGGTCTGCGCTTTCGAAAGGCCTATAACCCGCAAGTGGTGGGTGGAATACGGTTTCAGGATTATATAAATTATAAGCCGAGGGATGAGAAGAATACAACACTTCAAGACCTGGAGCAACTCTATACCAAGGGTGATCTTGAAGAACTATCTCGTATAGAAGTTAAAAATCTCATCGTTACAACTAAGCAAAATTAAATCTTTTAAGAATGGATCATCAATCAACATGTATGTGTCAGGCGTGTACAGAGACTGCTATTAGCGAAAAGGAGAGAGAATTGCATGTTCGATTGTCTGAATCCAGCAGGCGAGAATTTTTGAAGAAAGCTACCGGAATGGGTTTAGCGCTGGGTGTAGGCGGTGGACTGATTACGCCACTTTCGGCATCTGCTCTTAGTACGGGAGACAGTGCTTATAAAAGTCAATCCATGCAAGGTAATCAAGCCGTAAAGCAAGGAAAAGCCACCATGGTTTCGTTGTTGCATACGGCTGATATTCACGCGCAGCTTTTGGTGCACGATGAGTTTTTTATGGAGAACGGAAAGCCTGTGTATAAAAAACGTGGTGGTTACGCAACGCTTAAAACCATGGTAAATGAGCTGAGAAGGGAAAATCCCGCTAACACCATACTGATGGATGGTGGCGATTGTTTTCAAGGTGGGGGCGTAGCGGCACTTAGCGAGGGAAGAGCTATTGTTCCTTTAATGAACAACATCGGATATGACTTAATGCTACCCGGAAATTGGGAAGTGGTTTATGGCAAAGAAATGATGATGAAGGATATGTTTGGCTACGATGCGCCAAAGGTGTGTGCCAACATGTTTCATGAAACCAATGATGAGTTTAATAATGACCTTATTTTTCCACCTTACTATGTTAAACACGTAGGTGGAATTAAGATTGGATTTATTGGATACAATGATCCCCTTACTCCGAAGCGTCAATCGCCTGCCTATAGTAAAGGTATTTTATTTACACATCCTGAAAAGAATGTGGCGAAGTATATTAAAATCCTGCGCGAGTACGAAGGATGTCATTTGGTAATGCTGCTAACACACATGGGCTTAGCCCAGCAAGTGGGATTGGCTAACATGCCTTTTGTAAAAGGCGTGGATTACATTATTGGTGCCGATACG
Organism: Cytophagales bacterium Ga0077538; assembly: GCA_001464155.1. Taxonomy (GTDB): domain Bacteria; phylum Bacteroidota; class Bacteroidia; order Cytophagales; family Cyclobacteriaceae; genus Chryseotalea. The sequence continues at coordinate 4,636 of LNEN01000079.1, read as the reverse complement.
CATGAACGCGTACGTGTGCCCATTCAAGCGGTGCATGCGAAGGTTACAGAGCCAGGTGCTTTTGGTTCCTTTGTTGCCAAGTTTGATTTTGTTGTAGAAAAAGGAGTGGTGAAGGATCACAGTTATCAATTGCTGGATGTAGATCCGGATCGCTACAAGGAAGATGAAGAAATGAAGGCTTTGGTGAAACAAGCGCGTGAGCCGTATCGAAAAGAATTGGATCGTGTAATAGGCACGACAAAAACGCCATTGGTGCGCTATTATGTAACAGAAACACCGATGGATAACTTCATCACGGATGCTATCATGTGGAAGTTTAGCCCCGACATTGCCCTCAGCAATGGCTTTCGATTTTGCCCACCGCTGGTGCCAGATTCAAAGACAGGTTTAGCTGAGATTACGGTAGATTATTTGTGGAGTATGCTTCCTGTAGACAGTGAAGCAAAGCGTGGCACTATTACAGGGCAGCAGTTGTGGGACTGGATGGAGAAGGAATTGCAAAATGCTTTTGCAAAAGATCCAGGAAAACGTTTTGGCGGTTGGGTAGTTCGGTTTAAAGGTATGGAGGTGAATTTTACCATTGCGAATGATGCAGGTAAACGTGTTAACTGGATTAAGGTGAAAGGCGAACCACTTAATAAAGCTAAGACATACAGCTTTGTGGCATGCGAGCGTGAAGGTGATCCGGACACCACCATCTGTCGAGTAGATAATGTGGCAGAGCCAAAACGACTTGGCTTCACCTTACATAGTATTATTGAAGAATATTTATCAAAGCATTCTCCGATAGAACCTGTTCTAGAGGGACGCGCCACAGCAACCGATGCTCCGAATACCTTACTTACTCAACTCAGTGGCTTTGGGTATGAGTTCAGGTAATGCATCTAAGAATTGACTGAAGGATTTATGGATACAGAGTGGAAGGTTATCTCAAAAATGTGATGACCTTCTTCATACCTGTAATCTAATACATATCCCAATTGATCAACTATTTTTTTTGCAATCGCAAGTCCGAGCCCTGTTCCATTGGAGTTTGTGTCTTCCCTGTAAAGCGTTCGAAAATTACTTCGGGCCGTTTTAAGGGATCTCCTTGGTTCATAATTTTGCACGTAGTCTTGGTTCCTTCAATCGTTATGCAAGAGTTGGGTGGTGCGTAGCGAATAGCATTGGAGATCAGGTTGGAAAGAAGTATTTCTAAGAGTGCTTTATTAGACTTGATCAGGATCTTTCCTTCTGGAAAGAAATATTTAATGACGAGATTTTTAGCACGTATGGATTCTTCAAATTGATTGATAAGTTGAGTAAGTGTACCGTCACCATCAATTTCTTCAAGCGTTTGAAATTGATTGTTTTCAATTTTAGTCAATAACAATAAATTTCTGTTTAATCGGGAGATTCGCAAGGCACTTGAATGAATGCTTCCAATCAGCTCTGCTTGTTGTTCGGTTAAATCCGTTTGTATGAGTAGGTCCAACTTTCCATTCAGGAGAGCCAGCGGAGTCTGAATTTCATGGGAGGCATTTTCTGTAAATTCTTTTTGACTTTGGTAAGCATTTTTATTGTTGGAAACGAGTTGAGTGATGGCAGAGCTGAGGTCTCGAAATTCTGCCGTTGACGAAAGCGGCAAATCAATAGATGCATCTTTGTCTATTTGAAAGCGTTTTAACCGATCCAGAATCGTATAGAAGGGATCCCAAATGACTCTGGTCAACTTGCGATTAATAAACACCAAACCTAGAAAGAGAACGAGAAGAAGCCCTGCTTGAATAGCTACAATAGCAGTAACCAAATCACCACTGCTCACCATCGATTCTCGAATGGTTAGCAAGTATGGCTTGTTCTGAATGGATACTCCGCTTACATAGGTTCGAAAAGGAATGATTGCTCCATGAAGGCTATCGTAACTTTCAACCGTAAATAGAGAATCTCTGATGCTGGGAGAGGGATTTGGTGTGAGGATAAACTCCTTGTTCATCATGTGGTACAGTGCCAGGTCGTCCTCAGTCTTTAGGTGTTCACTCGATTTGATGAAATCCTTTTTATGAGAAAGCAGAACGCTATCCATTTCGTGCACAAATAAGCGCTGAATAGCTACATAGAAAATGGGCGTACAAAGCACAAAAAGCAGTGCTGAGTAAAGTACGTAGTTCTGAATGGTGCGCCTTAATAGTTTCATGCCTCAAACTTATAGCCTAAACCATACACCGTTTTAATGTAATCTTCACAGCCTGCTTCTGCCAGTTTCTTTTTCAGATTCTTCATGTGTGCATAGATGAAATCAAAGTTGTCAAAAACCTCCGCATCATCTCCTGAGAGATGTTCGGCAATAGCATTTTTGGAGACCACTCGGTTTTTATTAGAGAGCAGGAACAGCAACAAGTCATACTCTTTTCGTGTCAGATCAATAAGTTTACCATTTACGCGTGTTGTTTTTCCAAGCAAGTCAATGCTGAGTTCATGCACCTTAATTTCGTTACTACCATCAAAACGTTTTCTTCGGATAATAGCAGACACGCGAGCGCCTAATTCGGATAGGTGAAAAGGTTTGGGGAGATAATCGTCTGCCCCGAGGTTTAAGCCCAGCACACGGTCATCAAGGGAATTTTTAGCAGAGATGATAATGACACCATCCAGTTTGTTGGCTTCTTTTAATGTCTTGATAATGGAAAGCCCATTTCCATCGGGCAGCGAAATATCAACCAAAATGCAGTCATAGTCAAAAAGCAGAATTTTCTCGTTGGCCTCCTTAATGGTGTGAGCCACTTCACACACATAACTTTCCTGACGTAAGTATTGAACAATGCTTCGCGCCAGTTCTTTTTCATCTTCTATAATCAATACCTTCATGCGTGCAGTTAAAATTAAGCTTTTATTCTACCTGTTTCAATTTACCCTGCTTAAATTCGTAGCTGGCCGTTTGATACCAGCTGATGGCCTCTTTCGTTATGCCAAACATGTCGACTTTCGTGGGTATAGAAGCACGTCTGGTATACTGGTTATCCAGCATTAATACGATAGGTTCTTTCTTAGGACTTAGAATAACTAAGCTATCCTGTTTAATATAGCCAAGGGATTGATAGGTGCTGATAAAGGCTCGTTCTTCACCTGGATTTATCTTAAAAATGTCGAACCCAAAGAATTTGCTCTCGTAACTGAAGTTTAAGAGACCCAGTAGAGTGGGAGCAATATCAATCTGACTCATTAATCTATTTTCACTTTTCACTTCTGTGAGTTGTGAAGAAAAGATAAGCAGTGGGATTTTGTATTTCTCTATCGGTAGTTCTGTTTTACCCGCACTCGAAGCGCAATGATCTGCTGTAATAACAAAAATTGTATTGGAGTACCATTTTTTCTTGCTGGCTTCTTTCAGGAATTTCCCAATGGCGTAATCAGTATACTTTACCGCACCCGCTCGACTGGTATGCGAGGGGATGTCGATGCGACCTTCCGGATAGGTATACGGCCGGTGATTGGAAGTTGTCATAATGTGCGTAAACACTGGCTTATTGGCTTGAGTCGTTTTATCGATTTCGTGTAAAGCAAGGGTAAAGAGATTTTCATCGGCAACACCCCAAATGTTTTCATAGTCAATCTCAGAAGCTGACAGAGCTGTTCGGTCGACAACAGTATAGCCATTGTTTTCGAAGAAGTAGTTCATATTGTCGAAGTATCCGTAGCCACCATAGATGAATTTACTTTCATATCCTTTTCGATTGAATACAGTAGCAAGTGAGAAGAGGTGCTCATTGTTCGGCCTGCGTATAACCGACTGTCCGGGGGTAGGAGGGATGGAAAGAGAAAGTGCCTCCAGACCTCTAACAGTACGTGTTCCTGTAGCGTAGAGATTCGTAAAGACAAGGCTGTGCTTGGTAAGGGAGTCTAAGGTAGGTGTAATGTTACGAGTACTTCCGAAAAGACTAAGAAACTCGGCACTTAAACTCTCCACGCTGATGAGTACAACGTTTAATCTTTTTTCTGGTTGAGTGCTTGAAATATGACGTTCAATGGAAAAGTGATCACTGGTAGCGAATTGATGGGTAGGACTGAGAGCATCATGTACAACTTGTAAAGCTTCCTCGTTTCTTAGATGAGGATAGAATTGCTCGTAGTTAAGTTCGTTATTTCTGTAAGCAGAAAAGAGTTCATACATGCCATTCCCCGCTAGTTCGTTTGCAAAGTTGTTATCGCTAAAATAGTGTAGTCTACTATCAAGAGTTATAAAACTTAAGAGCGGTACTATCATAGCAAGGACAACTCCTTTTATTTTTGAACCACCCGAAAGGATAGATTTAACTTGTTCGCCATGAGTAGGTCTGCTAAGGAACGTTATTCCTGCTGCCGCGAGTAGAAGGCCGATTACAATCCATTCAATTGGGTAAGATTGACGAATGTTACCAATAACTTCTGTTGTATAGACTAAGTAATCAATCGCAATGAAATTGAAGCGTGAGTTAAATTCATCCCAGAAAAAGTATTCTGCAACAGCAGTGAAAAGGAGTACAAATGTAAGTAGGAAGAAGAAACCTGTAATTGAAAAATGGAATGCTTTTTTGGTTAAGTGTTTCTCAGGAATCAACGCTAAAGCAACTGAGGGGAAGGCAAGGAAATAGCAAGCATTGATAAGATCATAGAAAAA
>LNEN01000078.1 GCA_001464155.1 Cytophagales bacterium Ga0077538 | reverse complement strand
ACGTATTGCTTTTGTTTCTTAACACCGTATTTAGTCCGGTGGTGTTGGCATCGCGGCCACCTTTACCGCGTATCACGTTGGTGTTGGTCAAATTAATATTAGAATTGTTTTTCAGGTTCTGGTCAACTATCAGCACATTGAAATTGGTGAGTGGGTCGACCAGTGCTTTACGCGTAGTCTGTGTGTCGATGTTGCGAATGGTAGCATAGGTCTCATTCGTGATGGCATTAAAGTAGCCCAAGCCAAGGCCTTTCTTATTTCTTCCCGAAAGTTTCGTAGCGTTAATCAGATTGGCGGCAGTGGGCGTGGCAATCACTTCTTCAGTATTGGCATCGTACTCAGGCGAACCAAACGTTTGCCCGATCCTTCTCGAATAAAAGAGTCCGCTTTTATTGAACAAGTCTGTGCCCTCTGTAAAGAACTGCCTGTTTTCGTTGTAGCGAACTTCGTAGGGAGAAAGGTTGTAGACAATGTTATCGGATTGTACCTGACTGAAGTCTGGCACTAAACTCATGTCCAGTGTATAACTCTCATTGATTCCATACTTCAAATCCATGCCTCCGGCAAAACTCGCTTTGCTTTTGCCGGAGAAACCATCGTGGTTATAAATTGTCGTAATGTAAGGTGCCACAGAAAGGCGTAAGGGAGGAGAAATGTTTTCCAATCCACTTAAGATTCCCTGCTGATTGGCGATACCGGTAATTCCGTTATCAACATGGTTCCAATATGATTCTTCTTGTTTCCGTTTTACATTTCGATAAAAGTTTACACCCCAGGTTTGCACGTCCTGCTTGGGAAAGCGAAGAGCGAAATAAGGAATAGAAATCTCGATTGCCCAACCTTGCTCATCAACTTTTACAGCGCTGTTCCACACCGCATCCCAATTCTCGTCAAACTCATCAACGGTCAAATAATAATCGGCTTGCACTCCCGCGGCAGAAACTAAAAAAGTAAAAGCATTGATCCCGCTGTTATACGGATCGAGCATGAGACCAAACCAATCAGCATTGCGCTCAAAGTCATCGCGCTGTCCAAATTCTTTTTGAATGTTGTGCGGTTCTGGATCGTAAAGTCTGACCCCGATGTAAATGGCCTGATCGGTATAAACCAGTTGCACAGAGGAAACAAAGGCAGAAGGCGAACCATTATTAGGCGCAAATTGGTGGAATTGTATTTTCTCTGGGTTGCTCTCCCAGGCAGGATCAGACAAGTCTCCATCTACCTTGGGTGCTTCTTGAATGCGCTTCGCATGAAAGCTTTGTTTTTCCTTCGCAAAGCTTGAAATTGCTGCGATCGTAACAAAAAGGCTGGTAAGGAAAAACTTCATTCTGTAAGGTTTCACAGGTATACTCTACTGCGGAAAGAAAGTTTCACCTAAAAGTCTTAATACGATGTTAAAAATTACGACAGGTCACGGATTTACACCATCGGTTGAAAATGAAAATAGGTCTCCTTTCTGATACGCACAGTTTCCTTGACCCCGCCATACAGGAGCATTTTAAGGCATGTAAGGAAATCTGGCATGCAGGAGATATTGGTGATCAGCGTGTACTCACTACGCTTCAGCAATGGAAGCCCGTACGAGTAGTGTTCGGTAATATTGAAACCCCTGAACTGCAGCGCACCTTGCCAGAAGACCTTTGGTTTGAGTGCGAAGGACTGACCATCTGGATGACCCACATTGGTGGAGCGCCTCCCAATTATAATCCAAGAATCAAAAAGGTATTAAAGGAACGTACACCCGATATTTTTATCTGCGGGCATTCGCACATACTGCGTGTACTGCGCGATGCGAAGTATAATAACATGCTTTATATCAACCCGGGGGCTGCAGGCAATCATGGCTTTCATTATATGAAAACGCTGCTTCGCTTTGACATTGAGCAAGGTCAAGTGAAAAACATGGAAGTGATTGAGTTGGGAAAACGAGGAGCGCTTCCTGCAACAAAACAAGAAACTAATTCCCTTGATTAATTTTCAATTGAGCAGCCTTGTAACGATATACTTCTCCCTCTTCATTGGGTAACAGCTCACCCAACCGAACATACAGATCGACTACAGTGGAATCGTATTGTATCGCTTCTTTGTACAAGGGTATCGCCTGATCTAGTCTGTTTTGTGTGTCATAGATATAGGCCATGACGTGGCAAAGCCAACGACTGCGGGCACCATTCGTATAAGCACCGTCATACCATTGAATCGCGGAGTCATACTCATTTAATGCGTAAAAATTATCGCCTGCCAATTGCATGGCGCCCGTTTGTGTAGGGTCTTGTTCCACCAGTGTTTTCAATTCGCTGATGGATTGTCTGAATTTTTTTTGATCATAATACCACCAGCCAATATTGTACTGCGCTTGTATGTGGGTTGGATTTTCTTCGTGTGCTCTTTTGTAATACCATAGAGCAGAGTCAACCTGAGACTGCATATACAGTGTGTTGCCTAAGCCTACTAACGCATCGGTTTGTTGCGGATCTTCTTGCCAGGCCTTGCGATAATAGTAGTAGGCGGAATCATATTGAGCATCTGTATAAAACTGTTCTCCTTGTTGGAAAGATTCTCCGGCATATTCAGAAGCGCCATCCTCGCCCATAAAATCTCCTATCCTATTAAAGAAGACAAACAGGCCCACCACAAAAGCCAGGAGGATAAAAATTGTCTGCCCCGCCTTTTGTCTTTTTGCAGCATCGCTTACGGACGATGAAGTAGTTTGTTGAGGTGACGCGCCAGCATACGATCTTCGTGGTTCCTGCTGGCGAAAGGTCTCACCGCCAGTTTGCCGTGACGTTGCCAGGTTGTAGAAAAAGAGAACAAAAAAGAAACAGGCTGCTCCAAATAACACATAGGCCAACAAGGTATTTACCGCCCAAAAAACTGCCCACACTGTACCAAGGGCAAAGGCGATGAGTAAGTTAAGATAATTGGTGGCGGCTGGTTTTTGTGCTTGCATACATCTAAGTTAATGCATTGACAGATTTTTCTTCTCGTAGATCTGATTGAAATACTTTGCTAAAAATGAAAAAGCCCGATTGATTGCTCAACCAGGCTCTCCAGAGGGTCCTTCGAAATGAGGGACGTTATCGTTATTCGGCTACCACTTCTACCTCTACCCGGACGTTTTTACGAGCATTGGCGCTGTGTTTATCAAACAGAGGCTTTTTACCTCCCCAGCCTTTTACTTCAATTCTACTTTCTTCAATGTTCTGCGACATCAGATATTCCTTAATGACTTCTGCTCTTTCATACGACAAATCCTTGGCAGAGCCCACAGTATTCACGGCATCTTTACCAATGGCAAAGAAATTCTTCTCTGGCCCCATTTTGATAATCTTACCATGATAATGCCCATTCGTATGACCATGGAGGAGAATTTTCATCCGCGGATTCTCCGTCATCATTTGCACTAGTTGATTTACTTCATAGCGCGACTCAGGCAACATGACAGCGGCATCGTTATAAAAGTAAACATGCGATAAGGTTTGTATATCACCTTTTCTATAGCGCACCAGATCGAAAGAAACAACGAAGCTCAAGCCCATCATGTCCACATAGGCCAGCGCTGTATCGGCTACCGGATTGCGGTAATTAATATCGTACTGTAGTTTTCGGTAACCGAATACATCACAGATTAACGTAACTTTTCCACTCTCGCTTCTGGGATCGGGCAGTGTCAGGTATTCGTTTCCTTTAACAGTCTTCAGCATTTTGCCTTTGTCTGTGTCAATAACCATCACATCACCATCAATAATGCGGTTGTTGGAAGCATTGTATAGACTCAGGAAAATTTCACTGTTACCTAGCGTCATAGGGTACACCTGAACGAGCTTTTCTTCCTCTTCTGCAACTGCAGGTGTTTCTTCCACCACTACTACCGGTTTTGCTACCTCTTCAACCTTTACCTCTTCCTGCTTCGCTTGTTCTTTTTTGGTTTCTACCACAGCAACCTCTTCTGCAGGAGCTGTATCGGTTGTCACTGGTCTTTCGCTTTCTCCCGGCTGACCGATAACTCCCGGCACTACACGTACCCAGGCATCTTTAAATTCACTGTTCCCTCTTACTTCATACATGCCTCGTAAAGCACTCTTCAGATCGGTATGAGCACTTAGGTAAACAAAAAATAAATCTCTGCTGGTATTGAAGCCGTACTGAGCTTTTAAACCTTTATCCTGTAATGATTGGGTGTAGCGTTTCGCAAAATCCTCCCGTGTATTGTCATAGGCACCTACAACGGTATAGTATCCTGCTGTTAATTCCTTTGATCCTTGTGCGCATAGGGCTGATGCGTAAAGAACAAATACAGAAAAAATTAGAGATCTGGTCATGTAAGGTTTAGGTGTATTTCAACGCTAATTTTAATCAAAAAACTAACTAATTATTCAAAAAAGCAATTTTTTTTATAAAAATACCACGAAGAGGGTATGTACTATTTCAACTTTTCTGAAATAAAACCGAGCCCATACCCAGTTAGTTGAATAATAGCGGCCGGTATAGAAAGTAGGCCAACAAAGATGTTTTTATACAAATAAGAGCCATGAACCATGATGGCAAAAAGGTAGGCAGCCAGAAAAGAGGTACCTAAAAGGAAGAGAATAGGTGAAAAAAGAAGGGATATCAACCAAAAGAATAAGCCAACCGTGAAGGCAGTAGGGAACCAATGAGTAAGCTTTACCTCACCCGGAAACAGCTTTCCTACTAATACCCTGCCCCTGCCGAAATTGTACACCTGCTTGAAAAATTGTTGAAACGTGGTTCTTCTTTTATGGTATACAAAAGCCTCTTCTATAAGCCCGACCTTAAACCCAGCGTTGCGCATGCGAATGCTCAAATCTATATCCTCAGCAAAACGATCGAGTTGAAAGCCTCCGGTAACTTCAAACACCTTGCGGCTAAGCCCCATGTTAAAGCTTCGGGGTTGAAACCAGCCCACGCGCTGCTTACCCCCCCGAATGCCGCCCGTTGTAAAAACAGAGGCCATTGTATAACCCATGGCCTGTTGCAACAAGGTAAAATCATGATGGGCTTTATCGGGGCCGCCCCAGGCATCCCATTGATTCACGCGAAGAGATTTCTCTACGACTTCCAGATACTGCGGAGGGATGATGCAGTCTGAATCAAACACCACAAAGTAACTGCCTTTAGCAATGGCAAAGCCATCATTTCTACTCGGGCCAGGCCCTGAGTTTGGCTTGTACAGGTACTGAATGGATAAAGTAGCATACTTATCCAGCAAATGTCTGCACGTACGCGTGGAGCCATCCTCTACCAACACCACCTCAAAATCCTGAAACGTTTGCGCGACCAGACTGGCAAGCAATTCATCTACTTCTTCCGGACGGTTATACACCGGAATAATAATAGAGTATCGAATTGACCGCGGCTTCATAAAAAACAAAAATACAGAAATCGATTCAGCAAAAAGAGCCGCACCAGCACGCTTGTCATTTTTCACTTTCCGAAGTAGTCCCGTTTCTCTACATTCCACAAATATTTCACTTATGAAAACACTCATTGTCCTCTTTCTAAGCTTGCTCGCTACCTCCTCCTCCTGGGCACAGAGCAAGGACTATTCGAAAGACGTTGCTTCAGTGGATGCCATTGTTGGTGCGCTGTACGATGTTATCTCTGGAGAGGCCGGTGTGGCACGGGACTGGGACCGATTTAAAAACCTGTTTACAGCCGATGCACGTCTTATTCCAACCTCCAAAAATCAGGAGCGAAAAATCAGTTATGCCACGCTTACCCCTTCCGACTACACACAACTATTCGAGTCGCGTATCGCAACGGGTTTTTATGAGAAAGAACTGAACCGCATGACGGATGCTTATGGCACCATCGTGCATGTGTTTAGTACCTACGAAACACGCGAAAGCAAAGAGGGTCCTGTAACCAATCGTGGCATTAACAGTATCCAGCTCTTAAAAACACATGAGCGTTATTACATTATGAATATTTTTTGGTGTGGCGAAAACACGGGCTTTCTCTTACCCGATCACTACTTAAAAGGAAAGATTGAATAGCTCACGAGGCTGCCTGCCAGTCGTCAGGTACAGGGTGAGGGAAACTCAGGTTGAATAAAGACTTCCATTTCAGTTTCAATCTTTACTTTTGCGCATGGCCGAAATAGGAAAGGATCTTGCAAAAGCAAAAGCATTGTTGAAACGAGGAGAGCTGGTGGCCATTCCCACAGAAACGGTATATGGATTAGCGGGCAATGCCCTTAATGCCGATGCCGTCACCAAAATATTTGAAGTTAAAAATCGCCCCTCTTTCGATCCCTTAATTGTACATGTGGCCAGTCTGCATTCCGTTAGTCACTATGCAGATAACTTTCCGCTTAAAGCATTGGCCCTTGCCAAGCAATTTTGGCCCGGACCCTTAACCTTGCTGTTCAAAAAGAAAAACATCATTCCCGATATTGTTACCTCAGGCCTGGATTCTGTTGGCTTGCGTTGTCCCAATCATGAGCTAACGCGAAGTTTGTTGGATAAACTTGATTTTCCGTTGGCAGCCCCCAGTGCCAATCCTTTTGGCTACGTAAGTCCTACACGCCCCGAACATGTAAATGAGCAGTTGGGAGATAAAATTGCCTATATACTGGATGGTGGTGTTTGCAAGGTGGGCATCGAATCCACCATTGTAGGATTTGTACACGACAAGCCTACGGTGTTTAGACTGGGTGGCCTAAGCATAGAAGAGATTGAAAAGGTGGTAGGCAGTGTTGACCTTTCGCTCAATGCCTCTTCTAACCCAAAAGCACCGGGGCAACTAAAAAGCCACTATGCGCCAGGTAAGCGCGTGCGCATTGGAAACATTGAAGAATTAGTGCAGGAAGTGGTCCTTCAACGAACAGCAATCCTTTCCTTTCAAAAAGACTATAAGGTTCCTCATCAATTCATTCTCTCCAAGACAGGAAACATGCCCGAAGCAGCCAAGAATCTTTTTCTTGCCTTGCGTACCTTAGACAAACTGCCGGTAGACACCATTTTGACTGAGTACGTTCCGGCAGATGGCCTGGGCAATGCCATCAACGATCGGCTGAGAAGAGCCGCTGCCATATAGATTTAGTTATTCGTTAAAAGTTAGTTGTTATTTGTTGACAGCTGTCCTCAGGATTTTGTGTTATGAGAAAAGAATACAGGATTCACGGATTAATCAGGTAAAGCAGGTAACAACTAATTAAGCCAGGGGTAGTTGTTAGGTTTACTAATTGTCAATTAACCTTTAACTTACCACTATTAACTCAACAGGTAAATGAAGAAGATTCTCATCCTCACTGGTGGTGGCGACTGCCCTGGTCTCAATGCAGTTATTCGTGGCATTGCCAAGCGTGCACGCAAAGAAAAAGACTGGGAAATTTATGGAAGCATTGAAGCCTTTAATGGTGTATTGCACGATCCGCAGGAAATCATAAAACTAACCAGTCGCAGAACGGCTGGCATCCATGTAAAAGGAGGTACCATTTTAAAAACCACTAACAAAGCCAACCCGATCAATTTTCCGGTAACGCAGGCAGACGGATCGGTGAAGTTTGAGGATCGTTCAGACGAGTTGGTCAAGAAACTCAAAGCCTTGAAGTTTGATGCCGTGGTGAATATTGGCGGAGATGGCTCCCAAAAGATTTCGAAAGTGCTTTTTGATAAAGGCATCCCTGTCATTGGCGTACCCAAAACCATCGACAATGATTTGGCTGCTACCGATGTCACCTTTGGCTTTCAAACAGCCGTGCAAATTGCCACAGATAGTTTTGATCGTCTGGTAACCACTGCCGAAAGTCATCACCGTTGCATGATCATGGAAGTAATGGGGCGCGATGCCGGATGGATTGCCCTACACACTGCCATAGCCGGTGGTGCCGAAATTTGTTTGATCCCCGAAATTCCATACGATGTGCATAAACTAGCCAAGCGAGTTTCCTCTCGCTATAAAAACGGCAAAGGTTTCTGCAACATTGTAATTGCAGAGGGAGCCAAGCCTAAAGATGGAACCATCGTGTCGCAAAAAGGAGAGAAAGGCTCTGAGCATGTTCGCTTAGGAGGTGTTGCCTTTCAGTTATCCAAGCAATTAAAAGACGCGGGCTGTAAAGCGGAAATACGAGAAACTGTTTTAGGCCATACCCAACGCGGTGGAACCCCCGTGGCCTATGATCGCGTGCTGGCTTCGTTGTACGGAGTAAAGGCATTCGAACTAGCATTGGAAAATAAATTCGGGCACATGGTCGCCTTCCGAAACAACGAAATTGTAGCCGTCTCTTTAGAAGAGGCAACACGCGGTAATCATGTAGTGAATAAAAATGATTACCTGGTAAAGGCCGCCAAAGGCCTGGGCATTTCGTTTGGGGATTAAGGGAGAGGGTACGTTACCAGGTATCTAGAATAGACGCAAACGGTACATAGTTACATCTCACCAGAGCGTTTTGAAACATGATCAACCCGAAATGAAAGGTTACCGGTGCGCTCTATAAGCTGAACGACAGGAAATAACACGTAACCGATGCTCTCTATAAGTTGAACGATGCGTTCTGTAACGTGATCAACACGAAATACAACATGAACGGTGCGTTCTACAAGCTGTTCAACGCGAGATTATTGGTGCACGATGCTTCATTACAGATGACCGGTGGCCTTTCAGAAAAGAATAACGGGTAGCGACTAAGAAACTGTGTAAAGGTCCGATTTGGCCAGAGGGCGAGATTCCTAGAAGGACTTCTCTTTCAAGCCAAATCGGTAATTAAAGATTTAACTTTAACTACACTTTACACATGGAAAAGAAAGAAGAACATCCGTTAGTAAAAGAGATGCTCACCACTGAGTTTCTCAAACAATTCAAAGACTCCAAAGATCTTAATGAATTTATGGCAGTGACTCAAAAACTGTGTAAAAGGCGGAGGTGACCAACAGGTTGCAACACTGAAATGGTGTAAGCAACACTTTGTATCTTGTAATCAAACAAGAAAGAGCGATGAAATACAGTCACCTGAAAACCCTTTTGGTAGATGATGATGAGGTGGTACAAATGCTTGTACAGCACAGGCTTAACTCCTTAGGAATTGAATGCTCTTTAGCAAGTACTGGAACCGAAGCCATCGAAGCCTTAGGAAAGAAAACCTTTGATTTCATCATTATGGATATCAACATGCCCGGACAGGATGGCATTGATTCCGTGCGATGGATACGAGAATTGATTTCCCCGGAAAAAAGAGATTTACCCATTTTTGCGCTGACAAGTTTTAGTACAAAAAGTCATACGGTCGAAATACTGAATGCCGGATTCAATGAGCATCTCCCCAAGCCATTTGATCTGCATGCCTTTATCCCCTTGCTGGAAAAATATTTTTGGAAGACTGTCAAAACTAATTAACAACAGACACGGTAAGCGAGACGACCGTTACACCCTCAATGGGTACGGAAGCAGGCATAGGACGCACCAATCTTCCAAAAGCTAACGATTGCGCTGAGTAAAGCGAAGAAATACATTTCTCAAGCTCACCTACTTTGCTACATTAGCAGCCTCAAACTACTCGCATGAAAACCATCAACGATTTCAACTTTTCTGGCAAGCGTGCCCTGATCCGTGTCGATTTTAATGTACCCCTCGACAAGTCTTTTACCGTAACAGACGATAACCGCATTCGGTCTACCATACCCACACTCAAGAAAATATTAAAGGATGGAGGCTCTCTGGTGTTGATGTCACACCTGGGAAGACCCAAAGAAGGTCCTGAAGAAAAATATTCCTTAAAGCACACCCTGCAAACAACCGAGCAGCTCTTGGGTGTGCCTGTAAAATTTGCCGGTGACTGCATCGGTGAAGAAGCCTATAAACTATCGGCCGCCCTCAAGCCAGGCGAAGTCTTGATTTTAGAAAACCTGCGTTTTTACAAAGAAGAAGAAAAGGGAGATCTGGCTTTTGCCGAAAAGCTTTCTAAACATGGAGACATCTATGTGAACGATGCTTTTGGAACTGCGCATCGTGCCCACGCCTCTACCACCATTGTAGCGCAATTTTTTAAAGATAAATGCGCTGGTTATGTAATGGCGGCAGAATTAGAGAACGCTAAAAAAGTATTGGAGAAAGCAGACAAGCCCTTTACCGCCATTATGGGAGGGGCCAAAATCTCTGATAAGATCCTCATCATTGAAAAGTTATTAGATAAAGTAGACCACCTCATTATTGGGGGAGGCATGGCCTATACCTTCTTCAAAGCCTTGGGTGGTAACATTGGCAACTCCTTGGTAGAAGCAGACAAGCTAATTACACCTGCCTATTGATTCCATTATTGCCGATAAATTTGACGCCAATGCGAACACAGACACTGCCAATAACAACGCGATCAAAGAAGGCTGGATGGGCTTAGACATTGGCCCTCAGGCTACCGTGGTTTTTGCGAAAGTGGTTGAAGATTCTAAAACCATTTTATGGAACGGCCCTATGGGAGTTTTTGAAATGGAAAAGTTCGAAAAGGGAACCAAAGCCATTGCCGAAGCCGTTGTGCGTGCCACTGCAAAAGGTGCTTTCTCGCTTATCGGGGGTGGGGATTCCGCAGCGGCAGTTGCCAAGTTTAATTTCGAAGAAAAAGTTAGCTATGTATCCACCGGTGGCGGTGCCTTGCTGGAGTACTTTGAAGGAAAAGTATTGCCCGGGGTAAAAGCCTTAGACTAGAAATACCAATAATAGGGTAATCCGTTTTCGCAGAGTCTCTTTCAGGAGACTCTGCGAAAACGGCATTCAATGCAGAGCTCTCCTTGAGAGACGCTGCGAAAGCCTGATGCTGCCGCAACAAAGCAGCATATGGAAGCGTGAGGCAGGCTTATCTTCTCCTAATTAATCTTTTGTAAATCAAATATTTTCTTATATTTGAAGAAGGATCGAATCTCTGTTTGTCAGTTTTACGTTCCAAGTCTAATCATCACTTAATTTCTTTTTTATCATGAACATTTTTGTTGCTAAGCTTAACTTCAAGACACGTAAAGAAGAACTTCAAGCTGCTTTCGAGCAATTCGGTGAAGTTTCCTCTGCGAAAATCGTACTGGACCGCGACACCAAACGCTCGAAAGGTTTTGGTTTCGTAGAAATGCCAAACGACAATGAAGCGCTTCAGGCAATTGCTGCGTT
>LNEN01000077.1 GCA_001464155.1 Cytophagales bacterium Ga0077538 | reverse complement strand
CTGGCAGTAGTTTCTAGGGAAATAGGATTGTTGATCACCCCATTAATCAAAGAAGGCTTAGACCAGTCTGCACCCGATTTAGATATTTGAAAAAGATTACCCGGATCAGTAGCCCCTCCGATAAAGATCAGCATCTTCTGACCATCGGGAGAGATACCGGCAGTACCTACATTGTATTCTGAAGCAATTGGCACCACCTGAGGGGTAGACCAGCTTCCAGCCTGATTAGTTGAAATCAGCACTTCTTCAATAAACTTATCTCCACTGCGTGTCTTGCCCGTATTGGGACGAAGGGCTGTAAAGGCCAGCACGCTTTCATCAGCAGACACAACAGGGTTGTACTCTGTATATATAGAATTAACAGAAGATCCCATGCTGTGCACTGTAAAATCGCGCGGTACAGACATGAAGGTCTGGGCATTGCGTGCCATCTCAATGGCTTTATCGGCAGCCAACTGTGCTTTTTTATCGGCTGAGGTCAGGCTTTTGTACATCTCAAAACTAGCGATGCCTTCTCCTATGTCTTCATTCTTAAGGTAAAGCTCTCCTAACTCAAGGTGGGTAATTACAGGAAGAGTGGTGGAGTTCTTTAAGGCAAAATCCAAGTAAGGAATCGCTTTTACCTGCTCATTAAGGCTGGGTGATTTCTGTAAACAAACACCGGCCTTGTAATGCACCATCGGATCTTGGGATCCTTCTTTAATAACTTGTTCAAAAAGTGGTAGCGCTTGCTCGTAATTCCTTATTCCGTAATACCGCTCAGCATCGGCCAGCACTTTGCCTTGAGCAAGTAGTGTAACTGAATTCGTGACAAGTAAAAATAAGGTGGTAAAAAAAGCTCCAGATCTTAAAATAGTATGCTTCATATGCGCGTATCGAAACAATTAAAAGGCCAATCTCCTATGATTCCTCAAAAAATGCAACCCAATGTAATAATAGCCGTAAAGTTGCAGGAATTCATCCGAGTAAACTTTTAGGAATTTTACATGAATATACCGAATTTGTGGGATGTTGGTCGAATATTATGCTAGTTAGACTCTATAAGGCCCTTGCTATTGAGCCCGATGAAACCGGTAAAATGAATCCTTTACTACTAATGGGTTTCTTTATGGGTATGTTTATTGCCTGTCTTTCAGTGGCAGCGCAATCTCTGTTCTTATTACACTTTCAGACCCAGGAACAGCTCGCCACAGCTTTCGTTTTGTCAGGCCTATCTGCCCAGGTAGCCACTTTTATCTACAATTTCCTTCAAAACAGGATACCTTTTATCCTGTTGGGAACCCTCAACCTGGTAACCATTATTGGCTTAACCGCTTTGGTTGAATTTGGCGAGCCTTTTTTTGAAAACCCCGATACGATCCATTACATAGGTTTTATCCTCATACTACCTTTTACGTTCATTACCCTACTCGTTTTTTGGGGCTCTTTCGGGCGACTCTTTACGCTTCGTCAGTCCAAGAGACTTATGGGAAGTGTGGATGTGGGTTTTCTAATAGCGTCCTTAATTGCCTTTTTCTCTATTCCTCAGATTCTGCAATACGTTGAAACGGCAGCTCTCTACACCATTAGTCTTGCCAGTATCATTGGCTACTTCTTACTCTATATATACTTATCAGCTAAATACATTTCTGCCGGTCTAAGTCTGGAGCAAGAAAAGGAACGACATAAAAACCTAAGCATCGTTCAACTATTCAAAGTCAAATACGTGCTGTATATGTCTGCCTTTGTGGTGATTACCATGGTCGGACTGCGCTTTGTGGATTTCTCCTTTCTACAGACCACCCAGATTTACTTTGAAGATGCCTACGTACCTACTTTCCTCAGCTACTTTGAAGCGGTGGTGGTTATTTTTAGTTTTCTCTTTCAAACCCTGGCCGCAGACCGAATCATTGCCATGTACGGCATGCGGGTAGCTTCTTTCATCAATCCAATTCTTACAGGACTTTTTACCATCGGTGCCTTGTTGTTGGGCTTGAGCTTTGGTTATACATCCGCAGCCGGTGAGTCTTTTGTCATTTTCTTCATCATGGTTGCCATGAGTAAGTTAGTGATGCAAGCTACGAGAGAAGCCATTGACGAACCTGTAATGAAATTGTACATGCTACCGGTGGACAGTGAACACCGCCTGGATGTTCAAACTAAACTGGAAGGAACCATTTTGGCCTTGGGAAATCTATTGGCAGGCTTGCTTATTCTGGTGATCCTGAAAGTACAGCTTACCGAGTTGATCTACTTTACTCTATTTGCCATACCGCTCTTTGTTATTTGGTATTTCCTTGCCAATCGCCTCAACAAAACCTATCGCTTAACACTGCAGAATGCGCTTACGAAGAGCAAAGACAAGTCTACGGAAACCAAGAGTGACAAAGCCTTTACTGTAAACAACGTATTGGAGGTAGAAGTAAACAGTGCCGCAGAAGAGAAAGTGATTTTCGGCCTTAAGCTGATGGAAAAGCTGGAGCCAGCGGTATTCGAAACATCATTGGTTCGTTTAGTGGACTCTGACTTGCGAAAAGTAAGGGAATTTGCTCGCGATAGAATAAGTCTTTTAGGATTAGATCAAGACATCAGTCAGAACGCTGAAATAAAGTCCCTTGCCATATAAACTACTAAAGCTAGGCAAGTCAAATAAATCAGCCGATAGAATATTAGCCGCCAAGCTTTTGAGAAAGCTTATCTCACAGCGAACCATTTTTATTCTCTTAGAATTGATGCGGGATGTAGATCCACGGGTTCGCTACGAGGCACTTATTACAGCGCGTAAAGTTAAGAGACCGGAAACGTGGTCGGTACTAATTGAATTGCTCAACTCCCCTGCCTATGGTCATCATGCGGCAGCAGCCATCAAAGAAACCGGAGAAGCCATTTTGCCGGCTCTGGATGCGGCTTTCCATAAGAGTAGCCAAAGCGACTTGGTTATGCTCCGAATCGTACAACTGATGGGGCGTATAGGAGGGCCTTCTGCCCTTGAGCTGTTGTGGAAGAAAGTAGACTTTCCAGACAAGCGCATTGTAAAGCAAATTCTATATACGTTACGCTATATCAACTATCAGGCAAAAGGTCGGGAAGCTCAAGAAGTGATGACCTTGCTGGATGAAGAAATCGGGAAGGCCATGTGGAATCTTGCCGCAGTAACAGAGTTGCCGAAAAATGAATACTTCCAATACCTCCGTGAAGCGCTGAAGGAAGAGATCAATGAGAATTTCGATCAGATTACGCTCCTACTTTCGCTGATCTACGATCCACAAAGTATCCAATTGGTACGTGACAACATCGATTCTGGTGACCCAGATGGAATTTCGTTTGCCCTTGAGTTGATGGACATTTTCATCGACAACGATTTAAAGCCAAAACTCTTCCCCTTGTTTGACGACAAACCAGTAGCCGTGAAACTGGAAGAATTACAAGTATACTTTCCCCGCGAAAGTTATAACCCCATTCAAGTAATCAACTACGTACTTAACCGCGATTTTAATCAGAACAATCGCTGGTCAAAAATGTGCGCCATCCATGCTGCTGCTTATCTGCCGGAATTCCGCGTAAGCAGAGGTTTAATTGCACAGCTTTTCAACCGCGACAAGCTATTACAAGAAACAGCAGCCTGGGTTATTTACAATAAAGACAAAGACGCCTACCGAACCGTTGTAGACCGACTCCCTTTAAAGGATAAGAAATTCCTGGATGGGTCCATCGAAAACAACCAACTCTTAGACGGTTTAGATGACGGTTTCTTCCTCGGCATTGAAATGGTTTTCTTCCTGAAGCAATTGCCTGCCTTTGCCAAAATTCATGGCGTGATGCTAAGCGACCTGGTCGATAAAATTGCACCCCTTGAGTTGAAAGCAGGTGAAAAGGTGAATTTCGTTTCCGGAACCATTGATACACCACTCTTGCTGGTGGCACACGGTGAAGTGCGCTTGCAACATCAGGAACAACTCGTTCAGGTAATGAAAAAAGGAGATGTTTTTGGAGAGATCTTTCAGGATGGGGCACCACCAGAGGCGAACCTGTTGGTAGCCACCGAACGCTCCATCGTCTTTAGAATCAGCCTTACTGATTTTTATTTCGTGATGGCCAATCACCATGAATTTGTACAAGGCATTGTTCAAAACGTTACGCATACACAACCACAAAAACAATCACTTTAAACCAGACTTCATTCCATGCAACTTGATGTAGATGTACTTATCGTTTTTGCTGATCACGACAACGAAACTCCTGGAAAGAAAACCTCAGGGTGGGTTTCTGATTTTAAGCGCTTCCTTGAACTCATGCTTATTCAGGTGTTGGGCGAGAAACCAAAAGTGTTGTTGAAATCTGAATTCGATACCATCACCGCTCCGGGCATGGATAATGTAGGTGTCTTGGTAACTATACTTTCGAAAGACTTTATCCAATCCGGTCGTTGCCTGGATACCATTGAAACCTTCTACAAAGTATTGGAAAAAGCACCGCATAAAGCCAGTCGTGTTTTCAAGGTTTTTAAAGCACCGTTGAACACACAAGAACAGCCACCACGCTTACGCGAACTCATCGGATATGAAATGTATCAATTGGATACAGAAACCGGAGAATACTGGATGAAGATGGTAGACTTGGCATATGATATCTACGATTCCCTGCTGCAACTTCGCGACCTAAATAATAAGAGCTCGGAAGTGCGCAACATTTATAAGCGCAAAAGCATTTACCTGGCAGAAACTGGTCACGACCTTTCCGTACAGCGTAACATCATTAAACGGGAGCTTACCCGCCACGGCTATGTGGTGCTTCCTCAGCAGACTTTGCCCAGTTCCCTAAATGAGCTGGAGAAAATTGTTCGTAAGGAATTAGAAGAATGCAGTCTTTCCATCCACCTGGTGGGGAGTGCTTATGGAGAAATTCCTACCGGCTCTGATCGCTCTGTTGTAGACATTCAAAACCGACTGGCCGCTGAACGCAGTTTGAAGGTAAAGGAAAGCGGCCAATGCCAGCGATAAGCAAAAAGCATTTATTGAAAGCATCAAACGCGATGTAGAAGTACAAGAAGGTGCAGAAATTCTTCAGACCCCTCTGGAAGATTTTAAAAACATCATGCGGGAAGAATTAGTGGAGTCGTTGGAACGCAAAGCTTCCGGAGCAGATCTCGGTAAATCTGTTTATCTCGTTCACGATCGCATCGACCAAAATGAAGTAAGGCCGTTGGCTGACGTCATCGAGAAATCAGGATTCAAAGTATTACTACCGGAGTTTGAAGGCGAGTTGCTGGACCTGCGAAAAAAGCATATTGATAACCTGAGAAACTTTGATGCCGCCATTATTTACAAAGGCAAGGTAAACGAACAGTGGGTGCGCATGAAAGTATTGGATTTACTGAAAGCTCCTGGCTTTGGCCGAAAGAAGCCTATTAAAGGCAAAGCTATTTATGCTGGCAACGGATCCCCTATTAATGCAGAGAGTTTCCGCAGCCAGAATGTAGTCGTGTTTGCAGGCGAAAACACTGCTTCACTTGAAAACTTAAAATCATTTTTGAAAGAATTTTAATACAACGCTATGAGCATGGAAGTCAGCGAAAAAGTAGCAGCAAACCCCTTCCCCGGGCTGCGACCTTTTCAAATCGATGAAAGTCATCTCTTTTTTGGTCGTGAAGGGCAAAGTGATGAGGTTCTCCTCAAGCTTTCGAAGAGTCGCTTTGTGGGCGTTATCGGTCCGAGTGGTAGTGGTAAGTCATCCTTCATTTATTGCGGGGTGCTCCCCATTCTCTACGGAGGCTTTCTAACCGATGCCAGCCCGAATTGGGAGGTTGTGGTAACACGCCCGGGTGCCGGCCCCATTGATAACCTCGCAGAGGCACTCATCAAGAACAATCCGGAATACATGGCGGCCGATCCGGAGGAGCGAAAAATCAAGCGTACTATCTTTTCTACCCTATTGCGCAGCTCTTCTTTAGGTTTAGTAGAAGCCGTGCAGCAGGCCAGACGTGTAGAAGACATTAACTACCTCATCCTGGTCGATCAGTTTGAAGAACTCTTCCGTTTCAAAGACAGCACTGACCCTAATTCCGTAAACGAATCGCTTGCCTTCATCAACCTCTTGATGGAAGCGGTGAATTATCCTGACTCCCCTATTTATGTGGCCATCACCATGCGTTCCGATTTCATTGGTGAATGCGCCCAGTTCCCAGAACTAACCCGAAAGATTAACGATAGTCACTACCTGATCCCTCAGATGACGCGCGAACAAAAGCGCAGAGCCATCGAAGGACCCGTAGCCGTGGGTGATGCCACCATCGCCCCTCGCCTATCACAGCAATTATTAAATGATCTGGGTGATAACCCCGATCAACTTCCCATTCTGCAGCACGCCCTCATGCGTACCTGGTCCTACTGGGCACGCTACCGCGATTATGATACAGAACCGCTTGACCTAAAGCATTACGAGGCCATCGGTACTATGTCCGAGGCCTTGAGCATGCACGCCAATGAAGCCTATGATGAATTGGACGATGATCAGAAACGAGTCTGCGAAATTCTCTTCAAGGCCATCACTGAAAAGCGTGGCGAGAACTTTGGTATCAGACGCCCCACCCGACTCAATGAAATAGCCGCCATTGCGGATTGTTCGGAAGAAGATGTGGCGGCCGTTATCGAAAAGTTCCGCGAACCTGGAAGATCCCTGCTGACACCAGGCTATGGCATGCCCATCACCGCTAAATCAATGGTAGACATTTCGCATGAATCACTCATGCGTATTTGGGTACGATTGAAAAACTGGGTGGACGATGAAGCCGATGCAGTACAGATGTACACCCGTTTGGCAGAAGCCGCTGCCATGTACCAGGTAGGTAAAGCAGGTTTGTGGAGACCACCTGATTTACAATTAGCCTTAAACTGGCAGGCCAAGCACAAGCCTACCCTTGTATGGGGGCAGCGTTACAACCCTGCTTTCGAGCGTACGATGATCTTCCTCGAATACTCCAAGAAAGAGTTCGAGACAGAACAACGCATTAAAGAATTAGAACAAAAGAGAAAGCTACAACGCGCACGCATTGTGGCATTGGTGCTTACTGGTTTCTTGATCATTGCCTTAGTCGGTATTGTGTTTGCTTTTATTCAAAAGACCGAAGCAGATAAGCAGCGGACCCTCGCTTTGGAAAATGCCAAAGAAGCTACAGCTCAAAAAGAGTTGGCCGATAAAGCAGCTGCAGAGGCAAAGGAAGAAAGAGACAATGCTAACAGAGCTAAAGACGAGGCCGAAGAGGCAAGGCAAAGAGCGGAGAAAAGTGAACAGGATGCCTTAACCCAAAAAGCAATTGCTGAAGAGCAGCGTACAAGAGCTATCGAGAATGAAAGGGAGGCAAATGCCCAAAAGCAATTAGCCGAACAAAACGAAACGCTCGCATTGAAAAATGAAAAAGAAGCAAAGGAACAAGAACGCAAAGCCCTCGAAAGACGCTACCTGGCCATTGCCAAATCCATGGCGATTAAGTCGAAGGAATTGGGCAATGATCCGGAGCAGGAAGCACTCATTGCGCAACATGCCTTTATCTTTAACAGCACCTACAATGGCTATGTGTATGATAATGATATCTACAACGGCTTGTTCTATGCCTTGCGAAACAACAACCATCCGCTCACTAAGAGTCTGGAAGCCCATAAAAAAGGTGCTGCCCGTGCGCTCGAGACTAACCCTAAGAGCAATCACATTTACTCAGGAGGTAGTGACGGTATGATCATCCGTTGGACCTATACAGGGAAGGAATGGACCAATGTGAAGATTGTCGATGAACGCAGTGACTATCTGGTGTACAGTTTGGATATTAGTCCGAATGAAAACTTGCTGGCTGCCGGAGGTCTCTACGCTTTCAATCGCGATAATAACTATGTGGAGTTATACGATTTGAAAGACCTGAAAGCACAACCGAAAAAGATTGCTGGGTTCAAAGGGGATATCGGTGATATTCACTTTACCAATGATGGGAACGGATTTTATGCACGTGATAACTCAGGTCGCAGCATTCGCTATTCGGACCTCACAACTGCTAAAGAAGTGATTAGCTCAAAGGCCAAAATTACTTCTATCGACATGAGTCGCAGCGGTACGCATTTGGCAGGTTCGGGCGAAGACGGTGTCTTATATGTTTGGGATATTCAAAACAACTATGCGGTTAGTAGTTTCAAAGTATCCACGAGCAGCCTTACCTCAGTAGCCTTTACTCCTGATAGTAAAAAGCTGGTGGTGGGTAATGTGAATGGGCTTGTGAAAATTATAACCTTAAGCGGAACCGAAGAGCGTGCGCTAACAGGGCACTCGTCTGCCATTGAACATATCCATTTCAACCAGGCAGGAACCTTTATGGCCACTGCCAGTAAGGATTATTCTGTACGCTTGTGGAACTATGGCGACCTACGCCAATCACCCATCGTACTGAGTGATCACGATTGGGTTTGGAACGTGGCCTTTACACCTGACGATGAACAATTACTGGCCGGTATACAAAGTGTGAAGGAAACGAAGATCGGTGTGGTGGATCAAACCATTCATGCGTGGCCTACAAAAATTCAGACCATGTCTGGTCTCTTGTGTGGAATGGTGAAACGTAACATGACAAAAGCAGAATGGGAAACTTTTGTTGCCGATGATTTAACATATGAATCTACTTGTAAAGAATATCCCGCAAACAACAAATAACATCATAATCAAAAGATCTACTACGCCCCAGTAACAATGAAAAGACATCTTCTATTGGTCATTAGCATAATGGCCTTAGGCTATAGGCCAATCCATTTACGAACAAGGTCGCTTGCACGAATTAGAAAACACGCTGGCCGAATGTTTAAAAGGAAACAACTTTACGAATCAAGAGAAGATAGCGGCCTACAAGTTGCTGGCCCTCACCTACATTTATTTAGAGGAGCCGGAAAAAGCAGACGATGCCATGCTCACCATTCTGCGTACCGATCATGAGTTTAAAGTAAACGAAGCCGCGGATCCAGCTGAATTTGTTGCCTTGTATAAAACGTTTCGTACTCACCCAATTTACAGTATTGGCGGAAATGCCGGAGTCATTTCCTCACAACCTAATGTGATCAGTTCTAACTATGTCAATGATGGATCAAATGAGTACGCGTCAGGATTAGGTTTTTTGGTAAGTGTAGCCGCAGAAATTCCTATTAATAGCAAATTCATATTAAATCCTGAGTTATCCTTCCAATCGCGCAGTTTCAATAGCTCAAATGTGTACAACGCCCGAACAACCACTGGGATTGAAAATCAAAACTGGCTTTCACTCCCTGTTTTGGTACAGTATAAATTCTATGAAAATCAAAATAAAACATTGTCCCTCTACGGAACCAGCGGCTTCTGTGCGGAATACTTACTCACTGCTAATAAGACCTTGGAGTCGCAAATTGAAAATAACTCACCGGTTAAAGAAACCTCCGAAAGTGTTTTAGAGCAACGGAATAAATTCAATACTTCCTTCTTACTCGGTGGAGGCGTAAAACGTAAAATATCCAGCGGTTATCTGGTGGTGGAGGTACGCTATCAGCTTGGCCTAAGCAAAGTCTCTCCAAAAGATTTTACGTTTGAAAACAACAACCAACTCTTTAGCTATAACGATGTTGACGCGGTGTATTCATTGAACAGTTTATCACTAAGTGTTGGCTACCTGATTAATATTTACAATCCGATAAAACTTACGAAATAGTATCGTATGAAATTCTACCCCTATTGCATTTTTGCCTGTTTATCTCTTTTGCATGGATGCGCCAATTTTGAAGACAAGGAATTAACAAAACGCAGCACTTTTGCTCGCTTTTACGGAAACGATGTGAGCTACCTTGAGCCCATCGTGGAGGTAGATATAACCGGTGGTTATATCCTTAGCACTACTATTCCTAAAGAAGATTCTAATAGTGATGCGCTTTTGATTAAAACAGATGAGGATGGAAAAACGCTTTGGCAAGTAACGCTGGAAAATAGTGCTATACGTGCTATTAAACCCCTATCAAACGGTTACCTGTTATTGAGGGATCGTATTGAAATCAACGTTGGCGTTCCTCAAACAGAGATTGTTAATACCAAAATAAGCCTTCTGGAAATGGATTTACAGGGGAATATTAGTAAAGAATTTATCAAATCAGAGACCACTACTGCGGGTCTTGAAATCGACTTTCATGGAGATGGGATTCATTTCGATGAGACCGGAGACATCCTCTTACTTGGTTCTTTTGTACAACCGGACCCCAACAGTTATCAAACCTCTTTTACCGAATCGATTGATCCCCTAACCTTTTCCAGCAATTGGTCCCAAACATACTCACTACTGGAACGGGATTATGAAAACTGTCGTGTACTTCATGTAACTCCGGATCAAAATCTCCTATGGGCTTCCTCCGCCTCCATATCGGAACAAAACAGTAAAGAAAGCTACGCCAG
Source organism: Cytophagales bacterium Ga0077538 (assembly GCA_001464155.1). Classification (GTDB taxonomy): domain Bacteria; phylum Bacteroidota; class Bacteroidia; order Cytophagales; family Cyclobacteriaceae; genus Chryseotalea. Next base: position 8,338 of record LNEN01000077.1, on the reverse strand, counting down.
CATATCCTATGTAAAGCCAAACTCTACGTTCGAAAACAATAGCAAGTTTGGAGAAAATGACAGTCGCAGACATATCGTGGCGGACATTAGAAAGTCGATTATTGGATTTGGCATGGTCGGAACGTATTCTGAAACAAATGGTCAAAATGCCAATATCTTTTTTTTAAGAGTCAATAATACGGGTGGAGTCGTGGCTGGCAGTGAACGATATTTTGATGGACACAGTGAAACCCTGCTGCAAAGCGATCGGGATGACTCTGGAAACCAAGACGAAGGCAACGCTCTTACTGGAACACAAGATGGTGGCTTCGTATTAGCTTGTACTGTATCGAGTACACCTGATAAGGGAAATGGCGGGACAGACATTCGCATTATTAAACTCAATGCCTTTGGAGATATCCTTTGGACAGAATTAATTGGTGGCCCTGGTGACGAAAGGGCCAACGCCATCAGGGAGACCGCTGATGGTCATCTTTTAATCGCTGGCACCAATACCCTCAATGGCCTCTCTTCCATTGTTCTATTGAAACTAAATGATACCGGTTCTTTATCTGAATAATAGTTCACTACCCAATGCATAAACTTTACTATCCCCAAAGCACCCTCCTTTTCATACTGTTGCTGGTTAGCACTTTCGCGACAGCGCAAGATATCACGCTGTCAGCTTTTCCCAGCCCCACCTATGCGACCTCACCACTGGTAGCCGGGTCAACGGGTCAACGTATTTTCGGCTTTCGTCTCACCAAAGGGGCTGGCGGAACTAATACAGTTACCCAGGTTGTCGTTGGTGTAACGGTTGCTGATGCAACAGTACCGCGGCAGTAGTGTCTTCTGGTGCGAATGCAGTTATCAGCGGAAATACGATCACGTTTAACCCTGATGCCACTACTTTAACCACTTTTGCAGGCGCCTCTAACGAGCAGATCCGTGATTTTTATGTCGAAGTTACAGTGCAGGGAGGCGCTAATTCCGGCACACCTCCAATTACATTATCCCTTACTGCTGCCAATATCACAGACTCTAATGCAGGAGCAAGTGTGACAGGCACGACCCAAACAGGATCTGCCTTTTCATTTGTAGCGCTTCAAACTACACTCACTCAAAATGCAGATGCAAATACAGTGATAGCAGGCAGTTCAAATATAGAGTTAATGGACTTCTCTGCTGTGTCAAACGGCACCCAGAGCATTGCCACGCCTATGGTTTTCACCTTTAATAAGGATGTAACTAGCTTACTCACCAATTTTGAATTACTAGTAGAAGGCGTCAACGTGGCTGGTTCAGAAACCTATGGCTTATCTGGCGATGGATTAACCCTCACCATTGCAGCCTTTACTGCAGTAGATGTAAGTACCTCCAAAAATTTTATCCTTCGAGCGAACGTACCTAACGCTGCTCCCACTGATAACTTTACTATTACGCTCTCCAGCTCGGGCCTCACACCTACGCCTGCACTAAGTATTATTGCCCCCTTTTCTGATTTCACCAACACTGTTTCCATCAACGCATTACAAATCACACTTACTCAAAATGCAGATGCAAATACAGTTGTAGCAGGCAACACTGCTATTGAACTAATAGACTTCGCGGCCCTATCGAATGGTTCCCAGAGTCTGGCAACACCCATGGTGTTTACTTTTAATAAGAATGTAACCAGTTTACTAACCAACTTTGAATTACTGGTCGATGGGGGAAACATAGCCGGTGCAGAAACTTATGGACTATCGGGAGATGGACTCACCTTAACCATAGCAGACTTCACAGCAGTAGATGTGAGTTCTTCCAAAAATTTTATACTTCGGGCGAATGTACCTGACAACGTTGCTACAGACAACTTTACAATCACACTCTCCAGCTCAGGCCTTACACCAACTCCTGCCCTTACTACCGTTGCACCTTTCGCTGCTTTCACCAATACTGTTACAATAAATTCTTTGCAGGCAAGTATTGTTCAAAATGCTGATACTGATGTAGCGGTAGCGGGTGCTGCTAACATAGAACTCCTCGATTTTTCAGTAAGCTCCAACGGGGCTCAGAGTTTTCAAGATCCCTTAGTGGTTACCTTTGATAAAGATGTAACTGCCATTTTATCAGGTTTCTCCTTAACAGTAGATGGGGCTGATATCGATGCTGCCGAAACGTATACCCTGGCACCTAATGGTTTGAGTCTTACTATCAACACCTTCGCTGACGTGGCTTTGACTGGTGTTGCCAAAGTTTTTCGACTCCGTGCCAATGTACTTGGTGGCGCACCTGCTACTAATGACATTCTTATCACATTGGCTCCTGCTGGCATTATCATTAACCCAGGTGGCAAAGGAGGTTTTACCGGTATTTCCAATACCCTTGATATTGAAGCCGTCACCGCTACCCTTACACAAATCACTGCCCTGCCTGTTAACGCGAGCACAACGCTGGAAGCGGGTACAAACAATGTGGTATTGGCTGGATTTTCTGTTACCTCCAACGGTACACAAACTCTTACTGATATTACGTTCACCCTTGCGAACACAGCCGGTCGTTTCTCCAACTATGAACTCTTCAAAAGCACGACCATCAGCGTACTGGGGGCCTCCATTGATACGGATGCCGCTGCTGCCTTCACAGGTTTAAGCGAAAGCATCATCAACGGTACTACCTACTACTATTATCTCGTGGCCGATGTGAATGCTGCTGTTACTACGGCCACAACTCCTACAGCCGATGTCAGTTTAACCGATGCTAATATTGTATTCAACATCGATAATGACAATGCACTTTCGTTCACCCGTAACTTTAGCTTCACCCAATCTTCCAGTTCCACCGTGGCGAAAGTGGCGGACAGTGAAGAACTTCTATTTGATTTTGCTGAGTACAGTGCTCATACTGCTACCAACAATTTAACAGATGGCGGCACCGATAATCTGATGGACATTCGTATTACTGATAGTGATACCGATAATCAACCCACCATTGTCAATACCGTCAACATCACCTTAACGAACTTCAGTAATCTTGCTACAGTAGCTCTCTTCGATGGTACAACACGCCTCGCGGAAGCACCAGCCGCAGCTAGTATTTCTTTCACTGGGCTTACCGTCTCAGTAACAGATAATACTTCTAAAGACTTAAGCATCAAAGCAACTTTTGCCGCCAGCGTTACCGACAATGCAATTATCGGTGTAAATGTAACGGGTTTAACGGTTGACAATACCAAGTCAGGCCTTGCAACGTTTACTACCATTACCTCCAATCCCGCGCGAAATCAAATTGATGTCGATGCAACCCGCACAACCTTTGATGCCATTGTAGGATCTATCATTCCTGCCACTGATTTTACAGTTACCGTTCGGGCAACGGATGCATTATTTAACCTTGATGTGGACGCAATCACCTCTGTCACTCTTGAAAAAGCTTCAGGTCCTGGCACATTAAGTTTTGGTGCCCAAACAGCAGCACGGTCTTTAGTTGCGGGTGTCGTTAGCTGGAACCAGGTTGAATTATCATTGGCTGGTAATCACCAATTAAGAGCCAATGGTTCTTATACAACAGATGGAACATTAGATATTGTCGTGACTTCCTTGGGAGTAGGCATTACAGGTCCTGTAAATCAGAATTTTTGTTTCGGTGGTGCATTCGAAACGCTTAGCAACATAGTCATCACAGAAAGTGATCCATCAGATTTTTCTGCTGGAAATGGGCAAACGTTCTCCATCATATTGCCAAACAATTTCATCTTCGACAACACCGCTACTCCTACGGTTGCCGAAACTTCGGGCGGGTCAGATAACATTACAGGCTTTGGTACCACCGCCTATCCTGCTTCCAATATTTTCAGATTTACGTATAGTGTTACAGGCACCGATCAATTGGATCAAATCACCATTATCAACTTGAAGGTGCGGTATACAGGAACCAGTGCTGTCACCAACCAAGCTATTTACCGCGTAGGCGGTACTGCCGGTCAAGCTGGTAATGCAGACACTGATGCTGAGCCCCATGGTACACTTAGTTCCGGTAACGGTGCTACAGCAGTTACCTTTATCAATACCAATGGCGGTAGCATACAAGAAGATGAAACCCGTTTTGGAGTGAATAGTCCAGCCATACTCCTACAGGGAAAGCGCATTAGTGATCTTGCCAATATTTCAGGGGTATTCTCTGGTACAGGTGTCTTACTAGATAATGATGGAATCTATAAGTTTAATCCTAGTCAGTTAGCGGTAGGCACTAACTATGTAATCACCTTTACGTACACTGATCCGATTGCCCCCAACTGCCAAAGTATCACAACAAAAACCTATGAGGTTTTCTCTTCCGTAATCAACAACCTCAATTTATCATATTGTATTGATGATGCCCCATCCGCTCCAATGAGCCCAAGTAGCTTTCCAGCAGGGACCTGTCAGGATGCTTTTCTCAATACGGTAAATACATATGAATTTGTAGACTTTGTGTATTGGGATGGTAGTTCTTATCAGCCCATACCCGCGCCCAATAATATATTTGATCCTAGTAGTCCGATTCACACAAACTCTATCAATATCTACGGCAATGCGTATATCGGCTATCGCGTAAGGAACATGTGCCCTACTCCAGGAACTCCGTTTGTGTGGACAGCTATAGGGGTGAGAGTTAATCAAAAGCCTGTTATCTCTTTTAACCCAACACTGGCGGCTAATTTCTGTGCCTATGATGCCCCGGTAGCTTTAACACCAAGCGTTAGTATTCAGAATAATACTTTCGATGAATTTTATGGATCCGCGGTGGGTGCCACGGGCACGTCACGACCAGGGGTAAGTGGTAGCTTCGGAACAGGTTATACCTTTACACCCGCCACAGCAAATGTCACCAGCTCACCCGTTCAACTTCAAATAAATTTTAAATACAAAGATCCTAACACCACTTGTACCAATGAGGTATCTAAAGTAGTAACCATTAATCCGCAACCAGCCATTGTACCAGATGGAAGCATTACAGCACGATCTGTTGCTGGAAATGTTGATCCCGAGTTTTGTAAAGGTGAGACCATTACCGCCTTCAGTGCCAATCCAGTAATTACTACAACCTATCGCTGGTATTCAGACAATGGAGCCACCGTACAAATTGGTTTGGGTAATAACTTCGTTCCTCCTGTAGATAATAATACAGTCGCCACAACACCTTTTTATGTTACCAGAACCGTGTCAGGCTGCGAAAGTGGCGTGACAGAATTGACGGTTTCAGTAAATGATCCTGCGGTAGCAGAGGCCGGCAATGATGCAGTAACTTGTGCTGGAAATAATATCGATTTAACTGTCTTGGGGGCTTCTGTCGATGGTTCGGCCATTGCCGCTAACTCCACATGGGAAGTGCAGGGGGGAACAACCGGCCAGTTTCGAAACGTTTCAAATAGCAACATAACTGACGGTGCCGGAAAAGCCCCTTTTACTACAGCCACTACCTATGTGCCATCGGCTAGTGATATTACTGCTGGATTTGTCATTTTTGTTCTGACCACTAACGATCCAGCTGGGCCTTGTGGTGTAGCAACAGATGTTGTCAGGGTAACAATTAATAGTGTAGCCACTTCTTCAGCCGGGGCTAACCAAATTGTTTGTGCTGGTGATGCCATTAACTTAAATGGTGTTATCACCGGAAGTACAGGCGCTACCTGGAGTACCAATGGTCTTGGCAGCTTTACACCTTCTGCAACTTCTCTGGTAGCCAGCTACAACCCTACCCCAAGCGAAATTGCGAATGGTGCTAACCTGACGATAACCCTTACCACAGATGATCCCGCAGGTCCTTGCGTGGCCGTGGCATCAAACTTTACTCTAACTATTAATAGAAAACCAACCGCCAATGCAGGTGCTGATGCCACTATTTGTGAAGGATCTCCTCTTCTGATTTCCAGCTTAACAGGGGCTAGTATAGGCGCCCCCGCTACCACAGGGGCATGGAGTCTCACTTCAGGAGCTGCCACAGGCGATTTTAAAGATGCTGGTAGCGGTACCAATTTCACCTTCGGACAAGCCACTACTTATCAGCCAAGTGCTGCTGATATATCGGCTGGAACGGTTACGCTCCGTTTAACCACAGAAGACTGGGATGGACCCTCACCCGGAGGACCTTGTCCAACGGTAACTGATGATGTTGTGATTACGATTAACAAAGCGGCACAAGTAGCAGCCGGTAATGATATTGTAGTGTGTGCGGGTGATGCTATCGAGCTCATTGAGGCCTCCACCGGGGGAGCCACTACCCCAAGCAACATTACCTGGTCTGAAAATGGGCAAGGCAGTGTAATCGATGATCAATCTTTATTTACCCGCTATATACCCTCAGTAAGTGAATTGACCACTGGTGCTACTATTACCTTTACAATTACCAGTGATGACCCTGATGGAGTGGGACCTACAGGCCCCTGCCCTGCTGTAAACGATAACTTACTGGTAACAATTAACAAAAGATCCTTTGTTGAAGCTGGACCCAACATTGATGTATGTGCTAATGAAGCCATTAATTTACTGGGCTCTTTCCCTGCTTCTACTTCTGCGACACAGGCTACCTGGAGTGGTGGCGCAGGAACCTTTGGCCCTGATGCATCAATCGATAATGGCGGTGCCACTATAGCTAGTTATCTTCCCGATGCAGCCGAACTAACCAATGGCGCTGTAATAACTCTTACGCTCACCTCAGATGACGGTGATGGAGCCGGACCCTGCCCGATAGAAACAGATCAGACAACCATTACCATTAATCCAATACCTCTGGAACCAGTCGCAACTTCACCGCCTGCTTATTGTGTTAATCAGGCAGTATTACCGCTCACAGCTACTGGCTCAAACTTAAAATGGTACGACAATGCAGCGATCATTCCTGCCAACCAGCGAGGTGTGGGGGCATCTTTCCCTTCGGGTGTAATTGCTGATGTGGCTAAACAAATCGACTTCTTTGTTACTCAAACTTCTGTGGCCGGTTGCGAGAGTCCTTCTACTCAGGTAACTATTACGGTAAATCCACTGCCTGTTCCAGACTTTACCGCTGTGAATTACTGCGAAGGTGATGCGATGACCTTCACCGATCTTACAACTATCCCGGCAGGAAGTATCGTGGAATGGTCTTGGCGGTTTGATGACGGTGATGAATTACCACTCAATACTGGCAGCATACCTGCCGGCACACACAACGACCGAACTACTGGCCAATTTAATGCCCCAGCACACGTATACGGAGCCATTGGCAATTATAATATCCGCTTATTGGCACGTTCTTCAGAAGGTTGTGAGAATTCAATTGTGAAACCTTACAGTGTAGGACCTATTCCTACAGCCAATTTTACTTTCCAAAATCTCTGTGAAGACCAAATAACAGCCTTTACGTATGGCACTAGCCCCGGGGTTGTTAGCTTGCGCGAATGGAATTTCGATGACCTCAACTCTGGAACGAATAATTCCTTTACTGACAATACAGTGTCTCCCCCTGGTACTGCTCAGGCCGTGACCCACGACTTTACAGCGGTTGGTACTTATAATGTGAGCTTAAAACTCACAACAAATTTGGGTTGCGAGAACAGCGTAATCAAAAAGGTTTCCGTCCTCCCGTATATTAGTCAAGAATACCTGCAAAGCTTTGAAACGGCTGATCACGGGTGGGCTAGTGAAGGGCTCAATACGAATGGGTTTAATAGCTGGAATATCTCCGCTCCCTTTGCGGAAGAGATCAACTCTGCTTATGAAGGAAGTCAATTCTGGATTACCCGTGATGAAACACTGGCAACCGGTAGTTATGAGTTAAACGAACGCTCTGTCTTGTATACACCATGCTTTAATATCAATAGCATTGCGCGACCTGTTCTTTCTTTCCACTATTGGAATGATACGGATCAACGAGCTGACGGGGTTTACATGGAATCCTCTGTGGATGGTGGTTTAACATGGCAGCGTTTAGGTACCGTTGGTGATGGTCAAAATTGGTATAACGATGCCGGTATCTCAGGCCTTGCCACGCAAAATGGAGTTGGTCAATCCATCGAACAAATGGGCTGGTCGGGACAAACTAATGAATGGGTGAACGTGCGACTTGGCTTGAATGCCTTCAACACGAATACACGTGTTCGTTTCAGATTTGTATTTGGTTCAAATGCCGACATTAATTTAACGGAGATAAACAGTGGTTTTGCGATGGACGCCTTCTCCATCAGTACACGCAATCGCATCTTACTAGCCGAGAACTTTACGAACATGTTTAACAGCACTGTTGCCAATAGTAATAATGCTGGCTTCCGCAACTTTAACAGCGCTTTAAGCACAAGTGAGTTAGTTAAAATTCAATACCATACTGGGTTTGGGGGTGCTGACCCTATCTATAATGTAAA
>LNEN01000076.1 GCA_001464155.1 Cytophagales bacterium Ga0077538 | reverse complement strand
GTCAATTTCTTGAGATTGAGACTCACTTATTAAAAGAGAAAGCAAAGATGGCAGAATCTATACTCAACTCCGATAAAGCACCCGAACCCGTAGGACTCTACCCGCATGCACGCAAAGTAGGCAATCTTCTTTTTTTATCAGGGGTGGGGCCACGCAAAAAAGGTTCTAAGGATATTCCTGGCGTTACCTTAGACGAGAATAAAAATATTGTTGCTTACAGCATCGAAGAGCAATGCCATTCTGTTTTTCAGAATGTTCGCTACATTTTAGAAGCCTCTGGTTCGCGTTGGGAAAACCTGGTTGACGTCACAGTCTTTCTAACCAATATGAAAGACGACTTCGCTACGTATAACAAGATTTATGCGGAATACTTTAAAGACAATTTGCCGTGCCGCACGACCGTGGAGATTAACTGCCTGCCTACACCCATTGCGATTGAGTTGAAGTGTATCGCTACGATTGATTAATATTCAGATTTCAAGTAAGGCAGGTTAGTCATGCCGAACTTGTTTCGGCATGACGTGTTTTTTTATTCTATATCGTTCTCTAGTAAGAGATGGGACGGATACTCCTATAGAATTTAGACAGAAAAACTTTCGCCACATCCGCAGGTGCGCGAAGCGTTTGGATTGATAAACTGAAAGCCTTTGCCATTCAGTCCGTCTGAAAAATCTAACGTGGTGCCCAGGAGGTACAATAAACTTTTTTTATCTACCAGTATTTTCACACCCTTGTCTTCAAATACCTGATCGGCCGGGTTAATGTTCTCGTCAAAATCCAAGTCGTACATTAAGCCGGAGCAGCCTCCACCTTTCACAGAAACGCGAATGTTATGTTTCTCGGTACGTCCCTCTTCTTTTAGAAGAACCCCTATTCTCTCCTTTGCTTTGTCTGTTACACTTATCATACCCTTATCAAATTCATTTATTAAGAAACCGGATTCAACACTACACTAAATACAGTAATTGTATTCATATCTCTTCCGTAATATAATTTTTGCAGTGCATCCATCACATTACTAGCTCGAAAATAAGAGGTGTGCAATTCCTTATCCTCTTTCGCTACCCATTGAATGGTATAAGACAGTTCTTTCTCCTTGTAGTTCTGCACATAGAGCAGCATTTTCTTCAAAGCATCCAGCTTATCAATTCCATTTTCGCTATGAAAGAGAAACGCCTGGTTATGCTTGGGATTGATCGTGATCAGGTCCAGCTTAGTCTTTCCCTCTTGCACAGAAAATTCAAAAACAAGATCAGAACCCTTTAAACCCAGGTAATTCTTAATCTCTTGCTGAATGCGTGCCGTTTCTACGTGCATCTCACTGCTTGTTTCTATCATGACCTACCAATTTCCATTGAAAAACTTGACCCCGACCAAAAAGGTTCGGTTCTTTCGTACAAAATTAACAATTATGGAGCGACTTGAGCACATTGGCATTGCGGTAAAAAATCTGGACGAATCCAATAAACTATTTGCCAAGCTCCTGGGCCGATCGCATTATAAGATTGAGGAGGTAGAAAGCGAAGGTGTCCGAACCTCTTTTTTTGAAATAGGAGGTGTAAAAATTGAGCTTTTAGAAGCTACCAAGGCCGACTCTCCCATTGCCAAATTCATCGAAAAAAAGGGTGAAGGGCTGCATCACCTCGCCTTTGCCGTTACTGACATTAAAGAGAGCATGAAAGAAAAAACAGCGCAGGATTTCTCCTTACTGGCTACAGAACCCAAGGATGGTGCTGACAATAAACAAATTGTGTTTTTTCACCCGAAAACAACGAACGCTGTTTTAGTGGAATTGTGTCAGGATAAAAAGTAAGCATCCTCGTTACTGCTTATTTCTACCGTAAAAAACATCGTTGTAATACTTGAGTTTTTTCTTGCCCTCGCGTGTCATATAATGTGGTTTAGGGGCACAGGCGGAGAGCATAACCACTAGTAACAGAAATATTCCTGCCAGCTTTCTCATAATCACCTCTTTTGTTGTTGCATAGATACCGGAGCAACGCGACTCAATTCCTGTAAAAGCGCATAGTTTCTTACTTTCGCATGGCGAAGTGCCGTAACTGTCGGCAGGTTGCATTTACCATGGATAAGAAACGACTAGAAATCAGCGATTTAGGGGAGTTTGGGCTCATCGACCGAATTGCCTCCAACTTTTCTTTAAAAAACAGAAGCTCCATCAAAGGAATCGGAGATGATGCAGCTGTCATTGATGCTGGTGAAGATTACCTGGTCGTTTCCACCGATTTATTGGTAGAGGGAATCCATTTTGATTTGGCTTACACACCCCTTCATCATTTAGGATACAAAGCCATTGCCGTCAATGTGTCTGACATTGCCGCCATGAATGGCAAGGCAGAACAAATTACCGTAGGCTTAGCCCTGAAGCTGCTTGCGATAGCTTTACTGTCGACTTAGTAGGTGGAGACACGACTTCCTCCAGAGCAGGTTTAATGATTTCCATTACTGCCATCGGACGGGTAAAGAAAGATAAAATAGTTTACAGAAATGGCGCTAAGCCAAGCGATATCATTTGTGTTACGGGCGATTTAGGCGGAGCCTTTTTAGGACTACAGGTGCTGGAGCGTGAAAAGGAAGTGTACATTACTAATCCTGAAATGCAACCCCAATTGGAAAAGTATGAATACATGGTGGGGCGTTTGTTGAAAGCAGAAGCACGCACCGATATTGTTTCTGATTTAGCAGAAGCAGGAGTCATTCCCACTTCGATGATTGATATCTCAGATGGCCTTGCCTCAGAACTCTTTCACATCAGTAAACAATCCAATGTCGGCATTCATATTTTTGAAGATAAAATTCCGCTTGATCATCAAACCTATGATGCTGCGCTGGAATTCAAACTAGACCCCATTACCTGTGCCTTGAATGGTGGAGAAGACTATGAACTACTCTTCACCATCGCACAAGCTGATTACGAAAAAATCAAGAAGCATGCTGACATTCACATGATCGGCTACACCAACGACAAGCCTGCGGAAAAAATAATGGTGAGCAAGCAAGGCACTGTGATACCACTAAAAGCACAAGGCTGGAATCACTTTACACCGTAGGTAAGTGCCTAGGGTAACATGCTAAACACCGGGTAAGGTAAGGATGAATGTTGAACCCCTACCCTCTTCGCTCTCGATTGTCAACGTACCTTGAATTGCTTCTGCAAATTGTCTGCACAGTAAAAGACCGAGGCCCGTACCTTTTTCATTGGAAGTACCTTTCTTAATCGTGGGGTGGACATCGGTTAAGAGTTTTGTTATGTACTCCTGATTCATACCAACGCCCTCGTCTTTTACTTCAAGATAAACCCGATTCCCTTTGCTGTAAGCATTGATAGCAATACTTCTACCATCCGGTGTAAACTTAATGGCATTGGATACAAGGTTGCGAAGAATAACATAAAGCATGTTCTCATCGGACATCACCTGTAACCCCGTTTCAACATTCACCTGCAATTTTATTCCCTTACGGGTGATGGCCAAGTGGTACAACCCTGTAATCTTCTTTACTAAATCAGTTACTCCTATCCGAACAGGATTTACCTGTAAGCCCTCCATTTGAGACAAGGACCAAAACAAGGTATTGTCGATCAAGTCAAGGGAGTTGGCTACCGAAGCCCGAATCATCTCAGCATGTTTTTTAATTTCTTCTTTACTAAACATGGCCCCATCTTCAATCAACAAACCCAGAAAACCTTTGAGCGTTGTAAGAGGTGATCGGAGATCGTGAGAAAGGATAGAAAAAATTAAATCTTTTCTCTCGTTGAGATTTGCCAGTTGTTCACGCGACTCCTCTATTTCCCGCGTTCGGATGCGCAACAACTCTTCCAATTTTTCTTTGTCCCTCTTTTCTTTTCTTACCCGAATTTGAAAACCCGCAATAGCGATGGTTATCGTCAGAACAGAAAGCACTAATCGAAACCACCACGTCATCCAAAAAGGAGGATGAATATAGATGCGAACACTATGTTCTAACTGCTCCCCTGCAGGATTTGTTATCATTAAGCGGAAAGTGTATAAACCAGGTCGGAGTTGAGAATAATTTATTCTGTTAAAAGCGGGTGAGGATATCCAGGTATCTTCCAATCCTTCTAACTTATACTTGGCGGTATACCGCACGGGCTTGCGATAATCGTTTACACCAAATTGAACAGCAAAGGATGTTTGCTCACTCGTCAAGTCGACTTGCTCTTTCATCATGACGGGTGTTTCTGTCTCTGTTAACTCATTGCCCTTTCGTGTGGAAATTGAAAAAATGAGTGGGCGAGCAAGATCTGTTTTGGTGATTGCCCGGATGGGATCAATAATATTAATGCCATTAATACCCCCCATCACCAATTGACCATTGCGCAATTTTACTTGAGCCAATCGATTAAACTCTTCGCCCTGCAAGCCCTCATTCACCTGATAGGTGGTGAACCTGCCATTGGGATCCAGGCGAGCCAGTCCACGGTTTGTAGGCATCCAAATGTTACCGAATTCATCACTCAGGGTTGCGTACACCGTATTGTCAGGTAATCCATCGCGAACCGTGATATTTTTAATCGTCTCAATTTTATCCCCCTTCACGTTCACTTCAAAAATCCCATTGTTCATAGTCGAGACAAGAAGTCGATCTTTCATCTGCTCGAGGTTGAGTACCATGTAATTTGCACTATCTCTCGGAAGCGCAGTGTGCACCATTTTACGGGTTGCTCTGTCGAATAAAGAAATAACTCCGTTGGAACCTACCCAAAAACGATCCTGAGGATCTATGTAAATCACATTTGTCAGTGTTCTCTTAGGGGGTATATACGTTTGAAATTGTCGAGTGATCAAATCAAACTCAAAAAAAACACCCTGGTAAATACCATAAAGAATGTCATCTCTTAAAATTAATTGACGTACCCGTTTATCTTTAATATGCTGAAGCGTGGGTTGAAAATAGCTAAACTGTCTGGTGGTTGTATGGAACACCAACAAGCCAATAGTAGTGCCTATAAGAACTCGTTCACGGTCCAGGACTGTAAAGCAAAAAGGTATAACCGATTCAGTTTTGGGTATGTCCTTCCCGATAACTTGGATCTGTTCAATATTTCCCGTGTTCAAGTCAATGAAGTTGATAAAACCACCATCAGTACCTACCCACAACTTACCATCAGGCCCCTCATACACACTCCTCACCATGTTATCACTTAGCGTATTGGGTTTGTTAGGCACATAGGAGTAATGTTTGAACTTTCGCTGTTCACGATCATAGAAATTAATATCTCCACTGGTGCCAATCCATAGCACACCTGTTTGGTCTTCCAGAATGGAGTAACAATCATTTGCGCTCAGCGTGTTCTGCTCATAAATATCCTGACGCATATTTCGAGTCGAATTTGTTACAGGATCAATCAAGGCAATACCCTCCGCTTTAGTGAGCACCCAAACAAATCCTTCTCTATCCTGATGGATGGCATTTACCCTACTAAAAAAAGGGCGTTGGTCTGGTGTAAAAGATTTTACAAAATTGCCGTTGACATAATCGTATACGAGTACTCCTTCATTTTCTGTACCCATCCAAAGTTGCTTGTTTTTATCCAGTAAGATGGCCGTGACACGTGTCGTGATCGGGAAGCTGCGCCCCTGTTCCACCAATGGGAACGTCCGCTTTAGTTCGCCACTGGTATACACCAGCACTTGCCTTACACACGCCACCAGCAAATTCTTACCCTCTGCCATAACTGTGGAGGGACTCCGCAATTGAATGGCGTCTCCAATCATTCGATACTGTTTTCCTACTATTTCAAAAAGACCATTGGGAGTGGCCATCCAAAGTCGGCCATCGGCTGTTTGAGCCAGCGAATTCACGGTTGGTTCTTTCTCTGTGATTAACGAAATCTTATTGCTCTCATAATCGAATTGAAGTAAGCCAGCCATGCGTGTACCAATAAGCAAACGATGAGCGACACTATCCCACAAAAGAGAAATAATTTGGCGATTGTCAAGCGTTACGCCATCCGAGGTTTCATATTGATAGCCGGTAAAGTGATTACCATCAAAACGATACAACCCACTACTGGAACCAAACCAGAGTAAGCCATACTCATCCTGTACCATGCTGGCCAGGTAGCTGGAGCGAATGACTCCTGGAATAGAATGATGATCAATATAGATCCTCTTTGGCAATGCTTGTGCGTGCAGCCTGCTGAAATGGCTGACTGCGAGTAACAAAAGAAGAATGATACTTCTTTTCATGATTTAATCCTCTGGGTAGGGAATAAAAACAAAATTGGTAAACTCTTTATCAATCACGAATAAGCAGCAGAATTCATCTGGATCTTTATACGCCTTATAAAAGTTATCTTTTTTCTCCTCCTCCACCAATCCACGCTGAAAAAATTCATCAAGAAACGAAGCGTAGTACGTCCATTGTAGCCCCAAAATGTTTCGGTCTATCAACTTCTGACCTATGGGTTGTGCCTCCTGGCAGATCGGGAAAATTGGGGAGTCAAAACCACTTTTGCGTATCTGGTAAGAGGCTTCCCGCAGTGTATCTGCCACTTTCACAAAATCCTGCGAAATTGTTCCCAAATATTTACCGTTTAATTCCGGATCGTTCTGCATACTCGTATTTCCTACCGTTTAAATAATGGAACAGACTTGTTATTTCAGCAAGCTAAGAATTCCCTATTTTTAGTAAAAATAATTTAACATGAAGAAGGCATTTCTTTTACTACTTAGTTGTCTGCCGCTCTGGTTGATGGCACAACCCTCCACGGAGGCCGACATTACCGCTTCCTATCAGCAAAGGAAGAAAATGGCAGAAAGCTCGTTGCTGAAAAATTATCCCGCCCGCAACATTGGCCCCACCATTCAAGGTGGTCGCATTGTCGATATGGATGTAAATCTAAAAAGCACAAAAGAGTTTTAC
>LNEN01000075.1 GCA_001464155.1 Cytophagales bacterium Ga0077538 | reverse complement strand
TCTTCCCACCAGGTACGCAGTTCACTTTTCCCTTTTATGAGTCCCTTTGTTTCCGGATGACGCACCTTTAACTTGGGACTGAAGTGCTTGGCATCTTCTTTATATAAAGCCAAGAGGGCTTCGATGTCTTTTTTGTTAAAGGCGTCAAACCATTTTTCCGCAAGGGTGATAAGGTCTTGGTTGCTCATACAGACAAAGTGATATTTCAGTGTTATTAGGCTCGCAAAGCTACTATCTTTGCGCAATGTCCTTATATGTCGCTTCTTTAAATTCGGGTAGTAATGGCAATTGCTACTATCTCGGTAATGAACGAGAGGCAGTATTGATCGATGCGGGCATTTCATGTCGCGAAATCGAGAAACGATTAAAGCGTTTAGCGCTAGCCATTGAGAAGATAAAAGCAGTCTTTATTTCGCACGAACACGGAGATCACATTCACGGTGTTTCGGCACTTTCAAAAAAGCATAAAATACCTGTTTACATAACAGAGGCAACCTATCGAGCGGGGAATTTGCAACTCGATGCCAACCTTCTTTGTAAATTAAAAACAAGCGATTCTATTGCAATCGGTGCGCTGCGGGTGACGGCATTTCCAAAGCGGCATGATGCCATTGATCCTTGCAGTTTTGTGATAAGCCATCAAGCTGTTTCAGTGGGCGTTTTTACGGATATTGGAGACAATTGCGATCAGGTACGCACTCATTTTAAACAATGCCACGCAGTTTTTCTAGAGGCTAATTACGATGAAGAAATGCTGGAGAAGGGTAGTTATCCGCTAGCCTTAAAGAAGCGAATTAGAAATGGCTATGGGCACCTGTCCAATAAACAGGCAGTCAAACTTTTAGAGGAACACAGCAGTCCTTTTTTAAGTCATTTATTTCTTTCTCACTTATCCAGAAATAATAATAGTCCTGAAAAAGCTTTGCAGACCTTTATATCAACCAGCCTGGCTGCGGATATTCACATCTCGGTGGCCCCCAGAGATCAGGAAACAGCCGTATACCTTATCGATGGCAGTAAAAGAGTGGAAACGACTCGAACACACAGCGCAAAGGCAAAGCGCGTCTCAACACAATTAGATTTATTCTGATCTGTTACCAGACTAAGATGCTGGCAAGTACTGCTATCAGCAGGGCCATGGCATTGTTAAGTAGTTTATTTTGGGGTTCTTCCATTCTATAAAACTCTCGTATTGTTTTGCTGTTCATAACGAATATGGGTGGGATCAATACAAGAATCATTGCCAGAAAAATTAGCAATTGCATGGAGCTGTTAAGCTTTAAAATAAAAGTGACACTTCCGCCCAGCAAGGCGTAAAATAATTGAGTTGTTAAAATCCAACCGTTTCGTTCCCGCACGAGTATTCCTGTGATAGAAAGCAGAACCAACAGAAGCGCTACGATGTCTTCCTTTTTGAAATAAAGAAAATCAGACACTTCTCGTTCTTGCGTGCCGAACCAGGAGGTTACATCAAACGCCAGACTGTAAAGCAGTACAGCGTAGAGTGTAACGAGGCAAAAAGCGATGTAAGCAATCAGGACTTTTTTCATAAGCTTGCCATAGATGATTTTATTGATCCGTATTTACCATGAAGAGTGCTGTGGGTACAAAGCGTTTAAATACTTCATCTTTCAACGACTCTTCAATAGGCAGACTGGTGATGGCTGCCGACATGCACGATAACCATGCCTCTGCATCGTCATTCGTAATGGGGTGGGGAAGATGCCGGGCGCGTAATTTGGGATGTCCGTATTGATTGGAATACAAACTCGGTCCTCCGAAAAACTGCGTCAGAAAAAGCCTTTGCTTTTCTTTAATTACTTCTTTGTCTGTTTTGAACAAACGGCCAATGAGCGGATGGACAAATACTCGATCATAAAACCGGTCCACTAACTGGTGAATCATCGGCTCGCCTAAGCGATCAAAAAGTGACGGTTCCATGATCTTCTTTTCTATTTATCGGGCATGATAACAGCCATGATAATGTAGAGGATCAGTCCTGCGCCCAAGCCCAGAAATGCTAGTGCAAAAAGAATCCGGATGATGGTTGGATCGATATTGAAATAGCTACCGATACCACCGCATACTCCTAAAATCATTTTGTTTTGTCGTATTAAGCGCTTTGCCATAATGTGAAATGGATTGGTTTATACATTCTTATTTCAAACTGGATTGTTCCGGATGTTTCGCAGTAACCTTTCTGTAAAAATCCTGAATGGCAACCAGGTCTTTAGGATAATCGCCCGTTGGGTAAAAGAGATCACCAAAGCCTGCTTCTTTTTTTGCATAATCAAGGTATCCTAAAACAATGGGAACTGGCGGTATGGTAAAAACCAGACTTCCATTCTTTTACATAGCTCCTTGTTCCTTCTGCAGGAATCATCAAGATGAGTTCGTCACGTTCGCTGAACATATGCACCATAGAATCAACCAGGTTGTTGTGTTTAGAACGATCTACCGGAATGCCTCCTGTGGCCCGCATTAATATCCCCAAAGGGAAGCGGAATAAACTGTTCTTGGCCAGAAAGCGAACCTGTACTCCACACGCATAGAGCGTGGCCAGGGCAATCGGGTAATCCCAATTACTGGTATGCGGTGCTGCTACCAGCACACATTTTTTGATGGAAGGATCGAGCACGCTCCCAATTTTCCAACCAATAAGCTTCAGGTAAAACTTGCAAAGCCATTTCATATAAAGGCATCTAAGAATGCATTGGCAAAATGCAATAATGTTGAGAAATACTAAACGACTCGCTTATTATTATTTTGAATAATCGACCTGGCTTCTATGCAATTTGAAGACAATGGGTAAAATGATAATTTTAAAACACGTACTGCTTCTTCATCGCAGCCGGAACCGATTCCTTTGATGACGGTGATGTCTTGTAAACTACCATCCTTACCTACAACAAACTCCACAAACACCCTTCCTTCTATGCCCATTCTTCTTGCCTGGGCTGGGTACCGTATGTTGCTAGAAGTGAATTTGTAGAAGTTGGCCATACCATCCACCGGTTGTGCACTTTCTTCCACCACCACAAAAATCTCATCGGCCACCTCTTCTTCCATCTCTGCAGCAGGGCTTGTGTTAAGGGTAATTTCCTGTACTTTAGTTTCTGCACTCACCTCCACATCAAAGCTCACGTCCATTTCCTTTACAATCTCCGCTTCATCGGGGACCTCAATAATTTGCGGTAACTGTACACTGGGGGGCGGTGGTGGTTGCTCTGTTACAGGAATATCCAAAAGTTCATCCGTGGATGGTTGACTTACTTGTAAGTCTATTACTTCTTTTTCGATGTATTGCTTTGCCTGAAAGGACAAGGTTACAATGGCAAGGGAGAGAAATAGACCGATGCTTAAAAGTAAGGGGCGTTGAGCTTGCAAATCTGCCCGTTCTGTTTTTTTTGCCTCCAGGTAGATGTGAGTTTTCATATCCGAAGCTAGAATTCTATACCAGATAGGAGGCTGATAAATGTTAGGATGCAGTATGATCTTTCAACAAGCAAGCGACCTTTCTCAATTTTTTTGTCAGCCAGGCATCTCTTTTTGTCTGACAGGCCATATTCTCACTATTTTAGCAGCTGATGACAACATTGCAATACGTACTCGAATTGTTGGGAACCTTTTTCTTTGCTATATCAGGCGCGCTGGCCATACAAGATGAGCACCACGATTTATTCGGAGCAGGCTTTATGGGTTTTGTAACCGCCATTGGTGGGGGAACCTTGCGCGACATTATGTTGGGGAGCTATCCCTTGGTATGGATTGGCGATATTAATTTCCTCTATGCCATTTTTGTAGGAGTTGTGATTGCTTATCTTTTTTTCAAGTACTTGATTAAGCTAAGGCGGACCTTTGTATTCTTTGATACCCTCGGCATTTCCTTCTTTACCATTTTGGGCGTGGAGAAGGCCTTGAGTCTGGGGGTTCGTCCGGAGATTGCTGCCATTATGGGGATGTTTAGCGCTGTGATGGGAGGGGTAATACGCGATGTGCTGACCAATGAAACCCCTGTGCTCTTTAAGCGAGAAGTATATGCCACAGCTTGCTTGGTTGGAGCCATCGTGTACTTACTGTTGTACAACGTAGGGCTCGATCGCAACATTAATTTAGTGCTTTCTATAAGCTTGATATTTGTGATCAGGATTGTGGCCATCAAATACAAACTATCCTTGCCAACGTTCAGAAGATGAAATCTGCTTTGCATCCTTTATCTTTACCGGTATGAAAAAATTGGTCTTTATAGTTGAGGATAACCTGGTACAACAAAAAATGTTGCAGGTACATTTTGAAGAAACCTTAGGCGACTATACGGTTCGCACGTTTGATCACCCCCAGGAAATGCTCGGGGCTCTCAAAGAAAAACCTTTTGCAATGGTATTGGATCATTTTTTCAATGATAAAGAAGGTAAGACGGGACTCGACTATTTGAAGGTTTCACCCTGGATGATGCACTGGTTAGAGCTGAGGTAATGAAGTTGGGAGCGGAACAATATATTTTGAAGGACAGTGCTTCACTGGTTCGCTTGCGCACTGCGTTAGACTCCCTGCATGAGAAGTATGCCAATCGGGGATTTTTTAAAAAATTGTTTGGAAGTTAATTTCTCTACCGTATCGGTTAAATAGCCAACGGAAGTCTGATGGTGAAGGTACTTCCTTTACCAAGGACACTTTCTATCTCAAGCGTTCCTCCCGCTTTATAAATGTATTCGCGGCAAATGGCTAAGCCCAATCCGGTTCCTTGTTCTTTTCCGGTTCCTATTTTGCTGATCGTTGTACTCACTTCCTGTAATGCACGCAGTGTATCTTCGCTCATTCCCACCCCCGTGTCAAGTACCGAAAGATTCAGAAAGCCATTCGCTACCTGCTGTAGAATGCGTATGGAGCCTTCTTCGTTAGAAAATTTCAGCGCATTGGCGAGTAAATTGCGCAAGGTCATGTGCAGTATGTTTCTATCGGTGCTGATGAAAAGATCTACGGGTATGTTGTGCTGTATTGTCACCTTTTTCTGAGTGGCTGCGGTTTGCACCAACATTACATTTTCATGTACCAACAGGTGAAGGTTGAAGGTTTCGATCTGAACACTGATTCCTTTTAGCTGACTATTAGTCCAATGTAAAATGTTATCCACCAGCATTCCTGTTTTATTCAAATCACTTTCTACCTGCTTGGTAAACCTGGCAAATTCCTCATTGGTGATGACGCTGCGATTGTACAGGTTGAGTATACCCCGCAGTGAATTGAGAGGGCTTTTCATGTCGTGTGAAACTACCGATAATACGCGCTCCCGAACAGAATTAGAAGTTGACAACTCACGGGTTCTTTCTTCTACAATTTTTTCCAGATTTCGATAGGCTTTGGCATAATGGTTAGAAAGCAGGTACACCTGAAAAAGTAAGAACACCAACACACCTAACTCCACCAAATACATGAAGTTGATATCAATAGGATAGAGTCTGGAATTTTTGAGAATCTCCAGGAGTATGAAGGGAAAGGAAGCCAATACACCCCACAAAATAATTCGCGCATCTTCTTCTCCGGATCGCCAGGCTTTGGTGATGGAATAGATAGCGTATACAAACGAAAGCAATAACCCCAGATGGCAGAGCTCCAGGAGATTACCATAGATGTATTGTGGCGAGAAGACTACGGCAAGACACAAGGTGGTAGACAAGCCTACTAAAAACATAAGGGGCCAACGGGGTGCGTGCTGGCGAAAGAGATGGAAAATGTAAAGTGGAAAGAAGGAGACGATGGCATAAACACTACCAAACTCTAATTTTTTCCAAAACTCCCAACCGGGTGAATCGAATAAAGAAGGTAACAGGAACGAGCCTCCGTGCACAATGAGCGCACGCAGTGCCACTCCCAGACAAATGAGTCCAAGCCAGAGGTAGGGTTTACCCTTATCGTACAGAAAGAAGAGAATGAATTGGTAAATGAACATGGCAATCAAACTACCTGCAAAGAAGTTCTCTACACCATTCAATCGATTAATGCGTGTTAAATGATTAGCAGCTCTGTCGAGTAGCGGTGCGCCTCCCATGCCTCCACTGAAGTAACTGAAGTTGGCCACTTGAACCAGTATTTCAATTTTCTCTGTTTTTTCAGGAACCGTCAACATGAAGCTCGACAATTTGGGTTGGTACGACTCCTTCATGGAACTAACCGTTCCGTTTTCCACCACCAACTCACCGTTTAACCACACTTTGGCGGAAGCATTTACGATCGGGAAATACAACACAAGTGCTGGATGTTCTGTGTAGCGATGCCAGGAGCCAGGCACCGGAATAAATTCAGGGTTTGTGAAGCGCGAGGAGTCGGCCGGGGTGAGTAATTGATTCCAATAAAACTCCCATTGCCCGGAAAGCATAAAGGGCTTCTTGCCATCAAATGAAAAAGACCGAGCATCTATTTTTCCTTTTCTGGCTTGTTGAGCAATACTTGTGTTGCCAAAGGGGCAAATCACCAGAAAAAGCAAAACCAATGAAAAACGTGCGATCACTCTGTAAAATAATCAATATGCAGGTAAGTATCAGTTGGATAGACTGAATTTTGGAGAGATTTACATCCCACCCTTATTCTTTAAATCAAAACGGATAAGTGCTATAACGGTAGCGTGAAATAAAAGGTTGAGCCTTTATTGATTTCACTGATAACACTCATGCGCCCACCGTTCTTTTCAATAAAATCCTTACAAAGAATAAGACCCAGTCCTGTTCCCTTTTCATCTGCGGTTCCCTTGGTGCTGTGCTTGGTATCGATCCTGAATAATTTCTCGATTACTTCTGGGCTCATGCCTACTCCTGTATCCTTTATTGAAACAGTCACATCCTTGGCATCCGGTTGTATGGATAGCGTAATGGTTCCGCCCTCGGGCGTGAACTTAATCGCATTCGAAACCAAATTTCGAACAACTGTGGTAATGGAGTGCCTATGTGCCTTGATGGGAAAGGGAGTAGTGAATTCTTGAATCAGTTGTATTTTTTTATTGGCTGCTTGTGTTTCCAGCAAGGTTTTGTTTTCCGTGAGTACAGCCGTTAAATCAAAGGGCTCTGGTTTAAATTCAATATTACCAGTCTGAGACCTCGACCACTCTAAGAGATTTTCCAGTAAGGCAAAGAGATTTTTGAGCGACTTGTCCAAGTCCTTCGCCAGCATTTGAATATCCTCTTTACTAAGTTTATCGGTATGGTTAATCAGCAAACTCGCAAAAGAGGTGAGGGAGTTGAGTGGGCCCTTTACATCGTGACTGATGATGGAGAAGAATTTGTCTTTCGTAGCATTCAATTCTTTTAGTTGAAGATTTTGGGATTGAATGATAGCATTGGAAGCTTTTAATTGTTTGTTCGATCTTCGTTTGGACAGGTAGAGAAAAACAGTGAGCGATAAAATAGTAGCGATGAGTACAATCACGAGCATCAGAATATTGCGAAACTTCTTTTGTGCTTCTATTTCACGCTCGCGTTGCCTCCGTACTTCTTCCAGGCGGTTAATGGACACTTCTAATTTTGAAATTTCGTGCAGGCTCTGTTTTTCGGCTAACTCGCGGTCATCTTTTTCACGCTGAATCAGGTCGAACATGCCCTCATATTGTTCCTTATAGTTCAAGGCACTTTTATAATCCCCTAATTTTTTATAGCACACAACCAGGTTTTCGTAGCTGCGCATTTTCTCGTACGTGGCATTGGCCTCATTGCCAGCAGCGAGAGCCAGTTCCAGATTGGCAATCGCGCGCGGCATGTTGTTTTGTTCCTGGTATAAAATGGCTGCGTTGTTATAGGATTGGGCAATGCCTGCTTTATCATCAAGTGCCTGTCTCACCTCCAGGGCTGCCACATGGTTGGCAAGACTTCGCTCCTTATTTTTCATGAGACGATAGAGATCACCAATGTGGGTTAAACTTTCTGCTTCCTTTTTTCTGTCCTTCACCGATCTGCGAAGCGCAAGGGCTTCTTTGTTGTACTCCAGTGCTTGTTCATATTTGCCTTGCAAGCCATAGACACTCGCCATATTGGTAAGTGTTTCTGCTCGCAGGCTGGGTTTGTTTAAATCCTTCACCAACTCCAGCACAAGCTCAAATTGCTCCAGCGCCAAGGCCAGGTTGCCTTGAGCGATAAGCATTTGTCCGTATTTATTGAGCACATAGGTTTGGAGTGTGAGGTCCTCAATCTTCTCTTGAAACACCTGAGCCTGTTTCAACGATTCAACACTGCGCTCGGAATAATTAACTTGTTCATAGGCGCTGGCCATGGCCAGGTAGGTAATGGCACGTTCATAGTCCAGGTTCAACGAATCCTCAAGGGTAAGCGCTTTGAAAAAATAATCCAGGGCTTTGCCATAACTGTAGGTGCGGGTGAGGTGCAGCATGCCTTGCTCTTTCCAGATGCGTGCTTGTGCGGCCAGATCATTTATTTCGAGCGCCTCCTCCAACTCCTGTTCATTTTCTGCCAGCTGCTGGCTGACATCCATGCTAATAGAGCGATCAAAGAAGTGCAGGTACCAGGTAAGGTCCTGTTCGGTTTGTGCGTAGGTGGAAAAGGAGCAGGTTAACAGTACTGCGCAGGAAAAAAATAAGGTCCTGAGAATCATTGGCCAAAGATATCTAAAGCTTTGAAAATTGTGCTAGGCTCCTGGTGGTCTTTGATTCGGATTAAATGTAGTAGCTTAGTAAGATGATGGTATTGATTTTTTTCGTGCTTAGCCTGATTCAAAACGAGATTCCTTTAAAGGCCAACGAAGAGTTTGAATGTAAGCTTAATTTGAGCTTCAAATCCCGCGATTCGGCAGGTCAGCCTGATGTTAACTATGTAGAAACAGTTGCCGAACGGGATAAGCGTCTGTCAGGATCACCCTTGCCTTATTTAAAACTTAAACTGAAGTTTTTGGTGCTAAAGCCGGAAGAAGTGCGGATGCAAGCCCTTTCAGGTGGAAGCTTGCTGAGGGGTAAAAAAATTGAAGTGGGTGAAGAGATAGATTTAGATTTGGGCTTCACGAATGATATAAAGGATGGAATCATTCCGCAAGAGTACACAGTACTACTACTAAGCAAGGATCGTAAGTCTATTTCCAGGATTACCATAAGCTTTACCAAAGAAGGCGACTACCTTGTTAACGGTGTTAAAAGAGGTAGAATTTAGCATTAAACTCCGCTCGTACTAAATAAGCCGCTGTTTATCATGAGGTGGCCATTCTATTTCAAAAATCTACGTTAATTCGCAAAAAACCAGTCTGCATGCGATTCATTTTTCTACTCTTAGTGCCCATTTTTGGCTATTCACAAACTACTGCACAGCTCAGTACAGCAGAGATTAAGCTCAAATTGAAAAAACTCAACTTTCTGGGTTCTGTCTTATATGTTGCCGCACACCCTGACGATGAGAATACACGAGCCATCACCTACTTCGCGAACGACCGATTAGCGGCTACTGCCTACTTATCGATGACACGAGGGGATGGTGGCCAGAATTTGATCGGAGCTGAAATAAGAGATGAACTTGGACTTATCAGAACGCAGGAATTGCTGGCGGCCAGACGCCTGGATGGAGGACAGCAGTTCTTTACCCGCGCCAATGATTTTGGCTTCTCTAAATCAGCAGAAGAAACCTTCCGGATATGGGGTAAGGATGCGATACTTTCTGATGTAGTGTTGGTGTACCGCCAATACCAGCCCGATGTGATCATCACGCGTTTCCCACCCGATGAACGAGCAGGTCATGGCCATCATACGGCCTCGGCCATGTTAGCACAGGAAGCATTTGATGTGGCCTTGCATGCAGATCAATTTAGCGATCAACTAAAAAACTTAGCGGTTTGGCAACCCAAGCGGTTGTTTACCAATACGGGCCGCTGGTGGAATCAGACCATCAATGAAAATACCCCGGGAATCATTTCCTTTAATGTCGGTGGTTACAGTGCACTCTTAGGAACTTCCTATTCAGAGATAGCAGCAATTAGTCGGAGCCAACATAAAAGTCAGGGTTTTGGATCGCGAGGTGTACGCGGAGACCAATTAGAATTTTTAGAATTTGTAAAAGGCGAGAAAGCAGAGAAAGACATCTTTGAAAACATCAACACTACCTGGACACGCGTGAAAGGCGGAGAGAAGGTAAAGCCGTTAGTTGAAAAATTGATTGCTGAGTTTAATGAAGAAGATCCTTCGGCCTCTCTACCGTTGCTTCTTCAGGTAAGGCAGCAAATTACTCAGGTAGAAGCCGGTGTTTGGAGAGAGCGTAAACTGGAAGAAGTAAACGAATTGATTCGCGCCTGCCTGGGGCTGTTTGCAGAAGCTACCGCGGACCAGTATTGGGCAAGTCCGGGTAAAGCACTCACCATCTCTATGGAAATTGTGAACCGCTCGAAAGCGGAGATAAAGTTAGTTCAGGCCACAGCTGCTTCCTTAAATTATGATTCAACTGTAAACACAACCTTAACGAACAACAAACTGTTGTTGTTCAAGATTAAGCGTAACACCCAAGCCTCACTGGAGTATTCCTCTCCTTACTGGTTGCAACAAGAACATTCGCTAGGAACGTTCACTATTCCCAATGCCTCTTTAATTGGCAAACCGGAAAGCGGACCCGCACTGACCATTGCGTGCACATTCGAAATCAATGGTTCTGCATTTTTAATCAATGTTCCGGTTATTCATAAAACCGTAGATCCGGTAAAAGGAGAATTAAACAGAGCCGTTGAAGTGGTGCCGCCTGTTTTTGTCAACATCGCAGAGCAGGTAATCATCGTATCGAACGATGCACCACGCGAAGTAAAGGTTATTGTGAAATCCTCTTCCAAAGAAAAAACCAACGGAACACTAAAATTGAAATTACCTGTGGGTTGGAGAGCAGAGCCGGCCAGTATCCCCTTTGAGTTAACCAAACAAGGAGAGGAGCAAAGCAAGTCTTTCACGATTTATCCGGCAAAGGACGAAGGTAATTTTTCCGTAGAAGCTACTGCCGAGGTGAACGGAAAATCCTATGACAGATCGCTGAAGATTATTGCCTACGATCACATCCCCACACAAACCTTATTGCCGAAAGCGGAAGCAGCACTGGTGCGCATGGATTTAAAGAAAGAAGGAAGAGTCATCGGCTACATTAAAGGTGCAGGCGATGATGTACCTGCTGCTCTCCGCAACATGGGCTATGAAGTGTGGGAAATGAAGAATGAAGAGATTACAGCCGAAAACCTGAAGCGTGTAGATGCCGTGGTGCTGGGCATACGGGCAGTTAATACCAATGATCGCTTGCGTTTTGTCATGACCGATTTGATGGACTATGTAAAGAATGGTGGAACCATGATTGTTCAGTACAACACCAACTTTGATTACGAAACAGATGTGTTTGCACCGTATCCTATTACGCTTTCACGCGATCGGGTAACCGATGAAGAAGCGGAAGTTCGCTTGCTAAAACCAGACCATGCCCTGCTGAATTATCCCAATAAGATTACAGCAAAAGATTTTACGGGCTGGGTGCAGGAGAGAGGTTTGTACTTCCCCAATAAGTGGGATGCGAATTATGAAGCACTGTTGTCGATGAACGACAAAGGAGAAACGGCAAAAGATGGAAGTCTGTTAGTAGCCAAGTATGGAGAAGGCCAGTACATCTATACAGGTCTTTCTTTCTTTAGAGAATTGCCAGAAGGGGTAGCGGGCGCTTATAAACTTTTCGCCAACCTTGTTTCAGCAGGAAAGCCAAAAAAGATAGCCACTACGAAAGTTAAAAATCGATCGAAGTAATGGAAGAAATAGAAAAGCCACCCGTTTTTGAAAAGTGGACAAGTTGGTACTGGTTAGTACTGATTGTCATGTTCATTCAGGTAATTCTCTACTTCTTACTAACCAATCATTTTGCATGAATCTGATCGATTGGATTGTACTCTTTGGTACACTGTTGTTTATTGTTTTATACGGTGCTTATAAAACGCGTGGCAGCCAGAACATTCAGGGCTATTTAAAAGGCGATAACAATATGAAGTGGTGGATGATTGGTGTCTCCATCATGGCCACACAAGCGAGTGCCATCACCTTTCTCTCTACTCCTGGGCAGGCCATTGAAGATGGCATGCGCTTCATTCAGTTCTATTTCGGATTGCCCCTCGCCATGATCATTATCTCGGTGACGATGGTGCCCATCTACTACCGATTAAAAGTATACACTGCTTACGAATACCTGGAGTCGCGTTTTGATTTGAAGACCAGAACACTGGCAGCCATTCTCTTCCTGATGCTCCGTGGCTTATCAGCGGGTATTACCTTGTATGCACCCTCTATTGTTTTAGCCACCATACTCGGCTGGAATATTTTCCTCACCACCACCTTGATTGGTTTGTTCGTGGTAATCTACACCGTTTCGGGTGGCACGAAGGCTGTAAGCCTCACGCAACGCCAGCAGATGACTGTGATCATGAGTGGTATGCTGTTGGCCGGTGGCGTGGCCTATTATATGCTGCCGGAGTATCTTTCTTTTGGAGACACAATCAATTTAGCGGGTGAGCTGGGTAAGTTCAATATGGTGAATGTGTTGCCTGCGGATATTGATAGCAAACTACCAGAAGGTGTCGCCAGTGTCGATCAATTATCCTTGCTTCAAAAAGTAAACATGGTCTTGAATGATCGCTACAACATCTGGACGGGCTTGATTGCCAGTACTTTTTTATTCCTATCCTATTTCGGTACCGATCAATCGCAAGTAGCGCGTTATCTGGGCGGCAAGTCAATTAAAGAAAGTCGCATGGGCTTGATCTTTAATGGTCTGCTTAAAATACCGATGCAGTTCGTTATTCTTTTTATCGGTGTGTTAGTATTCGTCTTCTATCTCTTTAACCAACCTCCGGTATTTCACAACCAGCCTTTGTACAAAACAGCACTGGCTACCGAGTACGGAGCTACCTTGGATTCATTGAATACTTCGTATACAAAGGTCTCCGCTGAAAAGTATGCAGCTACTCAACAATTAGTGAAGGCCATTGAAGAAGATAGCGAGGCAGACAAGAAAACAGCCAGAACAAAAGTACTGGCCCTGCAAAAAGAAGAAGGGTCTATTCGCAATGAAGTGAAGACTACTATCGGACAAGCGGTTCCCGGAGCAAAAACACAGGACAGAGATTTCATTTTCCTAAACTTTGTTCTCACGTACTTACCACACGGTATTATTGGCTTGCTATTGGCGGTGATGTTCTCGGCAGCGATGTCCTCTATGGCCTCTGAACTGAATGCCCTGGCCTCTACCACTACCGTGGATATTTATAAACGCTCCGTGAAGGCAGATGGCAGCGACAAACATTATGTGCAGGCCTCGCAAGGGTTCACCCTTATGTGGGCTATGTTAGCCATGGTATTTGCCATGCTGGCCAGCTTTGCAGAGAACCTGATACAATTTGTAAACATAGTGGGCTCACTCTTCTACGGAACCATTTTGGGTATTTTCCTTTGCGCGTTTTACATTAAGCGTGTACAAGGTACAGCGGTATTTTGGTCAGCCCTTATTGCCGAAGCCGTGGTACTGGCGTGTTATCAATTTACAGACATTGCCTTCCTGCTGTATAACATTATTGGATGTGCCTTGGTGATTGTGCTCAGTCTTCTCTTTCAGTTATTTAGTAGGGGAGAAGCTACTGTAGATCAAGGATCACCTGGTTAGTCTTTAATCACATAGACACATAGAAAACATAGAGGTAGTAAGCTGTTCCAGATGTGCAGCTCTTCCGAATTTGCAATTCAATGTCGTTTAAGCTGTTCCAGATGTTCCGCAGGGCATCTGGAACCCTTGATAAAACGGATATACATCCGTCTTTATTCATTATTCGACATGCGCTGCGCTAACATGTCGAATAACGACTGTTAGATAGATTAGTTAGGCACGCGTTGTAAACGCGCGCCAGATTGTTAGAAGCTAAGTAAGGTCAGGTTCGTTTGATGGAATTTTAACAACTACATAAGACACATAGGGAGCATAGGGGTGGACTTCTCCTATAAGCTGTTCCAGATGTTCCGTTGGGCATCTGGAACCCTTGATAAAATGGATATACATCCGTCTTTACTAATCATTCGACATGCGCTGCGTTAACATATCGAATAGCGACTATTACTTAGATTAGTTAGGCACGCGTTGCAAACGCGCGCCAGATGGGGTTAAAGCCTCCCTGTTTAAAGTGTAAATGCTTCCGTTGGAAGTTGAAGCCCAGCCGACCAATGTTGAAGTGGCTTCGGCAGATATTGATATGGCTTCGTTAAAAGTATTTCCGTCTCCGGCAGAAGTTAAAGCCTCCCCGTTCAAAGTGTAAATGCTTCCGTTGGAAGTTGAAGCCCAGCCGACCAATGTTAAAGGGCCTTCGGTAGATGTTGATACGGCTTCGTTAAAAGTATTTTCGCTTCCGTTAGAAGTATACCTGCGTTTGTTGGATGTTAAGTCGCTTCCGTTCAATGTATACTCGCCTTCGACAGGAGTGGAAGCGTCTCTGTTAGAAGTAGTGGAGCTTCCGGCAGGTTCAATCTCGTGTTCGTTCAAAGCAACCTGGCTCCCGAAGGATTCAACGTTGCTTCCTCCCAGTTTACACGAGCTCGTGATGCTTTCCATTTTGCTTTTTTCGAAAGCAAGGTCTGCGCTACCTGTGCTGTCGAGGGCAGGAGATGAGTAAAATATTAGCATACAGGGCAGGAAGTAGCGCTTGTGTCTCTCAACCAAAAGCACGGGCAAAAAAAAGAGGCTAACCTACACGATTAGCCTCCTCTCATTTCTTTTAGCAGTCGCTTATTTCAACGTCTTCAAGAAATCTTCATTCAATTTTACATAACCAAAGTCGTTACCGCTTTCTTTCGCAATGCGGATCGATTCGTTGGCTGTTTCGCGAGCGCCTTTTACGTCACCCGCTTTTGCCTGAATCTTAGCCTTTTGGTGAACATACCAGAATGCCTTAGGATTTGCCTTGATGGCTTCGTCAATCCAAACTAAAGCTTGCTTAAGGTCTTTACCGTTTTCAGCATAGTAGATCGCTGCGTTAGCATAGTTGCTGGCAGGCACCTTCGTGCTTGTCTCAATAGACTTCATCACCTTGGCATCATAGTCAACGGCAATGCCGAACTTCACAGACGTATTTTCCCAAGCAATTTCGATTTTAGCTGTTTTGCTATCGTCTGAAAGGTCGGTGATGTTCATGGTGAACATGTCTACACGCTCCGTAAGTTTAGCGGGTTTTACTTTAAACTTAGCGGCTTCATTTTCAGCCTTGTAGTCATCCGTGTTACCACCGATTTTGATGTCCTTATATAAAGAGACGGTCCACTCGGCAGCACCTGGCCAGCTGAAAAGCAAGTATTCACCTTTTGCCACTTTAATGCCTTCTACGGTTACATCATCACTGAAAGTGATTTTTGTACCGTTGTTAGCACCGGTTCTCCAGATTTGACCATTAGGCACCAATACATCAGCACCTTCGCCAAAGATTTTACGACCTTTTGTACGAGGGCGTGAGTAGTCAATTTTAACATCGGTCAAACCTACTACTGTAGTAACGGTAGCTGCAGGGCTTGGCTGTGGCGTAAGTACTTGTGCTTCGGCTGTTAACACCGCAAGAAAGAACATTGCGCAGAGTAATTTTTTCATATAGTATTGATTTTTAGTTATTTGAGTGCGCCAAAAATAGGCAAAATTTGCTACCCTCAGCCATATTAACATGAAGTTAACAAAGTCCTTTTACGAGCGGAGTAATGTGGTAACCATAGCAAAGGAATTGCTTGGTAAACAATTAGTTAGCAAAGTTGATGGAAAAATAAGTGCAGGTATCATTGTAGAGACGGAGGCCTATTCATGGAAGGAGCGGGGCTGCCATGCTTTTGGAGGTAAAAAGACGAATCGCAATGAAGTAATGTTTGCAGCTGGAGGGTGTGGGTATGTGTACCTGTGCTATGGCATGTATAACCTCTTCAATGTGGTTACCAATACAAAGGACAAAGCAGAGGCTGTCTTGATACGAGCTATAGAACCCCGAGTTGGAATAGAACTGATGAGAGAGAGGCGCAAGAGCAAGCACGATCGGCATCTTACCTCCGGACCAGGTAAACTAACCCAGGCTTTGAGCATTACTCGAAAACACAATGGAACCTGGCTGCAGGATGATGATATTTGGATTGAGACGGGGGATACAGTTGCACGAAAACAAATAGTAACAGCAAAACGAATAGGAATTGATTATGCCGGGGAGGATGCAGATTTGCCCTGGAGGTTTTATCTTCGCGACAACGTATGGGTATCCAAAAAATAAGCACAGCACTGATCTGTCTTCTCATCAGTTTTTCATTTTCGCAGGCACAGCTCCTTTCCTCTGAAGTAGTAGCAACGTTTAACTCTGCTTATGATGAGCAGCATCCTGTTCTCAGTGTCGATGGCAACTACCTCTTTATTACGCGCAGCAATCATCCGCAAAATGTAGGCGGCCTCAAAGATCCGGGTGATATCTGGATTGCGCACTTTAATGGCGCGGTTTGGGGGCCTTTAGTACATGGAGGTTCAGTACTGAACGACCGAGGGTACAACACCGTAATCGGAACTTCTCCCGACAACCAACAGCTTTTTATTGCGAATCATGTAACCACAAGTGCAGAGCCCGCCAAAACGCAGGGCATTGCCGTGGCGAGTTTTAACGGGAGTACCTGGACCAATCCCACCAATGTATCCATTCCTTATTTCCATACTCGGTCTTCGTTTCTTCAAGGCAGTCTTTCGAGAGATGGACAGCATTTTGTTTACTCCGCAGAGACCTACGGAACAACTGGGGTTGAAGATATTTATGTAGTGTCTCGTGTATTGGACAGTTGGTCGGAACCCAAAAACCTGGGCACAACTATCAACACCTCTTTTCAGGAATTAAGTCCTTCGCTCAACAGTACCAACGATACTCTCTTTTTCTCCAGCAATGGAAGAAAAGGCCAGGGCAGTTTTGATGTATACTTCTCGGCCCGCTTGGATGACAGCTGGCAGCGTTGGTCCGTGCCAGAAAACCTGAGCGCCATCAATACAGAAGGAAGAGATCTTTCTTATGTAAGACTAAAGAATGGAGATGCTCTCTACACCAGTACCATTAATAGTGATGGCTATGGAGATATCAAGTTGCACCTTTCCGGGAAGCCTGAGATAAAGGATACCATCACAGTGCCTGTAGTAGTAGGACCACCGGTAGTTTCGGATCAGTTGCGATTGAAGGGAAGAGTACTGGATGCAAAAACATCTCAGGGTATTGCAGCTGACTTACTATTTACGTCAGCCACTGAGCGCGAAAGCAGAAAGGCAAACAGAGGACTCTATGAAGTCGTGTTAGCGGGAGAGCAAACCTACCACGTAACCATTGAAGCGGAGGGCTATATCAGCTCTTACCAAACCCTCAACTTAACTGAAAATAAGAATGATGTGTTGGAGGTTGATTTCAGGTTGCAAGCCATAGAGGTGGGGGTAACGGTTAATCTCAAGAATGTTTTATTCAAGCAAAGTTCTACCGATCTCCTTCCTGAATCCAAGGAAGAGCTGGATGTGGTGGTGTCGTTTATGAAGACCAATCCAAAAGTAAAAATATCCCTGGCGGGTCATACCGATAACCGAGGGGTGCATAAGGACAACGTGAAATTATCACAAGCCCGTGTAGAGAAAGTGAAGGACTACCTTGTATCTAAAGGTATTGCTGCTAAGCGGATATCGGGCAAAGGCTACGGTGGTACTAAACCCATTGCCAATAACGATACGGATGAAAGTCGTAAGCTCAACAGACGCGTGGAATTCACCATCGTTAAGAATTGAGTGTAAATGAAAGCGTTGAGCTTTAAAATCCTAAAGGTACTGAGTGTTGTACTGGGTGCAGTGCTCGTACTGGCGATACTCTTTATTGCTCCAATTGATAAAACGCCCTTACAAGACCAAGCTTTTTACAAGCAAACAAAAAATACGCTAGATACGCTTTCGCTAAATACGTATGCACCTAATACCGTAACAAAGGTAGGATGGGCCATTGTTAACATTACACCGGACTCTCCCATGCCGATGGCGGGCTA
>LNEN01000074.1 GCA_001464155.1 Cytophagales bacterium Ga0077538 | reverse complement strand
TTCCAGTAATGGTAGTAGTAGGAATCAGAAAGGCTGGCATTCACCGGTTTGCCAACGCGGAAAAGGAAACTGACGATATAGAGGAAGAAAAGGAAAAAAAGTAGGCCAATGCTCAGTAACAAAGTTTTCACAGTTTATGGGACTCATCAAGTATGTACGAAGGTAGTTCTATACTGGGCAGATTACAACTTAGGTGTACAGGCAGAGGCGGTATGCTTCCTGATTTTATTTTCCCGTTTTCCTTCCTTTTTCAATCATTTTATACTTATCGTTTTTAAGGGTAGCGCTATAAAAACTATTGATTATTAATTGGTTATACATCACAACGCCAGAAGAAAAGGCGCTGGTCTTTAATTTGTTCCATTTTCTTACATGATAGGATAGACCCGCATAATGGAGTGGTCGGGTTACCAGCGTACAGTACTTTTGAATGAACAAACGTTTACTAAACCAACCTATATCGTTTTATGCTCAAGAGATCTTTTCTATTCGTACTGGCACTCAGTTGTATTGCCTTCGTCAGCGAAGCCCAAATGCAAATACACATGGGTGCTACCACGTCTGTTACAGCCAATGTATTGTTGGACGATGGACTCAAAAGTGACCCCCGCTACAATGCTTCCTACACGGTTAATACAGCGCCTATCGGATTTCATTTCGGATGGGACATCGGGAAGAAATTTGGATTGCAACTAGAGTCTATCCTTTCTAACCAGGACCAGATTTTTGAAATAGTAAATGCGGCCGAGCAAGCCATAGGCGAGCGCAAGCTGGACATGAAATATTTACAAATGCCCTTGATGATGAAGTTCATGGGTGGTGGCGGAAGTGGCGTTCGTGGTAACTTTAACATTGGTCCACAGCTTTCGGTATTGTTGGATGCAGTCGAATCTGTTCAACACGATGGTGGTACTTTTACGATGCCTGATGATCCAAATTTCGAACTTCCTCCGGGTGCTGTTGACAACGGGGATGGTACCTACACGGCTCCGGCCATGCCATCGACCGATGTGTATACAAAAGCGGCTGGTGATTTTGCAAATACACAATTTCAAATTGCAGCTGCCTTTGGATTGGACATTGACTTATCCAAGCATTTGTTTTTAACCACACAGGTTCGCATGAACTATAGCATTACGGATATGCGTAATCAAGATGTGTTTGATGCCATCGCCAACGGGTCTGCACAAGATGTGGTAAGCTCTAGTGCCAATGTGGCCATTGGTGCGCAAATTGGTTTGCATTTCGTGTTTGGCAAGACACGTTCCTTTAAGAATAAGGAGTAAATATCAGAAGAAGACTCACACGGTCGTCTTTGTCTTTCAGTAAAAAGAAAGGTTTGTAGTATTGTACTACAAACCTTTTTTTTGAAATATCACTAGTATCACCGTTTCGTATTCGTAGCCCACAACGCTGCCTTCTCTTTTGAATAGATCACCACGTTTCCGTCATCTTGTACCGCCAGGTAAGCACCGGCATTTCCATGTGTGCCCGCTGCCCAGGCGGCAACTTTATAGGGTAAATATTGTACGAGATTCCCATCGGGCTGCAGAATACACCTCTCTACATTTCTACCATTGGTCCCGGATGCCCACAACGCCTGCTTGCTTTCATTATAGAGCACTAAGTTGCCATCCTTCTGTTGAATAAAGGTGTACTTACCATTCGGTGAGGTTATCTCCATACCGGGTTTTAGTTCTTCACCGGCTGTTAAGGTGCTCTTGTGCTTGGGTACTTCCGCTATGGGTGAAGGAGGCGGGGGCGGAAGTTGAGGAACCTTCGTCAGTTTCCACCATTGACCTGATACGTTCGCGGTGGCATTCATGATCAGTTCATTGTTAACACCGTTGTTGAGAATATCAATAGAAATTCTGTCGCCTTGCCACAAAGAGGTAAAGCGCACAAAGGAACCATCGCCCAGTACACTTACTTTCCAGAATTGCCCGGAGTAGTTTTGGCTGGGTGCCAGGGTTAGTTTGTTATTCGCTTTCCCATCGTTCACAATGTCTAGTGATTTTGACGGGAACGCATTGTTCACTAAACGATAGTATCCATTCGGGGCGAGTTTAAACTTCCAATGGTGGGCAGTTACTTCTTTTCTGTCCTGAAGTTCCACCTGGTTAGCTGTGCCCGACTTCACAGCCAAGGTCTTTCCCTCGCCCTGCCATTGTGTGCTGAGGTAGTAGACCGCGGACGTATCGAGTATAGTAAGTCCTATGTTCTCGGGAATCTGAGGTTGAGGAGTAGGAGCCACCACTGCCATGGGGGTGGGCGGAGGTAGTTTGATAAATTTCCACTCTTGCGTTTTGTCTGCGTCATTTGTGAGGGCCATGATGAGGGCATTGTTGGCCTCACTGGAGGTTACAGCCGCGAGGGCTTTGTCTGTTCCAAACCACAAGCAAGTGATGCGATAAGCACCCGATGGTTTGGTGCTGATTCTCCAGGCCTGACTTGCGAAGCCTGCACTTTCTGCCATGGTCAGCTTATTCTTATCGGTATCGTTAACCACCTGCAGGGAGAAGGCATTCCCCTGCCGAAAGTTGACAAAGCGATAGTTCCCAGACTTGTCCATTTTCAGTTTCCAGTGCTGGGTGGGCTGGTCAGCAGTTGTTCTCAATACCGGAATGTTGTTGGTACCGTCATAGGAGAGAGCTAATGACTTATCCGGATAGGTGACATTGGTG
Source organism: Cytophagales bacterium Ga0077538 (assembly GCA_001464155.1). GTDB lineage: Bacteria > Bacteroidota > Bacteroidia > Cytophagales > Cyclobacteriaceae > Chryseotalea. The sequence continues at coordinate 6,859 of LNEN01000074.1, read as the reverse complement.
ATTCTGTACAAAGCAGCCGTGTCGAGCTTCTGACTTTGCACCGGGTTGGTAATAGCAATAAATAGCAAAAGGCAGCACGTCCTTCTGGTCATTGCGAGGAGCGATGAGTTCATGATGAGAGGATTTAGGTGATGGAAGATAAGAAATTCTATGCCAAAGTGGTTTTGCTTTATAGTGATCCTCGCCAGGCATCAGAAAGGCGGAATATCGTATCCACTAAACTACCTGGGGCATCGGAGAAAGTAAGATGACCTTCCAACATCTTCCGATGAGCACCCAACGGCATGGTGTGCTCATCGGAGGTCACTTTTCCAACGATTATTTTGTTTCGCGTGTGTCAACAGGCGTAGCAAGGTCTTCCACTGAACTTTATGAGGAAAAGAAGGATCAATGGTAAGCTTCCAAAGCCGTACCAGGCGATCGGATAAAGTAAGATCCGAATATGATTTTTTCCGAAGGCCATCCTCAAATTTCACTTCTTTGAAATCAGTCAAATTTTCAAGCCAAAGAATAGTTGGTTTGGAATATTCTTTGGTGTATAGAATATACAAATGTTGCGTTTGCAACGCGTGCCTCTCTTGGATGTTCACCCACAGAAGGTTCTAAAGCTGTTGCTGGTTTGCGAAGTCATAAACCAGAAAGTAGGACAAATCAACGCTACTACATTCATCGTCACTTTTAGTAGACTCAGCGAAAAGTATATTTACAACGGAGGGTTTGCATGAAAAAATGCATGCAAACGTGCCAATGCCATTTGGGTTACACCTTTTCACAATAATATAGTTTTGAAAAATGCGCGTGATTATCACAACAGTCCTCAGGCAACCACGTGTATATGCCTAACTAACTATAACAGTTATGTCACATTTCAAAAACGTGCAAACCTTTGGGAAGCTCACGGGTATTTGCACCGGGTATGGAGGATCTTATAAACCCGGAAAACAACACCTCCAGGCGAATGCGTTAGCCGCCTTAAGTAAGAGCACGCAACAAATCATGAATAGGGTAAACGAGGCGCAGAGCAATTTCGATCACGCTATTAGCAAGCGCAAGCGAGGGTTTGACGACTTGCGAAAGGTAAGCATGGCGGTGGTGCAATTGCTGAAAGCCAACGGAACGGATCCTTTTACGCTTCAGTATGCGATCGCCCATAGTCGAAAGATCAACGGGGTTTATAAGATACGACCGCAACCGAAGACTGGGGAAGCAGGCACAGAGGAAATACTGGTCGGCTACTCAACGGGAAAAGGGATGATCGCTACGATAGAAGCCTTCGCTCGTCTCATAGCCCTGGTGGAGAAGGAACCGCTTTATGCATCCAGCGAAGAAGCCTTCAGTGTGCCAGGTTTACGTACGATGCTAGCGACTATTCAAGACTTGAATGAAGCAGTGGTAGCTGCGGAAATTCAACTCAAAGATGCGCGCAGAAAGCGAGACCTAGTTTTGTATAGTGGTCAAAAGAGTCTCTATGCCACGGCCATGGCTGTAAAACAGTATGTGCGAGCGGTATTTGGGTACAACAGCTCTCAGCACCAGGAGTTAGTTCAATTAACATTCTATAGACCTTAAGTGCCATGCAACAACTGATGAATTGAAAACCTCTGCTGAAACGCAGAGGTTTTTTTATGAAAGAAATAAAAGGCTGGCCTTTTAAACCTTTGGGATGCTTTGGTGTCTTACCCGTATATTCATCTGTCTAAACTATACCTGGTATGAAAAAGCCCACTGCGATGCTCCTTGTCTTTAGTGCCTTATTACCTTTCACCCTGCTTCAATGCTCCAGCGAGGGGGAGGACAGTACTCAGATTACCGACCTGCCGGCAGTATACGAAAAGATGTATGGAGCGACTGATATCTATGTTGAAGGAAACTTTGTCGTGATTAAAACCAACGGCCGCCCGGATCATAAGAGTCCTTATTATAAGAATACAGAATGGGAGAGTAGCTTGTACGAAGCCTACAATGGCAGCAATTCGGCTTACGCCCAAAATCCCAACAAGATCGCTACGCAAGCATTCACCTTTAAGCTTCCGCTGAACCCGGTAGTGGATGCGGCTCATAGTGCCACGCCTCTGGGACCTATTGGTGTTTCGTTAAATGGTGTTCCATTTTACAATCAATATGCAGGTCCTAATCTTCCTTTAACCAATGAGATCAATTCTTTCGATCAGTATTTTGGACATCCTACAGGTACCAGCCAGTACCACTACCATGCAGAGCCGTATTACTTAACAGCTAGCAAGGGGAAGGATGCTTTAATGGGTTTTCTTTTGGATGGATTTCCCGTCTATGGTCCGGTGGAGAATGGAGCCACTGTTTTAAATGCGAGCCTGGACGGAATCTATCACTACCACATCACGGATGCAGACCCTTATATTAATGGAAGTGGTTTTTATGGCAAGGCCGGTACTGTAAGTAACTAAGCTTTATGAAATCTTCTCCTTTGCTGTCATGTTGCTTATGGCTACTAACGTTAAGTGTGCTGCTGTCTTGTTCAGAAAAGCATGCTGAGCGTGTTGTGCGTATAGTAGAACTAAAAGTACAACGAGGGAATACCTATGTGGGCGAGCAACTTTTTACAGGCCTTGCTCTTGAACTCAATGAAGCGGGAGACACCCTTCTAAGAGATCACTATTTAGAGGGTAAATTACACGGACTGAGTCAGGCCTGGTATGCGACTGGTCAGGTGCAGCATGAGCGAACTTACGAGCATGGAAAAAAAGTCGGCCAGCACCAAGGTTGGTGGAGTAATGGCCAACGTAAGTTTCAATATTCGTTTCAAGAGGATGAATATCACGGTGAGGTAAAAGAGTGGTATGAGAATGGAATGCGGTATCGACAGTTTACCTATGAAGCAGGCTATGAAGAGGGGCCGCAAAAAATGTGGAGAAGCGATGGAAAGTTGTATGCTAATTATGTGGTCAAAAATAATCGCATCTATGGATTGTCCGGAAGGAAAGTATGCAAGAGTCTTTGGAAAGGGTAGGGTACTCTTCTGTAGTTTACTCTTACTACTAGACGTTGCCTGTACAAGTAAGGAATCCTTACCCTATTATACTACGGCAGACTTCACGCCAATGTGGGATATCGATACACTCACCAGTCCTGTGCATCGTATTGGTGATTTTTCCTTTACGAACCAGAACAATCAGCAGATTACCAACGCGGACTTTGCGGGTAAAATCTATGTCGCTAATTTTTTCTTCACGTCTTGTCCCAGTATTTGTCCGCGCATGACTGATAATTTAAAGCAGGTGGCGGATCAGTTTCAGACTACTGATGAAGTGCTTTTTCTCTCTCATTCAGTGATGCCATGGGTTGATTCGGTAGAGCAATTAAAGCAGTTTGCGGAGCGCCATGTCATTCGAAGTTCTCAGTGGCATTTAGTAACTGGTCCGCAGGAAGTCATCAATACCTTGGCGCGTCAATCGTATTTTGTGGAAGAAGAAATTGGGTTGACTAAAGACTCTTCCGAATTTTTACATACAGAGCACTGTCTGCTCATAGACCGCGACCGCAGGATTCGGGGCATTTATAATGGAACACTTCCCTTGGAAATGGAAAGACTCGCAGCGGATATTCGAACACTGTTGATAGAGGTGAGGCCGCTATAACATTAAATCATCACGCCTCCTCACGCTCTAAGGGTGCGAAACGAATGATACGATTGAAATTAAATTAAACTGATACTTATTAAATAGTTGTTTCTCTTTATTTACTTAGCGTGATAGAAAATGACCAAGCCCTTAGTTACTTTATTCCTATTGAGTCTTACTGCTTGCACACGTGACGCTGAAGTAAAGGATGTACTTCAGAATTCGTATGTGTGCAAAACAATAGCCGTACAAAACAAGTATTCCAGAATTCCACTCCTCGAGTCCTTTGAGGAAAGTCTCCTTCAAGGTATTGCCTCCATTGATATCCCCACTGCCAATGGTGCGATGGGCAGAAACAAGGCCGGCTATTTTCATGTACGCTTTCAGATGGGTATCTCTTCGCAAGCCGATTATGCTGTGTATAACGAAAACACACTGGCTCTGGAATACGCCATAAAGGCTATCGAATATGCTTTTGTCTATCAACTGGAAGACGGCAATTTTGAATTAGTGGTACCGCAGGATTTAGCGAGTCAAACGCCACAAGCGGCAGATGTCGCCAGTGGTGTTTCATTCTTTTTGTCCTCGCTTGGGTTGGCATTAACAACGCTTGATGAAAGTACGTGGTATCACTCCGCTCCAATGGCCTCATATAAAAACAGGATCGAATTACTTCGTCCTAAAATTGACCGTGCTGCTGCTTGGTTGCAGACTCAGCAAACGCTTCTTGAGGTAGCAGATCAAGAGGCCCCCAATCGTTTATTCTTTAATGCATTAGCCTTTTACAGTTTAGGTAAGTGGTTAGGTCATTCAACGCTACAAGCAACCGGCCTTTCATTTGCAAAGGCTGCACTTTCCATGAAACATCCCAATGGTTATTTCCTTGAAAATGGTGGTTGGGATAGCAGCTATCAAGGTGTGGGCATCAACGTTGGTTTTAATCTATACTCGGTACTGCCCGAAACAGAAATCCTGAAGACTCAGTTATGGGATGGTTTGAGTTGTGCCTCCGATTGGCAAAAATCCAGGATACTGGAAAATGGTGAGATCTCCACGCAAGGTAATAAACGGGTCTACCCTGGTGGAGAAGATTTTCTCGGCACAGAAAAGAAAGTTGACTGGGTCGACACCATGCTTGGCTTTTTTATAATGGGTTATTACAGCCGTGACAACGTGTACCTAACCACTGCCACTAAAATTAGAGACTTCTATAATTGATCACACCAAGCAAAGAAGTTTATCTTAGGCTATGTGATATTCTCAACCCTCATCCCGAGTTATCCTGAATTTACAATTCGAAGGTAATTTTCTTCAGATTCATTTGAGTACTAAATAACATTTTGATTTTTCAGACGACTTCTGGTAGATTCGTTAGATAAGTCAGGATACGTATTCTAAAAAGTAAGAACGAGCACAGTTATTGAGCCACAAAATACCCTATGAGCAAACTAAAATCACCCAAATCATCTGCGAAATCATTCTCGCTGTCTAAGAATTGGAAAAAGTACATCATTGAATTCCTGTTGTTATTTGTGGCTGTCTTTCTTGGATTTGTAGCGGAGAATGCCCGTGAGGGTTTTGCAGAAAAGCAACAAGCCATTGAGTTGGCTAAAAGTTTTTACGAAGAACTGAAAAATGATTCGATTGCTATCGCTGCAAAGGTAGAAGGACGAATTAGAAAGGAGCGAGCGATTGAATACATGGTTGCCTTTTTTAAAGACAGCAGTCTGAACTCTACCTCCAAAACACTTTCTATTAATTTTATTTGGGCGATGACGGCCCGAACGCCCATCATCTTTACACCCAGAACGGTGGTGTTAGAGCAATTGAAAAGTTCAGGCTCCTTGCGGTATTTCAAGAACAAGGAGCTGCAGAAACTGATCGGTGATTTGTCAGTTGATATTGACTACATCAAAGTCAGGCAGGAATATGAAAATTCCATTTTTTACAACTACATCGAACCGATCATGGTACGTCACATGGACTATGACTTTCAATTCAAATTATGGCAAGGCAATGGCATATTTGATCGGCTGGCTGAATATGAAAGTAGTAGCGAGTATATTCCTTTCCACTTATCGCAAATTGATAAACTAGATCGGGAAGCGATTAGTAATGCTTTAGGGTACTATCACACAAATGGATTAAAATCCACCCGGCTTATTCCCTTTAAGAAATACATAGAAATAAATGCAGCTACGCTGAGTGCACTGAGGAAGGAGTATGATCTGAAGTGATACTAGGAACCTTAAAAATTCATTCCTCGGTCTGTGTCCTCACAGACCGAAAAGAATAGTGTGAAGCTGGTTTGTGGAGACACAAACCAGGGAATAGTATTATGCTCTGCTTTACTCTTTGCGGCCTCTGCGCTCTTTGCGGTTAAAAAATTACCGCAGAGCACGCAAAGAAATGTTTGCAAAGGTTCGCAGAGAATTTGCTCAGAATATTATTTGTTTTCAGAATTTTAAAGAGACTTTTTAGTCAGCTCCGATTGAAGTAGCTTAAAAATTCAGCGCCTTATCCGATTCTGTAAGCCAATGAGTAAGGTCTTTTAAGTTACCGAAAACAGCTCCGGGTACAATGCTTGTCACGCCTCGAGTTTCTGCGCAAGACGTACACAATTTTACCTCTCCGCCATTTTTCAAAATGTCCGTTAACATGTTGCCCATGTTATAAAGACCTGCTCTTTCTTTCTGATTAGGCAAGGCGCCAAAAACAGAATCGCTCATTAAGTACACCCAAATTTTTGTGCTGGGATCTTGTTTTTGCAGGAGTATGGCAGTACGCAGTGCGTTGTAATTCTTATCGTTCCCATAAGGAGCGTCATTTAACAGGAAAAGTACTTTCATCGGGTCTTTCGATTATTATAACGTCTGCAAGATAAGACTTGTATCCTCATTCTTCTTAGGGGCACAGCTCATGCGCAGTTTTATAATGAGAGAGGACACCACTGTTAACAAACCAATAGCAACGATAGGTGCCACTAGTCCATAGCGATCTGCCAACAACCCTGTAAGAATGGCGCCAATCGCATAGCCCAAATCTCTCCACAAGCGAAAAACACCGATGCTCTTGGGACGTTGGTCGGGATGGGTATAATCGGAAATGGCTGCTAAGAAAGTAGGATAGACAATGGCAGTTCCTACACCCAGTAAGGATGACAACACCATGAAACTTGTAAACGTATTTGCCCAGATCATTCCTAACAGTGCTGCACCTTGCATGAACATGCCTAAGAACAACAATGATTTTTTGCAATAGTG
>LNEN01000073.1 GCA_001464155.1 Cytophagales bacterium Ga0077538 | reverse complement strand
GGCCGGGTAGGTGGCCACGATGATTCCCATATCTTGAGGTGTAAAACCCTTCGAGATAAGTAGAATAGGAAATAAGCCCCACACCATGCCATCATTTAAATTGTTTACCAAACCTGCTTGCGTGATGGAACCCAGGTTCTTGTGTTTCCAGGTGGTATCCCAGAAAATGTTTTTTAAGAAAGGAACGTTGCTGGCCGTAGCCTCTAGCTTCACATGATGGTGCGTGTCTTTGACAAACAACCAGCTAAGCAGCAGTCCGATAATACCCACCGCTATACCCAGGTAGAAAGGATAAGGGCGAAGACCATATTCACTTGCGATGTAACCTGTAAAAAAAGCCACGATGGCCATGGCAATGTAACCGGCAAATTCATTGAGGCCCATAGCAAAGCCTCTGTCTTTTTCGCCAACTAAATCAATCTTCATCACAATGGTACTTGACCAGGTGAGTCCCTGACTAATGCCGAGGAATACATTGGCAAGGATCACCCAATTCCAGCTTGGAGCATAAATGAGAAGTAAGGGAACCGGTAAGGCAACAATCCAACCTGCGATCAGTAAATTTCTTCTGCCAAAACGATTGGCAAGTGTGCCTGTATAGTAATTGGTGATTGCTTTCGTAACACCAAATACCACTATGAAGGAAAGAATGGCCGTCTTAGCCGCCATACCAAAATCAGCTTCTGCGATTTGTGGTATGATGGTGCGCTCCAAACCAATCATGCCACCAACAAAGGCGTTAACGATCACCAGCAAGGTGAATTGCTTCCAGTTTTCTTGCAGGCCAAGTCTAATTTCTTTCTTCATACTACACTTAATTCATCGATACTTCCATCGGCAATGCTTTCAACTGCCAATCCGGGAAACCTTCTTCGAGTCGACTGGCTTTGTAGCCGGCTTTTACTAAGAGTGCCACGGCCTCATCGGCAAAGACACAGAAGGGTCCGCGACAATACGCTACGATTTCTGTGCGCTTAGGTAATTCTTTTAAGCGTTTCGCTAATTGATCCATCGGAATGGAAATGGCATTGGCAATATGTCCTTGTTTATACTCCGCTTCAGGACGTACATCAATAATGGTTACTTTGCCATGCCCGATTTTCTCTACCAGCGCATCGATACTAACTGATTCAAAATCAAACTTTGATTTTCTAAAATCCTTTACGAGCTTTTCTACCGTAGCAATGCGTTCAACGCCTAACTCTCGTAATGCTTTCCAGGTTTTGAATACATTGCTGTTCGCTAAACGATAGTAAATGAAATTTCCTTGTCTATTGATGTCTACTAATTGAGCTGTTTTTAATACTTGTAAGTGCTGCGAGGCGTTGGCGATGCTGAGATGTGTTTGCTCTGCAATTTGTTCTACTGAAAACTCTCCCTGCGCGAGCAATTCAATAATTTCCAGGCGGTGTGGATTAGCCATGGACTTGGTGATTTTGGCTAACTCTCCGTACACCTTATCCTTAAAATCGCGTTTATTCATGGTTTTTACCTTTTGACAATGCAAAGAAACAAAGAAAATATAACTATTCAATAACTTTATTGAATAGATTTCGCCCTGCCTATTATGACAGAGTTTCAAGCTGACCATTGAGTGTGGGTGAATGCTTTCAAATTCATCCTCCAGTATGTGCTTAGAGAGCAACCATTCGCATAATTATTCTTTTAAATCGCTGGGCTTTTTTGTAAATCACTTTTCTAAACCTATTCTTATGCGTTCACTACTACTCTTGGTGTTGGCCTTTACAACGCTGCTTGTTCAGGCCCAAAAGAAAGCACCAGCTCCTTCCAATGCGATTACATATGATGAAACTCTTTACAATAGCATGCGCTGGCGTGAATTGGGTCCCTTTCGAGGTGGCCGTTCGAGTACCGCTACGGGTATTATCGGCAATGATAAAGTCTACTATTTTGGTTCAACCGGTAGTGGCGTCTGGAAAACAGAAGATGCTGGGCAAACCTGGTTTAACCTAACCGATAAGTACTTTGGTGGTACTGTGGGAGCGGTGGCTGTTTCGGAAAGCGATCCCAACGTAGTATATGCAGGTGAGGGGGAGCAAACCTTACGGAATAACGTTTCGTCTGGTTGGGGAGTATGGAAATCCACAGATGCCGGAAGCACCTGGAAGCACATTGGGTTGAATGACTCTCGTCACATCTCGCGCATTCGCATTCATCCTAAAAACCCGGATGTAGTGTACGTGGCGGCCATGGGTAATTTATGGAAGCCTAATGAAATGCGCGGTGTTTACCGCAGTACAGATGGAGGACAAACCTGGAAGAAAATTTTATATATCAATGAAACAGCGGGTGCCGGTGACTTGACTTTCGATCCGAACAATACACGTATTCTTTATGCCGCTACCTGGAATATGAAACGCAACGGATGGCGCATGGACAGTGGTGGTCCTGATTCAAAACTCTGGAAGAGTGTAGACGGTGGCGATACGTGGGAAAATCTCTCCGACAATACAGGCATGCCCAAGGGTATGAACGGTATCATTGGTGTGACGGTATCTCCTGTAAACTCTAATCGTGTATGGGCCATTATTGAAAACACCGAAGCGCCTGGTGTATATCGTTCGGATGATGGAGGTACTACCTGGTCACGCATCAACCAGGATCGTGCTTTGTTGCAACGCGCCTGGTATTACTGCCGTATTTATGCGGATACAAAAGACCTTGATAAAGTATATGTACTCAATGTGAGTTATGGAGAATCAAAAGACGGAGGTCGTACGTTTATCCTGAAAGATGCACCTCATGGCGATCATCACGATTTGTGGATTGATCCCAGTAATAACCAACGCATGGTAATGGCCGATGATGGTGGCGCACAAGTTTCGAATGATGCAGGAAAAAGCTGGACCACCTATTACAACCAGCCCACGGCACAGTTCTACCGTGTTACTACCGACAATGCTTTTCCCTATAACATCTTAGGCGCTCAACAAGACAATACAAGCGTGCGCATGCCACACCGCGTCAATGGTGTGAGCATTACAGGTAAAGATTTTATTGAACTCTCGATAGGAGAGAGTGCCCATCTCGCGCCTGATCCACTGAATCCAAACATTATTTACGGAAGTGATTACAAGGGCTACATGAGTTTGCAGAACCTGGGCAATGGTCAGGAGCGCAGTACCAATGTGTGGCCTGATCTGCCCGCAGGATCGGGAGTAGAAGTGATGAAGTATCGTTTTAACTGGAACTATCCTTTGCTTTTTAGTCCGCATGACCCGAAGAAATTATATGCAGGCTCTAATTACTTACACGTAACCTATAATGGCGGCACAAGCTGGGAGGTGATCAGTCCTGATTTGACACGAGGTGAACCGGAGACCATCAAGTCCTCCGGTGGACCGATCACACAAGACAATACAGGTGCAGAGTATTACGCGAATTTATTTGCGGTGCAGGAATCGCCTTATACAAAGGATGAAATCTGGACAGGATCGGATGATGGCTTGCTACACGTAACTACTGACGGTGGCAAGAACTGGAAGAACGTTACACCTTCTATGTCACCCAAGTATAACATGTGGAACAGCATTGATGTCAATCCCTTTGTAAAAGGAGGCGCCTATGCCGTAGCCACTTCTTATAAGTTTGGTGATTATACGCCTTACATCTATAAGACCCTCGACTACGGAAAAACCTGGACACTGATCACCACTGGTATTCCGAAGGAAGAATTCGTGCGCGTAGTACGGGCCGATCCTAAGAAGCAAGGTTTGCTCTATGCAGGTACGGAGAAGGGCATGTGGGTGTCCTTTGATGATGGAAACAGTTGGAGTAAGTTTCAACTCAATCTGCCGAAAGTGCCCATCGCTGATTTAGCAATCAAGAATGACAATTTGATTGCGGCTACACACGGTCGTGGCTTTTGGTTGGTGGATGATCTGACGCCTCTACATCAGCTTAGCAAAGAGATCGCTGCGAAAGAAGTTGTATTGTTTAAACCCATGCCGAGTTATCGCATGCCTGGTGGCAGTGGATGGGGAAGTGTCGATCGCAGACTGGAAGGTGAGAATCATCCGGGAGGCGTGATGGTGCATTACGCTATTAAAACCTTGCCGGAAAAAGTCGAAGTGAAATTGGAATTTTTAGAAAGTGATGGCGATGTGATCAAAACCTTTTCTTCTACAGCCAAAGAGAGAAATGAAATGCTGACCGCCAAGCAGGGAGGCAATCGCTTTGTGTGGGATATGCGCTATCCTGGATATAAAACCTTTCCAGGCATGGTGTATTATGGTTCGCCCAATCGGGGACCGAAGGCAGTACCCGGTCAGTATAAAGTGCGCTTAACGGTAAACGGTGTGGCAACAGAACAAGTATTTGAAATACTGAAAGATCCGAGAGTCAACACTACACAAGAGGAATTTCAAGCCCAGTTTGATTTTCTGATAAAAGTACGTGACAAGGTATCCGAGGCTAATCAAGGGGTTATTGAGGTGCGTAAGATCAAAGATGACCTGGGGTATTTGAAGACGAAGGTGGCCGGAGATCCTCAATACAAAGAATTGGAAGAAGCGGTGAAGAAATTCGAAACTGACTTGAGTGTGCACGAGAATAATTTACACCAGGTTAATAACAAGAGTGTGCAGGACCCGCTCAACTATGGAATTAAAATGAACAACCGTCTCGCACATTTGATGGTGGAGCAAGCACAGGGCGATTATCCACCCACCCAACAAGGGGAGCAAGTTCGCCAACAGCTTACCAAAATGGTTGATGAGGAATTGACAAAGTTGCGCAGCACCATCAATGCCAATGTGGAACAGATCAATAAAATGGCAAGAGAAAAGGGAATTGAAGTGGTGACGGTGAAAGAGAAAGCAAAGGATATGTAAGGTGAGACCTTGCCTTACCATCAGGACGAGGGTCGTGGCTTTGCTACGACCTTTGTTTTTTGATTAACCTCTGTGACTAGAGATGGATGGACATTATTCAGGGTTGAGCCTTGAAGAAGTAGTTTCCTGTATTGGAAAACCATGATCTAGATCATACTTTAAAAGTGAAGTACCCTTTATCTTTGAGCGATTCTCCTACACCATGTCCAGATGCAAAGAGTAAAAACTCCGTCCATTTCCAAAATCATAAAAACAGAAGTGGTTTGTCCTAACGATTCCAATCCCCTAGGTATCTTACTCGGTGGGCAGTTGGTTCAATGGATGGACATTGCTGCCGCAGTATGCGCACAGACGCATGCAGGGAAGATTTGTGTCACGGCCTCCATTGATTCAGTAGGTTTTAAAAAGCCCGCGCGAATC
>LNEN01000072.1 GCA_001464155.1 Cytophagales bacterium Ga0077538 | reverse complement strand
GGGGAATCTGGCGTATACCCGTATTCAGGTATTCCATTCTTATTCCCTTTGTATTATCTTCACTTGTATTTCAATTTTAAAAAATGAAAGCTCCTCTTCCATTTCACTCCAAGTTGATTATTTTTTTTCTTGTTTTTGCCCCTAGCTTCATCATCAGCTATGCACAAAACTCTACTCCTCTGCCAGATCAAAAACTAACACAGGGTTTCGTTGAAAACATTGGCCAGGTTGTCGACCAAAACGGTGTAGAGAATAGAGTTGTGAAATATTTATTGGCGAGACCAGGGCTCAATGTTCAATTGCGCACAAACGGGTTCTCGTATGATACCTATGTACAAGAGCATGTTATTGAACCATCGCAGTCAGGCATTGCTCTTGTCGAGAAAAAGGGAGAAGCTTCGCAGTTAGACAAATTAAAGTTTCACAGGGTTGACATTTCGTTGGAGGGAGCCTCCATGGGAGAGTTGGTTGCTGAGGGCGAGTATCCAGACAAAATTAATTATGCAGGAGCACGAGACTTTACAGTGTCTCATTTTAAGAAAATTCGTTACAAAAATATTTACCCCAATATTGACCTTGAGTTTTATGTGAGGGATCAAGGTATTGAGTATGATTTTGTTATCCATCCTGGAGGCGATGCCTCCAATATTAAACTGTCCTATGAGGGTCAATTAGGGCTCACATCGATTGGGCCAAAGAAAATTCAACTCTCGTTGGCACACGGTAGTTTGATTGAGAATATTCCATCCAGTTTTATTCAAGAGTCAAACCAATCCGTGGATGTGAACTATCAGGTAAATGGTCAAACGCTGAGTTTTGATGTACCTGACTTTGACAAGACAAAAACTTTAGTGATTGACCCTACCCCTAATTTATTGTTTGGTACGTATTATGGCGGTACTGGTTCAGATCAAATCAGGGACGTTCATGTTGATGCCTCCGGCAATGTTTACGTAACTGGGTATACTAATAGCAGTGCATCGATTGCAACAGCAGGAACCTTTCAATCTACATTGGGAGGAGGATTTGATGCATTTTTGACAAAGTTCAATTCTGCTGGCGTTAGACAATGGGCAACTTATTTCGGGGGAGCAGAAACAGATGTCGCTTATGGAGTAACACTTACTACTGAAGGAAATGCCTATATCGCTGGTTATACATTTAGTGATGGGATGGCAACCAGTGGGGTTCACCAGACGACAAGAGCTGGAGGTGCTGATGCCTTTGTAGCTAAATTTTCTGGAGCTGCAGGTTTACGTATATGGTCTACTTATTATGGTGGTACCGGAAACGATTATGCTTATGGAATCGATACAGATGATGTTCCTTCTGTTTTCCTGGCCATAACAGGGTACACATTTAGTTCTGACGGGATTGCTTCAACTGGGGCTGTTCAAGCTACTTTCGGAGGAGGAACCAGTAGTGATGCTTTTCTGGCACAATTTGGTGATTCTGGTTTAAGGGATTGGGGAACCTACCTTGGGTCCACAGGTACCGATCGGGGGTATGATGTTCGTTGGGGCGTACCTGGTTCAACATCTTCGGCCTGGTATATTACTGGATACACAACAAGTACGACTAATATTGCCAGTGCTGGTTCTTTTCAAGCCACCTTTGGCGGTAGTTTTGATGGCTACCTTGGAAAATATACTTCTTCGGGTGCACGCACTTGGTGTACTTATTATGGAGGTACAGGTGACGATGTAGGAATTGCTCTTGCCGTGAAGGCATCAACCAGTGAAATTTATTTAGGAGGCTATGCAACAAGTACTGGTAGTATAGCAACTAGCGGTGTGCATCAAACTACCTTGTCCGGGGATTATGACGCATACGTAGCCAAGTTTTCGGATGCAGGTACCAGAGTTTGGGGAACCTATATAGGAGGCAGTGGGTTTGATGGGATTTATGGATTAGCTATTGATAATGCATCAGCCATAGTGGCTGTCGGTGAAACTGAAAGTACCTCCGGAATTGCTACCGCATCTGCTCATCAGACCTCCAGATCAGGCTCTTATGATGCTATGATAGTGAAACTCACAGATGCTGGCTTGCGAACCTGGGGAACCTATTACGGTGGTACGTTTACTGATTTTGGATGGCGCGTAGACACCGATGCGTCTAATAATATTTATGCCATTGGTAATACACTCAGCGAAGATGGTATTTCTACACTTGGTGTTCATCAGCCTTCACTAGCAGGACTTTCTAACTACTTGTATGACGGGTTTATTGCCAAATTTGATGCAGGAACAGGCTCTGTTACACCTGCTACGGAGCCAACAGCACAGCCTACTGCATTTTTATCTGGCAGCATTACAGCAAACTCATATGCCGTTAGCTTTACCTTAGCGGTTGGTGCACCTACAGGATATATTGCTGTTAGAAAAGCAGGATCAGCACCTACAACAGATCCGGTGGATGGAACCGTCTACACAAAGGGAGCGACCTTGGGCGATGGAGTAATCGCCTATATTGGATCTGTTAACAATTTCAATGAAGCGAACCTAAACGGTGCAACCCAATATTTCTATAAGATCTATTCCTTCAATGGTTCTGGTGGTACAAACAATTATCGAGTAACCACTCCGTTGCAAGGATCGGTGACTACTTTGGGAAGTGCTGAACCAAGTGCACAGCCCACTGCTTTCTCGGCAACAAGTATTACGGGTACCTCTGCCACGGTTGGTTTCACAGCAGCGGCTGGTGCGCCCGCTGGATACCTCATACTCCGTAGAGAGGATTCTTATCCTGTCAATGGCCCTGTAGATGGAGTTAGCTATACAGTTGGTACTACGATTGGTTCAGGAACCATTGTTTCAGTTGGAACAGCTACCAGTATTTCTCAGACAGCACTATCGGCCCAAACAGCTTACTACTATAACATTTACTCGTACAATGGCTCCGGAACAACCATTAATTATCGTCAGACGACCCCATTGCAAGGAACTTTCACAACGATAACAGATGGCCCAACGATTTCCAGCTTTACCCCAAGTGCAGGAGCCATTGGAGCAACAGTAACTATTACTGGAACTGGCTTTAGTCCTACACCCTCACAAAATACGGTTCGGTTTACCAATAATATTTCGGCTACAGTAACGTCAAGTACCACCACATCTTTGGTTGTAACAGTGCCAGTTGGTGCAACCACTGGGCCTATAAGCGTTACAGTCAATTCGATTTCTGTTTCAAGCAGCACAAATTTTACAGTAGAAACACCTTCTTCAGACCTGGCATTTCTTGAAGTTTCTAATCCTGCAAGTAGTGACTTATGGAGTGTCAATTTTGCGACTACAACTCTTGCCTATGCAGTAGGTGAAAGTGCTACAGCATTGAAATCCACAGACTCAGGTGCAAGCTGGACCACTATGACCACACCGATTACTACGGGTATCTTTTGGAATGTGTATGCCTTGAATAGTACCACCGCTTTTATAATGGGAGACGATGGCGTGCTGTTGAAAACAACGAATGCCGGTAGCACCTGGACTTCCGCAGCAAGCAACTCCGCTCTTGATATTTATGCAATGGACTTTCCCTCTTCTCTCATTGGATATTATTGTGGTGCTTCGGGCTCATTATACAAGTCAATAGATGGCGGCACCACTTGGACACCTCAGGTATCAGGTCAACCAAGCACCTATCTTAAAGCAATCAGCTTTGCTAGCGACAATATTGGTGTTGCCGCTGGTAATGGTGGGTTAATACGCACCACCAATGGAGGCACTACCTGGACCGACATAGATGACCTCGAGTATGGAAGCATTACCTTTGCTTCGGCAACAGTTGCTTATGCGGTTGGTGCAAATGGCATTATTCAGAAGTCTACTGACGCTGGTGCTACTTGGATATCTCAGAATTCGGTAACCTCCGAATACTTATGGGGAGTACATTTTATTAATGAGCAAATCGGTTTTGCTGTTGGTGAGAATGGTACCATTGTGAAAACTGCAAATGGAGGCTCTACTTGGGAAATAGGAACTACCGATACATTTGAGGATCTATTATCTGTTCACTTTGGGTCTGCCACCTTAGGTGTTGCTGTTGGTAACCTCGGAACAATTCTAGTAACGGAGCCCGAACTTCCTGCATTGGTCATCTCCTCACAAAATTTGGCAGGTGAGATTCCCGTTGATGGCACTACATCTGCCTCTATAACTATTAATGGTACAGATCTGCCAAGAATTAACAGTGTAGTATGTTATGTTGTTGGAATTGTGGATTTGGCTGAGGGTGATTTTTCGAACGTGCAGGAGATTTTTGTAACTGTAGGCTCAAATCCAACACTTACTGTTACATTAACGGATGATGGATCAGATCCACTGGGATACTTTTATTATTTCTCTATTGAGTATGATGGTGGACTTCGGTTTAAATACAGCAATGATGGGTATGCATACTTAAAATACTCAGATGCAACCAGCCTTTCGATGCCTCAACTCAAAGCAGGAACTACTGTAAATGACTACCAACTCATTTCTGTTCCACTTCAGTTAACCAGTCCAGCGGTGACAAGCGCATTTGATGAGTTAGGTCCTGTGGATAAAAAGAAATGGAGAATGTTTTCAGGAGATGGAAGTGTTGAGCTATCAGGCAACAGTGGAATCGCCATAGGGAAGGGGTATTGGTTGATTACCAAAGAAGCTCCATCAATTGATATTGGAGAGGGTAGAACTGTTGGGGCTACACCTGATGCACCAGCTGCTCTTACTTTAAGCACAGGCTGGAACTTGATTGGTAACCCTTATAATTTCCCGGTAACCTGGACACCAGGATCGGTTGTGGGGCCTCTTTATAAACTTATTAATGGTGGCTATACAACCGCTACAATACTAGAGCCATTTGTGGGTTACTATGTATTCTCTTCTCTCGCAACGACAATTGATATTCCGATTGCCGGTGGATTTACAGATGCAGCTCGTCTAAAAAACACATCATTCGAGCAAAATGCAACTTCGTGGGAACTACCAATAGAAGTGAGCCATGGTGAAACAAGTAGTTTGGTTGGCGGAATTGGAATTCATCCCGCTGCTGATTACACCTTCGATTCTTTTGATCGCCCTACGCCACCCATGCCAGAGGGCTTTGATATGTTTGCCATGGCTTTTGAGAGGCCCGAATTACCATACACGTTAAGTAAAGAAATCATACCTACTGTAAGTCAGTATGTGTGGGATTTCGAAGTGGACCAATCTCCTTCAACCAGTGCGGTAACATTACGTTGGGATAAGAACGGTATTCAAGGTATCGGAAATGGTTTATATCTGGTAGATGAAGAGAAAATGGAGGTTGTGAATATGCTTACGCAAACACAGCATCAAACGATGACCAATCGAAGACTAAAAATTGTTTACGGTGATCTTAAATTTTTGGAGTCTGTTATTTCGTTTGAGGGAACAGGCATTGGAAAAGTGTATCCAAACCCTAGTCAGTCAGGAGATGTATACATACCTCTTTCGTTAACCGAACCCGCTATGGTGAAGGTATCTATTTATGATGCTCTGGGGCGAAGCATTGTATCGGAGGAGCAATGGTTTGATAAAGGCTATCAGCGGTACGTGATTAAAAATGTGAATGGTGCGTCTAACCAATTCTATTGGGTAATTACAGAATTGATGAATACAACTCAGTCAGGTAAAGTAGTTCAAAAAATTATGTTTAAGTAAAAACGATTTTTATGAAAAGAATATTAAGTCTTCTCTTCGTGTGTGTCGTGATGAGTCATTTTGCAGAAGCTCAGAAAGTGGAGGCGTTCAGCTCTCCTATGCTGATCAATTTTAAGGCAAAGGACACAACTGCTCCAGAAATTATTATTGAATATGCGGAGCAAACCGATTTAACCTCTACCCTGGAGAAATTGATTATTACCATTGAGGATAAGGGGGGTGGTTTAAACGCTGTCACCATTAATGAAAAGATTTATGAAGGGCTTAATAAAGAGGTACTTCGAATTGAAGAGTCCTTCGCACCAGGAACTGAATTAGACATAAAGGCTAATGACGTTTCCAATAACGTAAAGGAGAAAAATTATCAGGTTCGTAATAAAGTAGTACCTGTAGTGTCTGCACCTCAACCTACTGTAGTAAGGCGTAAGTATTATGCAATATTATTCGCAGCACAAGATTATCAAGACCCCAACATTAATCAATTAAGTAGTCCCATACGAGATGCTGAGAGGCTGAAGAAGGCATTGCTTGATAATTACACATTTGTTTCGGAAGAAGTAAAGGTCATTAAGAATCCAACGTACGAAACAATTATTAATACCTTTGACAGCTTGCGAAGGTTAGTCACTCCAGAGGATCATTTGTTGTTGTTTTATGCCGGTCATGGACACTTTGAGAAGGAGGTAGAAAAAGGGTATTGGTTACCGGTAGATGCACGCCAAAATTCTAAATCGAATTGGTATCGAAATTCAGCCTTAAAAGACGATATCGAAACAATAAATTCTAAGCATACTTTATTAATTTCTGATGCGTGTTTTAGCGGAAGTATTTTCAAAACACGTGCGGCTTTTAACAACGCCACAGTAGAAATGGCTGAAGTTATTAAAACACCAAGTCGGAAATGCCTTACAAGTGGTGCCTTAACGGAAGTGCCTGATGAAAGTGTTTTTCTCGATTACCTCATCAAGAAATTGGAGGCGAATCCCAATAAGTATATGCGATCCGAAGATTTGTTTTTTGCTATTCGTGAGCCTGTTAAGAATAACTCTGACATTACTCCACAATTTGGTGTCATTCAAAGCACAGGTGATGAAGGTGGAGATTTTGTATTCATTCGAAAAGATTAAAATTATATGACTCGAAAAATTTCGGTATTCGCGGTTCTTTTAATGTTCTCACTTCAAGCCCTGGCCCAAAAGGTTCAGAGCATCACTACAGAATTTGATGGTGAGCGTGTAATTATCACATATGATCTGGTAGCAGGTAAACCTGATCAGAAGTTTAATGTTTTTATTAAAAGCTCTCATGATAATTATGCGAAAACACTTAAGTTTTTGATGGGTGATGCTGGATCCAATGTTCCAGCAGGAAATCGAAATCGAGTTATCTGGGATGTGAAAAATGAATTACCATCAGATTTTAATGGAAGTATTATTCTTAAAATTGAAGCAGAGGTAGTTAAACCACTTATTGAGAAAGTGGCGCTCAATCTGAAACCATTGGAGAAGAATGCCTTTAAGCGTAAGGAGAATTTGCGAATTGATTGGGTGGGAGGACCCGATGATAATAATTTAAAAGTAGAACTATTTAAGGATAACACCCTTTTTGAAAAATTGGGAGATGTGACAGGTTCTCAGTCAGGATGACTAATAATAGTGAATCAACTGAAAATGCCACTACTCAGCTTTTTAAGATTAAACCACGTACTCCTCTGCTAGTCAAACTTCTTCCAGTAGCGGCTATAGGAGGTGCTGCTTACCTTGTCTTAGGCGGAGGAAAAGATGAGGAAGCAGATCTTCCGGTTCCTATTGGTCCTCCCGATAATTGATCTCAAGGCTTTCAATTCAGCTTTCTTTTGGTAACTATAAGAATAGAGATGGAGACCTTGTTATTGCTATTATTTAGTGCATCATCTTTTTATAGAATCCAAGGTGTTCTTTTTTCCTGATTGACCTCCTTTTGTGTCTCCCATCTTATTTGTGTGCAAACAGCAAGAATAATCTTATGTACTTTTGCCTTGCATGACAGACCAAGATAAAATCCAGCTAGTTTTAAAAGCAAGCCTGCAAAAGAGTGGTACCGGCAATGTAATGGAGGCTTTGAACTGGGATGCTACACGGTTCGATCAGGGCTTCGCCTTGGCAAATGAAATGCAGAATCTTGACCTAGTAAAACTTCTTTATTCTAACTTCAACAAGAACCTGATCGTTGTGGAACTGACGCTCATAGGAGTGAGCCAAGCGAAGGAGCAGTCATCCTGAGTTGGAAACAATTTGAAGCAGCGTGATTCCAACTCAGGACGACTACTGATTAGTTAACCTTAATCAACTCCACTTCAAAGATCAGGGTAGAGTAGGGCGGAATCTGTCCTCCACTTCCGCGCTCACCATAGGCTAAGTCATAGGGAATATAGAGCATCCACTTATCGCCTTCTTTCATCAATTGTAACGCTTCGGTCCATCCTCGGATTACTCCGCCCACACTGAAGGTGGCAGGTTGACCTCGCTTCACAGAACTATCGAAGGGCGTTCCATCGATGAGTGTTCCCGTGTAATGTACTGTCACGCGGTCACTGGCCGTTGGCTGTTTACCGCTTCCTTGTTGCATCACCTTGTATTGTAAACCACTGGCGGTGGTAATAACTCCTTCTTTTGTCTTATTCGCTTCCAGGTACGCTAAGCCAACTTCTTTTGCTTTTGCTGCCTTGCGTTGGGCTGCCGCCTGCATATAGTTCTGCACTAACCCCATAGCTTCATTTTGCTCAACCACTGGTGCTTGGCCGTTGAGCACATCTTGTATGCCTTTATTTAGGGCTTCGATATCAAGTGAATCGGCTCCTTGCGCTTTTACATTACCAGCCATTAGGGTACCAAGAGAATAACTGATCTTCACCATGGGTTTAGTCATGTCCAGGGTCTTTGGTTTCTTCAGTTCTGCCAACTCGGCTTTTAATCGATTTACCTCTGTTTCCAATTCTTTTTTGGATTGGGCGGCAAGACCTGACGCGAATGAGAAAAGAATACAAAAAGTGATGTAACGCATATGCTTCATTTTATTGGAGTGCAAATAAAAGAAAAAGATGCTGTTTTCGTAAGTACTGATCTTTGTTTTACTTCAAGTTCTTACTTTGATGCATAAGGAAGTAAAGCAGCGGACAAGCTTATGAAGCATCGTTTCGTGTCGAGAGCTTTGACGCAATCATGCTAATGATAAAAATCTGTAAAGCATGAAAGAGCATGAGTGGCAGCAACATTATTCCTACGGTAGCTGTGTTTCCGAATAATACTTTTGAAAAGACTGTGCCGTGAACCAATGATTTTTTAGTACCACAAAACTGTGTGGTGATTTGATCTGGCAACGAAAATCCGGCAATTCGTGCCAAGTATCCCGTAAGGAAATAGACCACGAAGAATAAAATGAAAATAATGACAGTAAGTAGTAAAAGTGTCAACACGCTTACGGAATCAAAAACGTTATTGATAAAGGATTCTGCGAAACTTTTGTATACGATCAATAAAATGATGGCTTTGTCGAAATTAGCAAGTCGGGCACTGTATTGTTGCGCATACTTTCCAATGAAGCGATGGAGGAATAAGCCAGCAACGACTGGGGCTATAATTTCAAGGAGTAGCTTGAGATAGATTTCAGTGAAATCGAAATTTGTGTTGCCATCATGTAAAAACAAACCCATCCAAAGCGGTGTTACAGCAATACCAATGATTCCGGATAGACTCGCATTGAAAATAGCACCCGGCACATTGCCCTTGGCGATGGAGACCATTACTACTGAAGAAGATACAGTAGAGGGTAATGCAGCCAGGAAAAAGAGTGCGAGCCAGAGAGTTTCTTGTTGTTGAGCATGTACCCACGGATAGAACAATAATAGTATCAGCGGAAAAAGTAGAAAAGTGGAAGTCTGTACCAATAGGTGAAGTTTCCAATTGTTCAATCCTGCTTTTAGCTTTTCCGGACTTAGTTTTAAGCCATAAAGAAAAAAGATAAGAGAAACGCCAACAGTGCTGATGGTGTTGATGGAAAAGTTACCACCTTGCGTGGCCCACTGAGGAAAAAAATAAGCGAGTACTATCGTTACGCTTATGAAGATGACGAAAGAATCTATCTTGAATGGCAGATTTAATTTTCGCATAGGTAGTTTACTACTTGCAATAATAAGCTTTTAAGTGGATTCATTCTATTGACCTGGATTCTAAAGGCTATCGAGTAAAGGATTGATTTATTTCACCACTTATTCAACACGCTTTGTATTTTCACTGAGAAACTTATTGACAAGAGAGGTTGCAGCAGAAATAATAAGCGTATCCTGAGCTGTGGTGATTTCTCCAATGTAATCACCATGACCGCCAGGAAAAATAGCCAATCGTGAATTTTTGAGCAAGCGATGCATTTCGACAGCGTGTTCAGGTGTAGTTACATCTCTGTCACCAAGTATAATCAATGCAGGAGCTTTGATGGATGTTAGCTGTTCTGCTGTTAAATCAGGAAAGGCTTGCATGCGTGCTACATCGCGTTCATACATCTGATAGAGTGCCTTTTCATCTGGATTGATTTGCTGAAAGGCATCTTTGTACGCTTGAGGCATTCCCTCGAAGGAAGGTTTTTGCATCATTTCCCAAAACCAATCGGGAGCACCTGATTTTTTATAGAAAGTGGAAGCGACAATAATTTTGTTGGTAAGTTCCGGATGTCTGATAGCAAAGTGCAGGGTGGTGCTGGCTCCGTTACTAAAACCAAAAATATTTGGTTTAGAAATGTTAAGGTGTTGTAAAAGGGCAGCGATATCATCGGCATCTTGATCGAAACTCAAGGGTCGGTTGATATCAGCAGTGTGTCCATGGCCCTGCATTTCTACAGCAATGACCTTTTGTGTTTTCGCAAAGATGGGCAATACTCTCCCAAAAGTGGTTTCAATGGTAGAGCCGCCTCCATGGATTAAGACAAGGGGTATTCCTGAATGTTCACCATGAATTTCATAGTACATCTTCAAGCCATTTACCGATGCATACTTACCCTCGACTTGTTTCTTACTTTCAGTTTGCAGAGAAGGATTTTCCATAGTCTTGTTAAGCGTTGTGTTGCACGCTACAACCATAAAGCTAACAAGTAAGAGTATGAATTTCTGTATCATGAGGGAATTCAAATTACATTCAACTCCAATTCAGACTAGAACCACAAACGCCACCTTGTATAAAGTGATTTGTTCTTCTTGAAGATAAGGATTTGTTTTAAAAATTACAGTTTTGCCGAATGTCCACTGCAAGGTATCGTAGGAGTTATTTTTTATCCAGCGTTTTGGCATAGCTTTCGTTATATCGGGATCCAATGTTTGGAAAGCGATCACGCAGGGCATCGATAGCTTTTAAATCACTAACAGTAAGTTGAATATCCACCGCTCCTGTGTTTTCTTCTAAATACTTTCGTTGTTTAGTGCCAGGGATGGGAATGATGAAATCTCCTTGTGCTAAAACCCAGGCGAGTGCCAGTTGGGCTGGTGTGCACTTCTTCATAGCGGCCAGATCGGAAAAAGCTTGTGCGAGTTGTTGATTGTTCGACAAGTTCTCACCCGAAAAACGCGGCAGGTTTTTTCTAAAATCTTTTTCATCGAGTTGATCGGCCCTTAGGGAATTGGTCATTAATCCTCGCGAGAGCGGACTAAAGGGAATAAAAGTGATGTTCAGATTTTTACATAACGGGAGAATTTCCTCTTCGACTTCGCGCGTAAGAATGGAGTATTCACTTTGGAGCGCACTGATAGGGTGAACAGCATGCGCTTTGCGTATCGTTTCAGCGGAAGCTTCGGATAGACCGAGATAGCGAACTTTCCCCTCTTTCACCAATTGGCTCATAGCCCCCACCATTTCTTCAACAGGTACTTTTGGATCGATGCGATGCGCGTAGTATAAGTCGATAGTTTCAATACCTAATCTTTTCAGACTTGCCTCTACAGCCTTTTTCATGTGTGCAGGTGAGGCATCAATGTTTTGCGGATTTTCGGGAGTGGGCCTGAAACCAAATTTAGTGGCTAGAAATATTTTTGAACGATTGGGCACCAGAACTTGAGAGATGAGTTTTTCATTATCACCATGACCATAAATATCAGCTGTGTCCCAAAAGTTTACGCCTAACTCAAGAGCTTTTTCTAGGGTAGCAATGGATTCCGCATCATTTCTTTCTCCATAAGCATGGCTCATACCCATGCATCCTAAACCGAGCGAAGAAAGTTTTATATCGGTAGTTGAAAATGTTCTGTATTTCATTTTAAAATATTAATCGGTCCAACCCCAGGGAGCAGTGGGTAACTCTACTTTTTTGGTAAGATCAAACGAAACTGTAAAGAGACGATCGGTACCAATCCGTCTTAGGTTATAGGTTAATGTCTTATCGTCTATAGTTATCCACCATACATTAGTGACTGCCGCTGTAATTAGATTGCAAGTGTGCTGATCTGCCGGGAAATACTGAAGCCTGGCTGAACCTGTGTTGGGTGTCGTGCCGCCATATTGTGTGATTTTATCTTCAGTGCCATCTTCATGGCGATGATCATGCTTAAGGGTAATGGTATTCATCTTTTTTGTAAGCACCCAAGTCCTGGATTTGTCGTCACCTGCAAAGAAGGGAATTCGAATGGTGCTGTCATTACAGGCGCGAACATGCATCACTAGCTTTTTACCTGTAAACGGATCGTTTGCTGCAGCACCTGTTACTAAGGTGCCTTCATAGGCGTTGCCACATAGTGCCTGCAGATTTGCCCAAAACTGATCTGTCGTATTTTGGCTTTTTACAGTGTGAGCACTTACTAAGAGAAAGAAACCGATACTCAAGAAATAGTTCATCATACTGTAAAGAAGATGCTTTTTTAACAATGGCACAAACTAAGTTTTAGTCATTGTACTAATGTACTGCAAACTAAATATCCAATTGTAGTAGAGGCCATCTCAAAAAATATATTTTTAAAGCATATTCCGGAACAATCCCGATTTACCATTGGAAAGTAATCACAGGCCCTCTTAAATGATTATGAAAGGCTTTTGGTAGAAAGTGGCAGTTTGTTAAAATCTGAGTGTGAAAACTGTCTTCACATCCGGTTCAGACACAACAGTAATAGAACCATTATGCAGCTGCATAATTTGTCTGGATAAACTAAGACCAATGCCTGAGCCACTTCGCTTGGTGGTATAAAAAGGGACGAAGATGTTTTCAATGGCTTCTTTAATAATTCCGGGGCCGTTGTCGATCACATCAATTTTTACAGTATTGTCTTGGTGGTAGGCTAATAGCTGTAAATGCATTTTTTAATAAATTGATCAACACCTGCTCAATCATTTCTTCATCGGCCTGAATGGTTAAGTAATCAGAAGAGCATTTTACACTAAAATCAATATTGGTTCGCTTCAATTCCTCCTTCATAAGGGTAGATACTTTTTCTACCAATTCTTTGAGGCGCACAGTAGTGAAGACTGGCTTGGGAAGCGAGGTGTATTCACGATACGCATCAATAAATTTAATAAGTCCCTTACTTCTGTTCTCAATGGTAGATAAACCATCTTTCAAATCTGTTGTTGTTTCGTCATTCAACTCGTAATGGTCCCCTTGTCTTTTGATGTCTTGCTCCAATATTTCGCGCAGCGTAGACGTGAGGGAAGAAATGGGGGTGATGGAGTTCATGATTTCATGGCGCAGCACCCGTGTTAAATTCTGCCAGGCTTCGGCTTCTTGTTTTTGCAATTCTCCTTGTATATTCTGCAGGGTGATGAGTTTGATATCGACTCCACGAATGCGCAGCTCCGTACATTGAACGGTGAGCTGTAACTCATTGCTTCCTTTGTACAATTCACTTTTTCCCGCTTCTACAGAATTGATGGCATGGTAGAGTTTAGGATTGATCGCAATTAGTTCTGTGATATTTTTGATAGTGGTGGTTCCAATGTACCGCTTGGCATTGGCATTAATCAGCTGAATGGTGCCATCGATGTCGTAAGACAAAATACCGGTACGTACTTGTTGAACGACTGTGTTCAGGTATTGCCAGCTTTCTTCTTTTTCACTTCTCGCTTTACGGAAGGCTTCCATTACTTCGTTAAAAGCCAGGTTTAAGTCCTTGAAGCTTTTTCCTAGTTTATGATCGGCTGCGAAGCCAGAAATAAAATCAGAATACTTAATGGATTCGAGAAAGCGTGTAAGCTTTCGATTGGTTTGACTAACGAATCGAAAAATTTCAAATAACTGTCCAACAAGAATCAAGCCCATCAGGATAGATGCAAAAAACATGTTTGGCTGGGTGATCATGTACATGACCAGAGCCATGTTGATACCCAACAGTAGGGTACGAAGTATTACACGGGAGCGGAAGTCTCTCAACATTAATTTGAGGATTTGATGATTTGAAGATTTGATAATGGAGATGCCGCAGGTTGAATACATAAAAATGCGCCACAGAGCATGAAGGTATGCACGTAATACATTTTCAAATTCTCAAATCGGCACATTTTCAAATCGATTTATAGTCCATGTTTTTCTAACCTTCTATACAAGGACGAACGCGTCAACCCTAATTCACTTGCGGCTTGCGTGATGTTACCGTTGTATTTTTTCAATACTTTACGTATCAGTAATTTCTCTACTTCATCTAAATTAAATTGTTCAAGATTAATCTGACTTTCTTCTTTAGTAGTGGGGGCGTTAAAATTGAAATCTTCGGGTTGTAACACGGACCCGGTACTTAGAATGACAGCCCGCTCTACGGAATGTTGCAATTCACGAATGTTTCCTGGCCAGGTGTGCTTGTGCATGCGGGTCAGGGCTGCTTCGCTAATCTTGGTAACTGTTTTGCCGTACTTCTCCGCATATTGTTTTAAAAAGAAATTCGCGAGCAATGGAATATCTTCAAAACGCTCGCGTAAAGCTGGCAGGTTCACCTCGATGGTATTGATTCGGTATAGTAAATCTTGTCTGAATCTATTTTCCTTCACCATGTCGTACAAGGGCAAGTTGGTAGCACAAATCAAACGAATGTCTATGTTCGTTTCTTTATTTGCACCTACTCGACTTACTCTGCGATTTTGAAGAACCGTCAGTAACTTAGCCTGCAAGGGCATGGAAAGATTACCAATTTCATCCAGAAAGAGCGTGCCACCATTTGCTAACTCAAAACGACCGGCACGGTCTTCTTTGGCATCGGTAAAAGATCCTTTCTTGTGACCAAAAAGTTCTGTTTCAAAAAGTGTTTCGGTAATAGATCCAAGATCAACACTCACAAAACTTTGATTTTGCCTTGCTGAATTTTTGTGAATGGCACGGGCGATCATTTCTTTACCTGTTCCATTCTCTCCTAAGATCAACACGTTAGCATCCGTTTTTGCCACACGGTCGATGGTGGCAAATATTTTCTGCATCACACTACTTTGACCAATGATCTCGCTGTAGCGATGGTTTAGTTCGCGGTTGATTTCCTGATTTTTTACTTTCAAGGTCTCTACTTCGTCACGCGTTTCGCGCAAGCGCATGGAGGAGTAGAGGGTGGCTAATAATTTTTCATTCTCCCAGGGCTTTAATACAAAATCAGTGGCTCCTGCTTTAATGGCTTTTACCGCCATTTGCACATCGCCATAGGCTGTGATGAGTACAACTACCGCAGAAGGATCAATCTCCAGAATTTTTTCTAACCAACGATAGCCCTCATGACCGCTCACCACATCTTTGGTAAAATTCATGTCGAGCAGGATTACATCATAATCCTCGTGGTTCATTAGTGCAGGAATGGCTTCCGGATTTTTCTCTATGTCTACCTGGGCAAAATGCCTCTTTAAAAACATCTTCGCTGCTTTTAGCAGATCTTCATTGTCATCAACTATTAAAATTTTACCGTGTTTTACTTCTGTCATAATGAGTTGTCAGGTTAGGCCTGTCGAAAGATGGTTTGCGTTCTACAAGTCCTTATTTGTTGACTTGTTTGTTGCAATGGTTCAGTTCGCTAAGCACAATTATTCTTTTGGGTTCGCCCATCAGTCACAAAGGCTATACCGAAGCCATACACCCTCAATTGCCGTTCAAAAAGCCATATTTCCTTCTAAATATGCGCATTTTTTTGTTCGTAATCGGACAGGTGCGTTCAGTAGTGAACTTGCATTTCAGTTGTTTTCTGCGTTTTTGATGGTTTTTAAAGCAAAATTGCTTGGCACATTTGTTGGCAAGTAGCCGTTATCGGTTGCTAGTTATTTGTTACTGACTGGACATTTCCAGCGTCAAACAATCACTGCCCGTACCGCGTAAAAATGAATAACAAATAACTGATAACGGCTAACTGCACTCGAATGGACAAACAGATTAAAAAGAAAACGTGGACTCTTAAGCGGATTGCTACTTTTGGTGGCGGAGGATTGCTCATTATTTTTATTGCCTATCAATTCATTTTTGCAGACAGACGCTCGAAGCTGAAAGTCGAAAAAGATAAGATTACCATCGCCACGGTGAAGCGTGGTGTGTTTCAAGAGTTTATACCACAAACCGGAACCGTTGAACCAAGCCGCACCGTTTTCTTAGACGCCATTGAAGGAGGAAATATCAGACGGATGGTGGCAGAGAGTGGTGCCATGTTGAAGAAGGGCGATGTGATCATGGAGTTGAGTAACCTGAATCGTGAATTAAGTGTATTGCAGCAAGAAGCCCAGCTGAATGAAAGCATTACGCGTCAACGTGATACGAGATTAGCAATTACACGAAATGATTTGGAGCAACGTCAAACATTAGCGCTGATTGACAATCAGTTAGCAATTTTATCACCTCAGTACACCAGACAGAAGCAACTATTTGATAAGAAACTCATCTCTAAACAAGAGTTTGAACGAACCGAGGCAGATTACAAATACAACGTGGAGCGCAGACGCATTACCTACGAAGTGTACAAAAATGATTCACTTGACAGAATCAGACAGTTACGCGAATTGAGTTTCCGTGAAGCAAAAATGACGGAGAGTCTTGAAGGAGTGGGCAGAATCCTTGATAACCTGGTAATACGTGCCCCCATTGATGGACAGCTTTCGCGTCCTCAACTAGAAGTTGGACAAGCCGTAAATCAAGGACAACGCATTGGCCAGATTGATGTAGTCGGTTCTTATAAAGTGAGTGTACAGATTGATGAATTGTACTTGCCTAGAATTTCGCAAGGCTTACATGCGACTACAAGCTTTAACAATAGCGACTATGAATTAGAAATCACCTACATCTATCCAACCATTGCTGGAGGACGCTTTCAGGTAGACATGAAATTTATTGGTGAAGAGCCAGAAGGCATTCGCAGAGGTCAATCGCTTCGCTTGCGCATAGAATTGGGTCAATCATCTGAAGAAATGTTACTGCCTGTAGGTGGTTTCTATAAAGATACTGGTGGAAACTGGGTGTATGTGTTGGAGGGTGAAAATAAGGCAGTGAAACGAAACATACGCCTAGGCCGTAAGAATACCGAGAACTTTGAAGTATTGGAAGGACTCCAGCCTGGTGACAAAGTAATTACCTCATCGTATGAGAACTTTGGCAACAATGAGGTTTTGATTCTGAATTAATGTAACAAATGATATAAATGAGGAGTCTAAGTAACCATTAACGCAAAAGCAAGTACAACTAAACATAACGTATCAACATCTAATAACTGAAAATTCAACCAGCCATGATAAAACTGAAAAATCTTGAAAAAGTCTACCAGACTGAAGAAGTAGAAACCACCGCCCTCAACAACATCAACATCGAGATTAAAGATGGCGAGTTTGTGGCCATTATGGGGCCTTCCGGTTGCGGTAAGTCAACCCTTCTAAACATCTTAGGATTGTTGGACAACCCCTCCAATGGTGAATACCATTTTGGTGAGCATGAAGTAGCGAAATACAGTGAGCGTCAGCGCGCACAGTTGCGTAAAGGTTCCATTGGTTTCGTATTCCAAAGCTTTAATTTGATTGATGAGTTAACCGTGTTTGAAAATGTAGAGCTTCCTTTATTATACATGAAGGTGCCTGCGGACGAGCGCAAGAAGCGTGTGGAAGAAGTGTTGGAACGCATGAATATCATGCACCGCAGAAATCACTTCCCTCAACAGTTATCCGGTGGTCAGCAGCAGCGTGTGGCCATTAGCCGTGCCATTGTCGCGAAACCAAAAGTAATATTGGCCGATGAACCTACCGGTAACCTGGATTCTACCAATGGTGAAGAAGTGATGAAGCTTCTTTCTCAATTGAATGAAGAAGGTACTACTATCATCATGGTTACCCACTCACCCTATGATGCAAACTATGCACACCGTGTTATCAACTTATTTGATGGTAAGGTGATCACCGAAAATGTGAAAGAACAATTCCATATTTAATTTTCAGGTTTATTTTTTGAGGAAGGCCACCCTGGAGTAATTCGGGGTGGCTTTTTTCATAGTAAGAAGCGTACAGCACTGTGTTCGTAAGTGAACAATTTTAAAACACTAGTTGCCCATTTTGCTTGATTTCGGTCATTTATCTACTGGCACATTCTTTGGCAAGAGATGCAACATCCACGCAACTTTTGCGTCTAAACAAAGTCTTTAAGCATCAACCAAATACCCTCCCATGCTAAAAAACTACCTACTCATTACGTTTCGAAATATGATGAAGAATAAACTCTTCATTTTTATTAACGTTTTCGGACTGGCCATTGCCATTGCATGTTGTGTAGTGGCTTATTTCAATTTTGATTTCAATCAAAGTTTTGATGCCTATCATAAAAATGCCAGTACCGTGTATCGCGTTAGTAGCATGCGGGAATTTCAGAATGAAGTTACGCGATTTGGGTTTGTACCCATAGCCTTAGGAAACGCCATCAAAGAAAATGTTCCAGAAGTGGATGAAGTGATTCGCTACAATCCGGGGTGGGTGAGTAATTTCAGAGTGAAAGATGAAATGTTTGCCGCAGACCTGATTTTTGTAGACACTCCTTTTTTCAACGTATTTACTTTTGAGTTTATCGAGGGAAATGGTGAGTTGAAAGATAAAAGCCAAATCATCATTAGTGATGAATTTGCGAAGAAGAATTTTGGAGAGGAGCCTGCTCTCGGCAAACCGA
>LNEN01000071.1 GCA_001464155.1 Cytophagales bacterium Ga0077538 | reverse complement strand
CCTATGCGCACATTGATAATTCTTTTGAACTAAGCCCGGAAGCAGATGAAAATAATTGGCGTTATCGCAATACCTTATTTATTCAGGTGAAGGACCCTGCTCGCGTTCCGCAAATTGAAGCGCAAATCAAACCGTATATTGAGAATAACAATAAGATTCGTGAAGATTTTATTCTTCGTGAATATGATGTAGAGCCTTTTGAAGGCATGGCTGTACGCGATAGTTACAATGAAGTGAACGGAACCTGGACAAGAGGCGGATCGCCTATAGCCGCTGTGGTGGGTATTGGCATGATGGGAATTTTTGTATTGCTCATTGCCTGTTTTAATCTGACCAATACAGCCATTGCTATTTCATCGAGGCGATTGAAAGAGATTGGCATTCGCAAAGTAATGGGCAGCTCTCGCAAGCATTTAATTTTTCAGTTCATTGGAGAGACCATGATGATCTGCCTGCTGGCACTCATACTTGGTTTGGTGTTGGGCGAATTTGTATTGATACCAGCCTTTAATGCACTGTGGCCTGAGTTGAAACTTGAGCCTGATTATTTTGGTCGACCTAATTTCTTAATCTTTACAGGTCTTACCTTAGTATTTACCGGATTGCTGGCAGGAAGTTACCCTGCGCTGTACATCAGTTCTTTTCAACCTACCGCTATTTTAAAAGGAAAATTAAAATTTGGAGGTACTAATTATTTTACGCTAACACTTCTGACTCTTCAGTTTGCCATATCACTTATTGGTATTGTGTGCAGTTTGGCTTTTACTGAAAATTCACGCTTTCAGCGCGATCTCGATTTAGGGTTCGACAAAAAGGAGGTGGTGTTTACCTATATCAATAATCGCTCTGAGTATGAGACTTTCCGCAATCGACTTTTACAAAATCCGAATGTAACCGCAGTGGCGGCTTCTCAACATCACTTTTACTCCAATTCGTTTAACGATCCGATTAAATCGGAAGGCAAAGAAATTGAAGTGGACATCATGGATGTGGGTGATGATTATTTAAAAACAGTTGGGCTTACTTTGCTGGAAGGCCGTGACTTTACAAAGGACTCTCAAACAGATCGTAAGGAGTCCGTAATCATTACAGAAAACCTGGCGTCTAAATTTGGTTGGGACAAAGCCTTGGGTAAAGAAATTACCTGGATGGATACAGCTCGCTACCAGGTGGTGGGTGTTGTAAAAAATGTTTACAACCGTGGTGTGTGGCGCGAGATGGAGCCGGTGATGATGCGCTATGGGTCTCCCGACCAGGTGAGTCATATCATAGCGAGTGCGCCTGCTGGTAAGATCACCGAAGTAAAAGCATCCATGGAAAGTATTTATAAAGATATGTTTCCAGAGCGCGTAGCCAATATCCGCTACATGGATGAGGAAATGGTAGAAGCCAACACCGTAAGCAATAATATTGTTAAGATGTTTTTGTTCTTAGGTGTT
This sequence comes from Cytophagales bacterium Ga0077538, assembly GCA_001464155.1. Lineage (GTDB taxonomy): Bacteria > Bacteroidota > Bacteroidia > Cytophagales > Cyclobacteriaceae > Chryseotalea. Next base: position 11,750 of record LNEN01000071.1, on the reverse strand, counting down.
GTGGCGCTGCTACTTTCTGCCACAGGATTGTTTACGCTGGTTTCTCTCAATATCATAAAGAAGATGAAAGAGATTGGTGTACGAAAGGTGTTGGGTGCTTCATCTGCCAACATTACACGTGTGATCAATACTCAATTTGTGATCATACTTTCAATTGCTTCGGTCATTGGCGCTTTTTTGGGAGCTTGGATGGCGGAAATGCTGATGAGCAGTATTTGGGATTATTATCAGAAGGCAACCCTTACCACACTTACTATTTCAGCTGCGATCATGTTCGTATCCTCAGCCATTTCTATTGGGTATAAGGTGTATGCGACCACACGTCTTAATCCGGCTATGGTGTTGAGGGATGAATAATCAGCCATAGCGTAAAGTCAAGTTATACTAATCTTCAATTTTATTTTCCGAAACGTGTAACACAAAGAAAGATCGAAGCGTCCAACAAGAAAAGATCTCTTCAACCAAACTTGCTTGTATGCTAAAGAACTACATCCTGATAGCGCTGCGGACTATTCGAAAGCACCGCACCTTTTCATTTATTAATATTTTTGGCTTGGCGGTGGCCATGGCCATTTGTATGGGTATCATCATGCTGGTGGCAGACCAGATGAAGTTGGATAGGCATAATCCATTGAGCGAGCGCATTTACCGAATCAATACCATTCCGTATTGGGAAGAAATGAATGGAGCGCCTGGCAATGAAACGGCTACTACTTCTTTACCCATACGCGATGAACTGTTGAACAACTATACAGGAGTAGAGAAGGCTGTGCGTATTATGCGTGGTTTTGGTAATATGTGGTTGGAGATAGAACCCAATCATGATATCAACATTCCGGTGAGCGGTTACTTCGCAGATCCTGAAGTATTAGAATTATTCAATCATGAATTACTCTATGGAGATGCTACTACTGCCCTGGTCGAACCTTATTCTGTAGTGTTAACAAAAGAAGCTGCAGAGAAACTTTTTAAAATGGAGAATCCGGTAGGGGAGTCCTTAAAGGTTGGTGAGTTAGGAACGTATAAGGTTACAGGTGTTATTAAAAAGACAGAAAACAGATCACATATCCTATGCGAAGCATTTGCTAGTATCGCTACCGTAAAAAGTCTTGAAACGGCCAACGTAATGGGTAAAGACTTAGACAATTGGCATAATTTCTCTATGGGCTGGGTCTACATTCTATTGGAGGAAGGAAAAACCATTGCAGATATTGAGCCCCAGTTACAAAAGATTAGTGAAGATCATTTCAAACAACTTCCAGCCAAAGCCACTACCCGAGCTACGTACTTACCACAACATTTATTGGATATCATTCCCGGAAGGATGATCAACAATCCGATTGGTCCTTTCATGCCGTGGTTTTTGGTGTATTGTCTCTCTGCGCTGGCAGGCATCGTGTTGATTACATCTTGTTTCAATTTTACCAACTTATCGATTGCGCGTTCTCTTACACGAGCCCGTGAAATTGGTGTACGCAAAGTGACAGGTGCGGCCCGTTGGCAATTGTTTGTTCAATTTTTAAGTGAGTCGGTAGTTATTTCTTTGTTTGCTTTGGTGTTGGCATTGGCACTTATCTATGCGTTAAAACCTTTCATTGTCGACCTTGCTTTTGCACGTTTCCTTAAATGGAATCTTTCAGCCAATTATGTAGTCTATGGAATTTTTGTAGCACTCGCTGTATTGGTGGGTATTATTGCTGGCTTATTTCCGGCCGTGGTGTTGTCAGGCTTTCAGCCGATGAAGGTGTTGAAGAACATGGGGAATACCAAGCTGATGTCTAAGGTTGGTTTGCGCAAGGTTTTACTTGTTGTGCAGTTTACACTATCCATGATCTTTATTTTAACGGTGATCGTTGTTTACAATCAGTTGAATCTATTTCTGCATAATGATAACGGGTTCACGGTCGAGAATAAATTGATCATAAGCAAAGGCGACACTTCAATTGAAGTCCTTAAAACCGAATTGGAAAAGCAAAGCAACATTGTGAGTGTTTCAGCTGCCTCTCACATTCCTTTAGCGGGTGTCTCTTATGGAGATGATTTCAAGAAATCATTGGAAGAGAAGGAATGGAAAAATCTTCAATATTTTTCGGTGGATGAGGCCTATGCGGAGAACATGGGACTGACGGTGGTAGCAGGAACTTTCTTCTCCAAAGAAACTGGAAGTCCCAATTTTATAGTCTTAAATGAAGAAGCCGTCAAGGAATATGGATTCGAGAACCCTTTAGATGCCATTGGTAAGTCTCTGATCATGAAGCGTGATTCCTCAGAGAAGCAAGTGATTGGAGTTGTGAAGAATTACCATCATGAATTTTTTAGTGATCGCTTGAATCCCTTAGGCCTTATTTATAATCCTGAAGAATACTCTTTGTTGCAAGTGGTCTACACAGGCGATTTCAAAGATGCATCCGCTTCTGTAGAACGGGTATGGGCGGGTGTGAACCCAGGTTTGAAAGTGGAAGTAAAAGATTTCAGAGCCGAAATGGGTGAGTTGTATGAAATTGTTTTTGGCACCTTGGTAAGAGTGTTGGGCTTTATAGCTACACTGGCCATCATCATTTCCTGTCTCGGTTTGTTGGGAATGGCAACCTATACCATTGAAACGCGTAAGAAGGAAATCGCCATGCGCAAAATCCTGGGTAGTTCAGATAAATCGCTCGTCTACATATTATCGAAGGGCTACTTATCCATACTCGGCTTAGCCTTGTTGTTCTCGATACCGGCTGCCTACTTTGTCAATACACTTTGGTTAGAGAGTTTGGCAAACCATGTAACCGTGGATGTTACTACAATTCTTATCGGAGTATTGATCCTGGCTTTCTTTGGCTTGTTTACCATTGGATCGCAAACGGTACAAGCTACCCGCGTTAATCCTATTGACAATTTAAAGAGTGAATAAGTGTAATCCTTGAGCAACCATTTCAACTAATTGAGCATCTTCCAACCATCAACCAATACGTTTATGTTACGTAATTACTTCAAGATTGCTGTCAGAAATATTCTGAAGCATAAATTCTACTCAGCGATTAATATTTCAGGGCTGGTTATAGGAATCACCTGCTGCCTGCTGATATTTATTTATGTGAAGGACGAAGTCAGTTATGATCGCTTTCATACCAATGCAGCGAATATGTATCGCATTGGTTTGCATGGTAAAATTGCCGGGCAGGAATTATTTACCACTAACTCTAGTGTCCCGGTAGGTCCTGCCATGCACGAAGAAATTCCTGGCGTAGATGCCATGACACGACTGTTTCCAATCACCCGCAGTGGTTCTGGCATCGTATTTAAATTTGAAGAGAAGATTTTCTCTGAGGAAAATATCTTCTATGCCGATTCGAACTTTTATCAGTTTTTTAGTTTCGAGCTGGTCGAGGGCGATCGCGCTACAGTGTTGAAAGAGCCTTTCTCGGTGGTTATTACCGAGGCATTGGCTCAAAAGTATTTTAAGGGTGATGCCATTGGAAAAATGTTGGTGATCGGTAACGATAATGAAGCCTTTAAAGTAACCGGTATTGCAAAAGAGGCTCCGTCCAATTCTCATTTTCATTTCAATGCTATATTATCCTTCAGCACGATTCTAAATAACCCTGATGAACTATTCCCAGGTTGGACAGGTAACTCGCTTCAAACCTATGTTTCGCTGAATGCGAATACCAGTGTGGAAGAAGTGAATGCAAAGCTGGAAGACCTGGTAGAAAAATATGTAGGTCAGGAATTGGAGCAAGGTCTTGGAGTTAATTTCGAAGAATTCCGTAAGCAAGGTGGTATTTATAGCTACTTTATTTATCCCTTGACGAACTCACATCTACACAGCACGCTGCCAGATGATATGGAACCTGCCAGTGATATTCGATATGTGTATATCTTTTCGGGTATTGGAATTTTTATCCTGCTGTTAGCATGTATCAACTTCATGAATTTATCCACAGCACAGTCTGCTGGCCGTGCCAAGGAAGTAGGCTTGCGTAAGACATTAGGTTCACAACGTGGACAAATGGTGTGGCAATTCTTATCCGAATCGTTGATTTATAGTCTGGTGGCAGTGTTGCTAGCTATTGGTTTATCGTATGTAACCTTACCCTATTTTAATACACTCGCTGGCAAACAGCTCACTTTAGGAGTGTTGATGGAACCTTCGTTTTTTGCGATGGCGGGCGCTCTTATCGTATTGGTTGGATTTGTGGCAGGAAGTTATCCGGCTTTATACCTCACTTCTTTTAACGTAGTAGAAGTATTGAAAGGGAAAGCGCGTGGTGGTATGAAGAGTAAGGGAGTGCGCAGTTCCTTAGTGGTTTTCCAATTTGCTGTTTCTATTTTCCTCATCATTGCCACAGCTGTTGTCTTTTTACAATTGAATCACATGCAGAATAAGAACCTGGGACTTGATAAGCACAATGTATTGATTATTCAAAATACAGGTCGTCTGGATGATAGTAGGGATGCTTTTAAAAATTCCGTGAAAGGACTTTCAGGAGTAGAGCATGTGAGTTATGCAAACAATACCTTCCCCGGAGTAAATAACACTACCATTTTTAGAGTAAAGGGTCTTGATACCGATTATTTATCTGGTAAGTATTATGCTGACTGGGATCACTTGGAAGTGATGAAGTTTAAAATGAAAGAAGGACGTTTCTTTTCTCGCGATTTTGCCACCGACTCAACTGCCTGTATTTTAAACGAGGCCGCTGTTAAACAATTTGGTTGGACAGAAGCCGTTGGTAAAGAACTTCTGGATTTTAATGGACCGGAGCCTGAAACTATTCGTGTGGTGGGAGTGGTCGAGGATTTTAATTTTGAATCGCTCAAGACCAGTGTGCGTCCTATGATTATTCGACTGACAGAGCGATCCAGAAACTTGTTGATTCGTTATACGGGTTCACCACAACAACTCATTGCTTCAGTTGAAGGCGTTTGGAAACAGTATGCACCAGGCGATCCGTATCAGTATGCATTTTTAGATGAAGATTTTGATACACTCTTTCAATCTGAAAAACGTTTACGCGATATCTTCACCGTGTTCTCGTGTTTAGCCATCTTCATTGCTTGTTTAGGTTTGTTTGCACTGGCTGCTTTTACCACCGAACAACGCACTAAAGAAATTGGTATCCGAAAAGCATTGGGTGCTTCTGTATTCAAACTCTCTTTGTTATTATCAAAAGAGTTTATCATCCTCGTACTCATACAATGGCAAAGCGGCTGGCCAGAGGCTTGCGGTTAAAGGCGCGGTGCACCTCCCGCTGCTCGACCGGCGCTTCACGCTCATCGAGCATTTTAAGTTATCAATCTTTAAAGGCGGCATCTTCAAAGCCTGTGGACTCGCTTCGGTATGAGTAGGAAGTGCCAATGTTAAGTTTGTGTTAAGTGTAGTATTATCAGGCTTGCATCTCTATTTTAGTGTCCCCAATAATGGAGGAACATGGAAAAGATAAAGATTAACAAGAAAGATATTACCACACTCATTGTTGAGTCAGTGAACAACACACTTAACAGTGTTGAAAATGCCAAGAGTGGCAAGAAGTTAAAAAAGCTGATTGCTAAGACTTCAAAAAAGATAGCCAGTCGGGTCGCAGATCAATTAAAGCGCGATGAAAAACGATCAAAGCGCATTACTAAATCGTTAGTTGGCCTGGAGAATGGTCTGGCAGGAAAGGAAAAGAAAAAAGAGAAAAAGAAGAAATCAGAAAAGGCTCCCAAATAGGAGCCTTTCTTTTTTGTGATAGTGATCAGCTAGTTCATACTTTTCTTCTTGCGATTCTTGAATCCCTCATACAAGCTGGTAACCATGAGGAGCATCAACATATTGTAGAAAAAATCATCCAAAGGAATAGTACCCACACGAATGCCGAGGTTTTCCTGGTTGTTATACCAAACTACTTCTTGATCAATAAAAGAGCCCGTGAGAATTCCATTCACGATAAAAAAGGGTATGAGTACAAAGAGGTAGGAGAAATAAAAACGCCCCATATACGTGCTCTTCCAATACCAACGATGCAGACTAAGAAAAAGAGCAAGACTGAAGAAGGTGACGCTCGTATACCAATGAGTGAAATAGAGAGCCCCGGTGCTGATTAGTAATACAATGAGAAAAACCGTAATGTATTGATGGATGGAAGCCAGGTAATCTCTTTTCGATAAGTAGGCGGCCGAGAAGTAGATAAATAAACAGGCGTAAGGAATGAAAATAAAAAACATTACTTCTTCCAGAGGCAAACTGCCCAGGTAGATGCCCGTTAAGTAGCGTGGATTGAACCCCCATACACCTAGTTGAGTAAACAACTCATCCCAAACAATAAAGACGAAGGCAGTGATCAAGAGTGCAGGAAAGAGGTATCTCCATTCCTTTGAAAAATTAGCTTTAGGATAAAAGCTGAAGAGAAAAGGAAAGGAGATGGATCCTACATTCAGGGCGAGATAAAGATAGCGTTCGTCCAAAATAAAACTTTATAAAAATTCTTTTTATGTCTAAAAGGGTAACGATTTAAAATCAAAAAACGCATGTCATGCCGAATTCATTTCAGCATCTAGGAAAAAATGGTAGCAAGATGCCGAAACAAGTTCGGCATGACGCTTGTGTTTTAGAAGTGATCAATTTTAAGAAAACAAGCGGATACATATTTAGATCTATTGAGTTTCCTGACGATCTTTCTTTAGCTGCAGATTTTTAACATCGTATTTCTTCGGAGCAATCAGAAATCCAAAAGCCTCACAATCTTCCTTTGTATGCTTTGCGTGATGCACATAATGGGCGTGAATCATTCGGTTCAAATAATTGCTTCTGCTTTTGGGCCTCCATTTAATTCGCTGGTGAACAATTACATCGTGAAAAATCATGTAGAAGAGTCCGTAGCAGAAAATACCAACGCCTACCGAAAGTAAGTAAGGATTGTACGTAGCTATTGTTGAATAATAGATTAAAGCAATAGAGGGAATACTGAAGACGACTGCAAACCAATCGTTTTTTTCCAGAGCGTGATCGTGAACGGTGTGGTGGGATTGATGCCAGGTCCACAACACGCCGTGCATCACATATTTATGCGTGAACCAGGCCACAAACTCCCAAAAGAGAAAAGTGCCAATAACAATCAGTGAGCAAACAAGAAGTAACAACCAATCCATTTGTTAAGCAGTTTTTCTAATAGTGTGTTGACGCTGAAAAAATTCTTCCAGGGTTTTGTATCGATGATTAAAAATAGCATTTACCTCGCGCCCTACAAAGAGGAAGTTAGCCAGTTGCCCTAACAGCCCCAGGGGAATGGCATAATTCACTTCGTCAGTCATCTCTACGCCTCCGGGTACTTCCTTAAAATGATGCTGATGATGCCATAAGGCGTAGGGCCCAAAGCGTTGTTCGTCTACAAAATAGGTCGGTTCCTGAACATGGGTAATTTCGGTTACCCAGTGCATGGGTACGAAGGGGACTCCATTTACAATATACCTAATCAATTGACCGGGATACATTTTTTCGCCTCCCGATTTGTACAAAATCTGAAAGCCCATGTGCTTGGGGGTGATCTTCTCCAGATTAGCAGGCGAGGAAAAGAAATCCCAGGCTTCCTGCATCGTAAGAGGTAAAAATTGTGTGCGTTTTAGATTGTAGATTTTCATCGACATCTATAACACAGCCGGATGGGATTTGTTCTCTTGAAATCTAAAGAATGTAGCCCTATCTGCGTCTTTTCGGCTTTCCTTTTCCACCATTTCCCGAGCTGATGATGACGCCTATGGAAAACTCCAAACCAGTCATGTCCATTTTGGCGTCTGTATAATCAAACGATTCGGTGAGCACTTCATTGTTGCTATCCACTCCGGTATAACTTCCTTTAATGGGAAACTTGGCACCCACCTGATCGGTCACGTAGACGGTCAATTCAGCCCCTGTCATCCAACCATACCCAACAGTGCTTTCGAAATCAGCAGAAGCATTCGCCACGCGCCAATTTTTATAGGTGCGAATGCCCTTATCCAAATTGCCATAATCCAGTCTGTTGCCAAAGGGTAGAAAAGCAAAACCGCCACCTTTCATGTCAAATTCCACACGCCCACTTTTTAGGGAAATAACAAGTTCGCCTGGCACCATCAGTGTAAAGTTGGGCGCTACAATGGGATCTTTCGTTTCAAAGGCCATGTCTTTTACATTCAATCCCGACATGCGGTAAAGGGAAGCACCTGTTTCGAGTGAGATGAAACGATTTAAGTTTACCCCGACACCTCGAATGGAGAAGGGACTAATGGGAGTAGAGAAGTATCCGTTCTTAGGAATGAAATACGAAAAGGAAAGTCCAAAGTCCTGGGCTTCTGCTTCTGCTGCTAGTAAACAAAGTAGCGCAATTGAAATTAATTTTTTCATAGTACTATTTTGAATTATCCGTTAACAGATAACTATTAACTGATAGCTATCGTGAGTTGAAATCAGAATACAACTTCTGTTGATAGGCTTTCGCCCTGTTTTTATCTTGATCGGTAACGTTTTCTTCTTTGATGAATTGCTTGGCAGTATTATCGAAGACCAGAAATTTATCAGGCATCACTAAACCAAAACCATTGTTGAAGAAAAAAGCAGCATGTGGATTTACGTTATTACCAAGCAAATCTTTACTAAACATGAAATCAGGACTGGGTTTGTCCAGCTGGCCTAGTAGGGTATTGGCTATATCGGTCTGGCTGCCTACGGTGTGAATAACAGAATCTTTTTTAATGACACCTCCCAGGAAAAGCAATGGAATATGAAAGCGTTCCTTGGATTGGATTTCGCGATTGCCAGGCAAGCGATGGCCATGGTCGGCTGTAATGATGACGAGTGTATTGTTCCAATCCTTTCTCAATTTCAGTTTATCGATAAAGGCTCCCAAGCAACTGTCGGTATAGTGGCAGGAGTTGAAGAACTGATGATCTAAGGAGTTGTTCGGAAATTGAGGCTTCGCAGGTACCGTAAAGGGTTCGTGACTGCTTTGCGTTAGCCATACTTTAAAGAAGGGTGCCGTGGCTGTATCTAATTCTTGCAAGGCCCGTTCGCCTACAAAGCCATCGTGCACTCCCCATTTGGATGTGTTTAAGTCACTGTCAAAGTCTTCGTCTTCGGTAAGTGCATCAAAACCGGAGGCAGTAATCAAAGAGCGGAAGTTAGCAAAGTCTGCATCGCCACCGTAGATGAAGGAAGTATGATAACCCAATGCTTCCATTTTTTGATTGAGGGTCGATAGCTTTTGCGTTTTGCCCGGAAACTTAATGATGGAAGAGTTTGGTTGAGCCGGGTAAGCAGCAAGTACTCCCACAAGACCTTTATCCGTGCGATCGCCACTGGCGTAAAAGTTATCAAAAAGTATTCCTTCTTTACACAATGCACTAAGTCGTGGTGTTACATCCTTAGCACCTCCAAGTGCTTCGATGACTCCAGCTGTATAGCTCTCGACTATAATGAGCATAACGTTGGGTTTCTCTGCATCAAAAAGCTGATGAGTAGAATCGCTGGGTGTATAGAGTTCCTGAAAATAGTTAGCAGTTAGCTGTTGATCATAAAAATCTTCCGGATACGATACCCTTGAACTACTGCTCAAGCTTCGGAAGAAATTCCATACCACATTGATGGCCGCATGATTGGCATACATCTTTGACGTATGAAAATACACAAAGCCTGTATTCATGGTAGCCGTGGTAAGACTGCCTCGGATGCACAAGAACATGGAGGCCGTTGCCAGAAGTAAAACCAGCGATGACTTTTTAAGGGCAGGTTGCAACGTGTTGGTTGACGGAGCAATCCAACGGAAGTACAACCTGATGAAACCAGCTCCCAACAGCGCACCGATCAACAACACTTTGATGGCCACCCAAGTATCCACACTTCCGGCTGCTCCTTTCCCCATATAAAAGAAGGGAGTGTTGTTCATGCGAAAGCCCCAGTGCCGATAGAGTTCAATATCAACAATCACAATAAGTATCTGGGTAATCAGAACGATACCAGAAATACTGAGTAGTGCATAGTGAATCCATTTGCCCTTCAGGAGTGTTGACACCGTGAGTAGTAGCCCCAACAAGGCCATCGCATATCCGGTCATGCTCAGGTCCATGGCCATTCCGTAGAACTGTGCTAATAGGATCTCTCCCAACGTTAACTGGGCACTGTAGTCATAATTATACGCTAAGAATGTAGCCCTTGCTACAAGCATAAAGAGCATCCAATAGAGCAGGAGCTTTGCAAAAACGATTAAACGATCGCGCATGGGATTAACGAATTGGACAAAGATAGGGCTTCAACGGGTGTTTATCACACTCCTGGTCAGGTCCTGTAAAAGGCAATTCTTTTTTACAGAAATATCCCTATTATTACGCCATAACCCTAACTACTATGCGTCAGCTCATTGGCCTGTTATTATTGCTTACCATCGTCTCCTCTTGTACACGTCAGGAGTCTGCAGATATTATTTTTAAAGGAGGCACCATCTACACCGTTAACGACAAACAGCCAACAGTAGAGGCAGTGGCGGTGAAGGGCACCACCATTTTGGCGGCTGGCTCCTTGGCTGATGTAGAAAAATACAAAGGGGAGCAAACGCAGATAATCGATTTACAGGGTAAAATCATGACTCCAGGTTTCATCGAAGGACATGCCCACATTATGGGTGTTGGCTACAATGAATTGAACCTGGATTTGATGAATGTAAAGAGCTATGACGAGATGGTGGAGAAAGTCCGTGAAGCAGCAGCCAAGGCGCAACCGGGCCAATGGATCTTAGGTAGAGGCTGGCATCAGGAAAAGTGGGATGTGAAACCTGAGAAAATGGTGAAGGGATTTCAGACCCATCAATTATTAAGTGAAGCATCACCCAATAATCCTGTATTTCTCCGCCATGCCAGTGGGCACGCGGCCATTGCCAATGCGAAGGCGATGGAACTTGCCGGAGTCAATCAACTCTCGGTAGAATCACTCAAACAAAACTCACAAGAAGGTGGTGAAATCATTCGCGATGAATTAGGAAACCCCACCGGAATATTCAGCGAGCGTTCCATGTCGTTAATCTCTTCTAAAATTCCGGAGAATACTGCCGAGACGGATGCGCAGGCCTTGGAGCTTGCGATCAAAGCCTGTTGGAGAGATGGCATCACCAGCTTTCACGATGCGGGGGCCAGTCGCGAGAACATAGAATTATTTAAACAATTTCAACGGGATGGAAAGCTGGGAATTCGTTTGTACCCAATGCTTACAGGTTTCGACCTGGATTTAGTGTATGAATACTTTAAGCAAGGACCTGTTATCGACAGTTCTCATTTCTTAAGCATCCGTTCTGTAAAGTTAAATTGCGATGGAGCCTTGGGGTCAAGAGGTGCCTGGTTGTTGGAACCTTATACGGATCGTCCTGATTTCGCTGGCATGGCTACCTATTCGATGGATACGGTGTTGAAAATTTCTCGCGAGGGATTAAAGGCGGGTTTCCAAATTTGCGCACACGCCATTGGAGACAGAGCCAATCAGGAAATTTTAAATCGTTACGAGCAAGCGTTTACTGAAAATCCATCTAAGACCAACGATCATCGTTTCCGCATCGAACACGCGCAACATTTACATCCAAACGACATTGCACGTTTTGCAAAACTAGGTGTGATTCCAGCTATGCAAGCCATACACATGAGCAGCGACAGACCGTGGGCCATTGATCGCCTGGGAGAGAAAAGAATTTTGGAAGGCGCGTACATGTGGCAGTCATTACTAAAGTCGGGTGCTAAAATTGTAAACGGAACCGATGCGCCCGTAG
>LNEN01000070.1 GCA_001464155.1 Cytophagales bacterium Ga0077538 | reverse complement strand
GTTTCGCTTTCTGAACTCGATGCTTCTACCCGCCCATAGGTCATAGGCATTTTCCGTATAGGGCAATTTAAATGTATCGTATTCTTCAAAGTAAAAAGACTCCTGTGTTCGGTACCACTCCGCACCCCCTGCGTATTTAATGGCAGGTGTGAAAAAATCTCGCCCCATACTAAGGCGTGTACGCTGGCGCAAATAATTATGAGTATACTGTACTTCCCCCTGCATGAAGGTTCCCATAAAATTGGGCTCTCTCAGTAATACTTCATATCCATTGGGTGTCTGATCATCTGTTTTTCTAAAATAGGAAAGCTTTGCCTGACGCGCATACCCCAACATATTCACATCATAAAGATCGACACGATACAAGGCTGGCGAGTGATAGTTGCCTGAAATACCAATGGAGGTAACATCTTGTGTAACGACTACCACATCCACTTCTCCCGGGTTTCTATTATTTTTACGTAGGTATATGCGTGCATCGCGCAAAGTGGGTAGCTGCCTCAACACCCGCTCATTATCAGCCAGGGTATAGGGATCAACCTTATCACCCACTCCAAAAAGCAAGTTGTTGGCGATAATGCGATTGCGTGTATCACGATGCACGTGGTTCACAAATTTTCCGAACCGAGTGGTCGCATACTGCGAGGTGTCAATTACCGAGCCTTCCAGTAAGTCTACATGTTTATACGAAATGGAAGCGATTCGATAGCCTGCATAGGGTTTAAAAACCGTTTCACTTTTTACGATGGCATCTATTAATTTCTCCTTGCGCTTCTTTCTTTTCACCAGCAGATCAATGAGTGCCTTGCTAAGACTATTTTTAGCCGAACGCTTGCGAAGGGTATCATAAAAGTTTGTAGATGTCTCGTATGGATTTTTCCGGATGCGTAACTCAGCAAACAAATCGTAGGTAAGGTAAAGCACGGTGTCATGCCGGGTAATAAAACTGGTATCTTGCAAGACCACCTCCATCCCTTTTAGCACTACTATTTTTCGAAGCAATTCATCTTGAGCTATTACTCGCTGAGTAAGGCATAGGAACAGTACGTATAGCACCGGTTTAAATATTCTCATAGTGTCAAGGCATGTCTTCCCAATTTCATGCTACAAATACTTGGCCTTTCAACAGAGATCAGGAGTTATACCAATGCTTGTGTGTACTATTTTCTACACTGTGGTATGCTTGGTGCTTATAAAACAGTAGTCAATACTTACCAGGGTCTATTTACTCATCGTTATTTTTTGGCATGCTCTTATAGCGGGAGCGTTTATAATTGCCCCTGTATGTTCTTAACCAAAACACTTCTTACCAGTGCTGACATCTTTACGTTTATCAAAGACTTTTTTAAAAGGGCCTTCGTACCGCCCTTCGAAGGAAGAGAAATTGTAAATCAATGCTTTTCGATTGGGAACAAATCTTTCTTCCTGATCACCTTTACTTCCTTTCTGGCAGGTGTGGTGTTTACGAAGCAATCTCAACCCTCCTTGGCTTCCTTTGGTGCGGAGTCGTGGCTTCCCTCCTTAGTATCGCAGGCGGTGGTGCGTTCCTTAGGACCGCTCATTACGGGTCTTATCTGTGCAGGAAAGTTAGGTTCCAACATGGGCGCTGAACTAGGAAGTATGCAGGTAACGGAACAGATTGATGCCATGGAGGTTTCCGGCACTCGCCCCTTCTCCTACTTGGTGGTGAGTCGTGTAGTGGCGGCTACGCTCATGCTACCGCTCTTAGTAATTTATTCAGATGGTGTGGCCTTATTAGGCTCTTATGTCATGATCAGCTCGTTCAACGATACAGGCATTCTCCTGTACTTGAATGAAGTATCTGCTGCCATTACCTATCTCGACATTTTTGCTTCTCTGATTAAGTCAGCTCTTTTTGGCTTCGCCATCAGCATCATCAGTTGCTTTGCAGGGTACCACTCCGACAAAGGAACTGCCGGTGTGGGTAAAGCGGCCAATACAGCCGTGGTGGTTTCCATGTTCCTTTCTCCGCTAATGCAAGAGGTCATTTCACCTACACCCGATACAGCAAGTGTGATGCGCGAAAAAGCAGTCCAGATACAGCATTTGAAAAAAAGCTTTGGAGAACGTGTCGTGTTAAGAGATGTTAGTCTGGATGTTTATGACAAAGAGAACCTGGTAGTATTGGGTCGATCCGGCACCGGCAAATCGGTACTCATTAAATGCATGGTGGGTCTGTTACAACCTGACAGCGGTTCCATCAACGTGTTAGGCTATGATGTATCGAATCTTTCTGCAGCCAAGTTACACGAGCTACGGTTACAAGTAGGGTTCTCCTTTCAGGGAAGTGCACTGTATGATTCCATGACGGTTAGGGAAAACTTGGAATTTCCGCTTAAGCGAAATCTAAACATACAGGATCCGAAACGTTTGCACGACATGGTGATCACAGCACTGCAAGAAGTGGGTTTAGAGCACACGCTGCATCAAA
>LNEN01000069.1 GCA_001464155.1 Cytophagales bacterium Ga0077538 | reverse complement strand
TGCAAGGCAATAGACGTTTTACCAGAACCCGCCACACCCTGTATGATCATCACACTGGCTGTTTCATTTCGGATCACCGCATTCTGATCGCGTTGAATGGTGGCGACAATATTTTTCATCTTGTCGTCCGCTGATTTACTCAGCTCTTTCTGAAGCACATCATCTTGAATGCTCACGGCATTCTCGATCATGAACTCCATTTTGCCTTCTTTGATTTTGTACTGTCGCTTAAGTGCGATGGTTCCCTGCACGATACCCGAGGGCGTTTTGTAAGAGGCCTCTCCTAACTCATAATCGTAAAACATTGAGGATACAGGAGCGCGCCAATCGTAAATGAAATTAGTCCCCTGCTGCTCATCGTTAAAGGTGTAGATGCCAATATAAACCGCTGTACGGCTTGTCCCCGTCACAAAATCAATACGACCAAAGTAAGGGGAAGCGCCCAGCTTCATGAGCTTATGCTTGCGCACTACTGCCGATTCGCCTGTAAAGGCCATGCGGTTAATGGACTGGTCTGCAGCCACCATGTCTGCTTCATCCATACCCGATTGGTTTTCATAGATGTAGGCTTTGGTGGTGCGGAGTTCTTCTGAAAAGGCGCGTACCTTCTGATCTACCCGCCTGATGGCCAGGAGTAATTTTTCCTTTATTACCTCCAGGTATTCCCGTTCCTCCTGCTCTGTGCTGTTAATCATTGGTGAAAGTGCAAAGATGAGCCATTGATCAATACAAGACCAGTTAAATCTACAGGAAGTATAGAAAGTGATTAAAGAAAAAAATAAATTCTACGTTGATTCTTTTTTCCTAACCGCTACCGAGGCAATCATGGAAAGTGCCAGAATGAAGACAATAATAATAAGTGAAAGCTCCACAGGGATTTTGACAAGATCAACGATACACATTTTTACCCCTACAAATACTAGAATTGCAGATAGTCCATATTTTAAATACACAAAATATTTCTCGATACCCGACAAAGCAAAGTACAAAGATCGCAACCCAAGTATGGCAAAAACATTAGATGTGTAAACGATAAAAGAATCATCTGATATTGCCAGAATAGCAGGGATTGAATCAACAGCAAAAATTAAATCTGTTGCTTCAACAACAATCACTACAAGAAACAAAGGGGTCGCCCATAATCGCGTATCTCTTCTAACAAAGAACCGGTCGCCTTCAAAATTGGTAGTGAAGGGAAAGATTTTTCTGGCAAAATTAACGAGAATACTTTTCTCAGGGTCAAACTTTACATCACCAGCCGTTATCATTCGAATACCGCTGTAGACCAGAAAAACACCAAAAATATAAATGAGGATATGAAACTTATGAATTAGCTCAATACCGACCAATATGAAAATAACACGCATGACCAAGGCACCCAAAATGCCCCAGAAGAGAACCTTATGTTGGTAACTGGATGGAACATTGAAATAGGAGAAAATCATGATGATAACGAAAATATTATCAACACTCAATGATTTCTCAATAACATAGCCCGTAAAGAACTGGAAGGCCTTGTCTGCATCAAAGTAGAAATAAATGAAAATGTTAAAGAGCATGGAAAGCGAAATCCAAACCCCTGTCCAGGTAAGTGCCTCTTTTACACCTATTTCGTGGGATTTACGGTGAAAAACCCCCAAATCCAGCGCTAACATACCCAGCACAAAGAGGTTAAAACCAGTCCATAAGAAAAACGACTCACTCATATTATCCCTAAGATCAAAATACGGTTACAATATAGGGGTAAAAACAAAATATGGAGTGATCTGTTATTCTATTTTCGTTCAGACTGTCAAGTTATATTTCTAGAATGCCTTCGATAAGTCTATCCTTAATAGAATGGTGCTACTATATAAATAGAATGGTGCTACTATATAAGCTCCTATTTTTAGCTATAGGCCTACACTAACTATCATACTGGCTGGCATAGTAAGAAAGCCTCCAACTTTAAAGCAAACCCCTGGGATCAGGAGTCATACCGTATTTCCGGTAGACCACTCCTATAAATCTTTTACAAAAGTCAATTCAGAGAAAAGTGAGCTTCTTATTCTTCCAAGCATTGACTCACAATGGCCTTTGTTCCATTCGTTTTCCAACAATCATCGTAAACGGAGCAATAGCATATTTCCAACTCAAACGTATGAGGAGAATTAGTCCACAGTAAGAGTGAATCAATAGCACGTGCTGCCTCCTTGTCAAACACATGAACCATTTCCACTTTTTCTCCTGGCAATAGTACCCTACCCTCTACGGTAGAGTTGACAAAGTTGAAATTACTGCTACCCAATAGTTTCTTGAACAATTCGCTGTTACTACCCATCGCTTGCTGGTCTAGTTTCATGGATACGTCATGAATGATCGCTGGACCAATTCCTTTGTTCTCTACGGATATACTAAACTCATTGTTGGCATTATTGTAAAGCCATTCTATGTAGGGCCAAACAGAGGTATGCAATTGGTTTTGCATAATGCGCGCCTGGTACATATACACAAACAAGGTTGCCATACTTACAAAAATGGCAGAGAAGGCAATCATCATTTCTGATTTGATTTTCATCGCCTTCGCTTAATGCAGGTGCTTGAACTGCGCCAGCACTTCTCTAAAATCAATCCAGTAAATATTGCCTGTGCCATTCAGAAGGTTGCTCCACTCCTGTCGAATAGCGGTATAGCTGGTTGGGTTCGTAAAGGAGGCTTCCAGTGTATGACGATTGCTGGTGAAGAACAAACTCTTACCATCTGGTGATACATAGGGGCAGTAATCCAATTGTGCTGAATTGAGCGCTGTCACACGTTGAGCCTGTTGCCATCTCCCATGCTTATCTTTTAGACTCATGTAGAGGTCACCACCACCCTTCTCATCCTTCCTGCCATAAGAAGTGAAAAGGATATACTGTTCATCAGGATCAACAAAAGCATTGAACTCATAAAACTTTGAGTTGATTGTTGTGTCTAAAGCCACCGGTTTTTGATAGCCCATGTCTTTCAATACCGACATATAAATATCTTCGCGACCAGGTCCTTCTTTATACGTGGCGGTATAGTAAAGATTGCCATTGCTTGCGATGGAGGGATAGAATTCATCTGAGGGTGTGTTGACAGGACTCCCCAGATTTATAGGCTCCCCCCAACCTGTAGCGGTTCGTTGTACCTTCCAAATGTCAAAATCCTTAATTGCATCACCTGAAAGCGGTCTGTTAGAGGCAAAGTACAGCGTCTGGCCATCTGAGGAGAAAGACGGTTCCAAATCACTGTACCTACCTGCAAAAGAAACAATTTCGGGTGTTGTCCATTTTGTATCACTTAACTGCTTTGAATACACAATGGTTTGAAAAGTAGAGTGGGGCGTAGAGATGGTGAAGTAAATTTCTTTTCCATCCGCGGATAGGGCGAAGTCTCGCTCATTCATTGCGGTAGACACAAACCCCTCTCCCAGGAGTTGCAGTGAGTTAGGAGGATTGGTGAGGGAAAGAGCATAGGACTGCGCATGGACAGTAAAAGTATTCGCTATACAAAGCATTAGAACTTCCATCATTTTCCAAACAACACGTTTCATGAGAAGTTAATTATTAATTAGACTTGAATAAATAATATCAGCTGCTACCTGACTACCCAGTACCGAGGGATGAAAACCATCAGACGAGTAATAAGAATAATCGTTTGATCGATCCATGTATCGCTTCCACTGAGAACCCACAGGGCAAAGAATCGAATTGGTTGCCAGTGCTGCTTCTGAATAGTTGCTGATAACCCCCGGGAAAGTATGATAGTTTTGTTTGGCTGGCCAAACCATGAAGAAGGCTAGTTTCGATCCCCTGCTATCGCAGAGTGTTTTTAATAGAGCTCCATACTCCAAAAGCATAACTCGACCATCTTCCTGCGAAGAGGGACCCTGCTGTACTACTACATAATCAAAATTACCCTGGCACACCATCTGCTGCATTCGTCCGACCAACCAATGGTCCTCCAACGCATAGTTTGGAAAGGCTAACATTTCTACAACGAACTGCTTTCCGTCTCTGGCCGCTGCTTCCACTACCTTTAAAGGTAGGTCGTTAGAGTAGGTCAGGCTATTCCCCACAAATAGAACATGGATAGATCCATCTGTATGATTAATCTTCTTCGCGCCACATGCGGTAAGCACTGCTGCTCTGGGGGGCGGTGGGGTATACGGGCCTGTTGTTACTGGAGGCAGTACCTCCTGCTCACAAGCCACGAGTAATTGAATCCATATTAAATGACCAAGAAAGGAAATAAACACCTTATGGAACATACAATTTTTGTTTAAGCAGTAACAAGGTTTGCTCAGCTAGACGATGAACCTCTTTCAAACTACGCGTTCTGTTTTTACCAAATCCGATAAAACGCTTGAACAAGAAAAGGTTCTGAGGGGTATTGGAATTTTCCACGTTCGCTTGATATTGTAGCGCGACCGATGTCATATACATTTCCGCCTGTTCCAGCATTTTAAGCTCTTTATACAGTAGTAATAATTGCTGATGCAAATCAAAATCTACAATAGCACTATTTCGGGTTTCAATGGCAAACTCGATGACAGTATAATTGTATTGTGGCTGTATAAAATAATATTGATAAAAATCGCCAATAGACTTTTGAAGTAACAGGCTATCCCAGGTACGCGTGTTATTTTGTTGATACTCAGCCATCGAAGGAAAGAATTTTTGAATCTCTTCTAGCTCATGGTGCAAACTGTTAATAACCTTTTGCTGTTCCGCCTCTTCCTTGCGGGCTTCGTTTAGACTGTTCAGCAGAAAGGCCACCGTCACGCCAGTAATCACAATACCCAAATCAAGAAAGGGCTTAGCAAGGGCGGCTCTGTTGAAAACTAGTTTAGTTAACATGCGGGTGAAAGGTCTGCTTTCGTGTCTTATCACCATAACTTTTTCTATCAACGCCTTGGCACCATCAACGAAAAGTGAATTGGCATCAACATAAGTGAGACTAAACGACTATTAAAATCCTGTAACATTGCTTTACTTTGAGCAGTTCTTGAATGCATTATGTCGCGACTTAGAAACCACCTTTTATTCTGGACACTTTATGTGGCCTTTAAGACGTACTTAAATATTTCAGCCGATTCATCCCAGTTTTCATCTGCCTTTGATCATGAGTGGAGTTATTACCTCAATCTACTCTATGTGCAGCTTTCCATCTTAGGTGTAAAGGTTCCCCTTGTCTACTCCTGTTTTTATGTACTCGATCGTTACTTACAGCAACAGTGGAAGATTGGGAAAGTGATCTTGGGATTCGCCTTCCTGTTTTCTCTAAGCGTTGTCTTCATGACACTCCTCAATCACCTTTTCATTCTTCCGATTGTTCTGCGCTACGCTGGAGAAACGTTACCGCTCTTTGCCATTAGTAGTCTGCTCTATCATTTTTTCAATCTGGCTTTTGTTGTGGGGATTGCTATCTCCCTCCGGCTAATGAGAAGACAATACCAGTCAAGTCTTAAAGAATTGATTCTGCAAAAGGAAAAAACCGAAGCTGAATTAAAATATTTGAAAGGCCAGATCAATCCTCATTTCCTATTTAACACACTTAACAACATTTATTCGCTGGCCAGAAAGAATGCTCCCGAAACAGCAGAGTCGGTATTGAAGTTATCGAAGCTAATGCGTTTTATGCTTTACCATACAGGTCATCAAACCATTTTAGTAAGCGATGAGCTGACCTTAATTGATGATTACATTGCGTTGGAGCGACTGCGCTATACGGATAGGCTTCAAGTGACCTATACAAAATCATTGGATGACCCGCACCAACGCATCGCTCCTCTCCTGCTCATTCATTTTGTAGAAAATGCCTTTAAGCATGGTGCCAGCGAATCAAGGAAAGAATCATTCATCTCCATTGATATTACTATTGAAAGCGGAATGCTGAATGCTAGGGTAGTAAATTCCAAATCAACTGATCTTCCGCATAATACCGAGCCCATTGGTATGGAAAACATTAAGCGACAACTGGAATTGATTTACCCAGCTCATCAATTAGTAATTACCAATACGCTAGAAAACTTTCAAGTAAACTTAACCATTCCTCTTAACCATAGTTATGCTAACCTGCCTGATTATAGAAGATGAACCACTCGCAGCAGACATACTGCAGGATTACATCAAACAGCTACCCCATTTACACCTTAAAGGAACTTGTACGGATGCACTTCAGGGGTTGGAGGCATTGCAGCAACAAAACATCGATCTTCTTTTCCTGGACATTCATTTACCCGGACTTAAGGGACTCGATTTCTTACGAACACTGAGAAATCCTCCAGCGGTAATCCTAACTACTGCTTATCATGAATATGCCTTAAAGGGTTATGAGCTAAACGTAGTTGATTATCTGCTCAAGCCCATTGAGTTTACGCGATTTGTAGAAGCCGTAAATAAAGTAAAACCAACTGCTGCAATACCCAAACAGGAATTTCTGTCCATCCAAAGTGACAAGAAAACGATTGTTATTCCAGTAGAGGAAATTGTGTTTATAGAGAGCCAGCGAGAGTATGTGAAAGTTCAGACCCAGCAAAAAGCCTATGTGACCAAATATTCACTCACCAAGATGGAAGAGGAATTAAACCCTGCTCTTTTTCTTCGCGTACATCGCTCCTTTATTATAGCCCTTTCAAAAATTAAATCCTATAGCGCGCACGAGATGGATGTAGCTGGCAAAGTAATTCCTATTGGAGGAAATTACAGAGAGAGTGTTGGGCAAAAACTAGAACTGATTTTTAAGTAATATGAAGAAAATACTAAGGCTAAAGATCTGTCCTTTCGCAAGAAGTGAAACGAGGCCTAGTCTTTCCTGTCAATCTTGTTAGGGAAACGCTGGCTAGGCTACCTTGCAAACAAGCTTTTTACGAGTGTCAAATCGGTTAAGCCGTTCTCTTTTAGTTGAATAAAGAATGGAAGTTGCCAACGCTGTGATTTTTCGGCTTGCTTATTTGTGGTCTTGTCCCAGGGCGGATAAATTCTGAACCCACGTTTTCCTCCTTTATTCTTTGTGGAAATGACTCCGTGCTCCACCAATACTGTTTTTGAAAATACAAACTGTCCAATAGTGCCGCCCCGCTTTACTGTTATTACTATAAAATCAAAATCATCAGAAATGTCAAACGGTGTAGTTTCACGTTCTGCGTTTCGCTTCCAGAGGGTAACGAATTGTCCAATCTTTGTTGGAGTAATCTTAGAAGATCGATGGATCACTTGCATCCCATTTAATCGAAAAGAGCAGGCTTCGTATTCTATGCTTTCAGCTTCCATGAAAAGATCTGTCAGGATAAGGTTACATTTATCATATACCAGTTCCTTAACCACTAAAACATCATGAGGAATCATACAGAGGGTGTTATAGTCTTTTGGAAAATCATGCTTGGAGTAGTCCGAATGGCAAGATCTTATCTTAGCGACACATGAACGGAGTCACCGGTTTGAAAGTATGCATCACTTGAGGTTCTAATAAGGAATGATCTATTCATCATGTCCACACCTATCTCTTGGTAAGAACCATAATAAGTAACTTGTTTTACAATTCCTCTAGCACCTTTCCCTTTGGCTGACACTGCAAAATGCTCTTTTGGCTTCAAGAGCACATAACTACCAAACAAACCAGCCACATATTCATTCTCCGGTTGTTTATAAATAGTGGATGGAGTTCCCTGCTGTATCACCTTTCCTTTCTGCAATACAAAGATCTCCTCTGCAAAAGAAAGTGTGTCCAAAGGATCATGTGATACTAGAATGATGGTTAAACCTACTTCAGCAATCAAATCATCGATTACTTTTTTCAGGGTGTTTTTGTGCAGTATGTCAAGATTCGAATAGGGTTCGTCTAATAATAGCAAACGTGATTGAGTTAATAACTGCCTTGCCAAGGCTACACGTTGACGCTCGCCACCTGAAAGTTCGTCAGTCTTTCTCTTTAACAAATGCTGAATATGACACAGTCGAAATAGTTTTAATGCTTGCTTATCGGACAGAGTATTCGCATAGTCCAAGACCTGTTCTACCCGAAGAAACTTGGGCAGCTCAAACAGTTGAGATAAATAGGCAATAGATGGATGGCCAGGAACCAACATGTCTTCAGGCCCCTTCACGTGCTGGCCTTCAAACAAAATCTTGCCAGCATCGGGCTGAACAAGTCCGGCAATCATTCTTAATAAAGTGCTTTTACCCGAACCTGTTTCCCCTGCAATAGCAATTCGTTGCGATGGCTTTACCGAAAGACTAATGTTTTTAACAACATAACTACTTCCAATCTTCTTACTAAGCTTGTCAACAGAGAGCAAATTCATAAACAAATGTAACAGGTTAATGTAACTAGAAGAAGTTTCCAACGCTTATAAGGCCGGCAGGTAAAGAACAGCGGTTCCACCGATGAGTGATAGCTTATCCACATGTCCCATCATCTGAAGGTCTTGCGTCATCAAATGCATGTGCACATTCGTATTGTGGTGTGTAAAGATCGATTTGTGTCGAGTGGAGTAGAATCCCAAAATGTCTACCGCTTGATTTTCAATTCTATAATTCACTTGCCCTCTATGAGTTTCTGTTGGAGAACTGACGGTTGATCCCGCAGGGAGGTTTACCACATGAACATGCGCCTTTTTCACCTTTCCTTCGACTCTAAAAAAGAAGGGTTGTTTACGATCCTGTGCAACCGTGTCTAAATATTTCTCCAGCTGAACAACTGTCTGAATGCTGTCTGGCAACTCGTTCTTTATCCATTTCTCTATTCTAGCATAACTAAAGAAGGGAGCCTTCACATCAAACGTTTCTGTCACCCGCATGGTCGAATCTGATCTCACTTCTGACTTATATGACTTACCCTTGAGAATCAGGAGTTCACCGTTCAAGTTTTCTACAGGACCCAATCCATAAAGATGTTCTTTATTCTTAAGTGTATCCAGGTGGATGATACCCGCTATCTCGCCTTTCCACATGGCATTTCGCATGGCTCCCACAACCTGCACATCACTTTCATTCGCTTTGCGAGCATCTGTGCATGCAGTGAGAAATTGCATCAGTAAACCCAGACCTAATCCGATGTGTAAAAAGAAATGCCTTCTCATCAATAGTGAATAATTTTGTCCGGCAAATTAACCTACAATTACTGATTCTTTTGTAATTCCTTTTGTTGACGCTTATAGTATTTTTTAAAGAGTGAACTTTGCTTCAATGCTTCCATGTTCTCGTTGAAGCGTGATGTACCTTGCTCCACCTGAATCATACTGCGCTTTAATTGGCCTGAGAGAGCCGTGTCGTAGACGAGCGTTCCAACAGTACCTTCTCCTCCCTTTATCTTAATCATGATGGCATCAAGGTCTGCTGCCAGACCCTTGGCCTGTTCACTGGTTTTATGTAAATCTTCCACTGTACCCTTTAGCTGATGAAACACGAGTGTATCATTCAACACGGCACCCGCTAAACCTTCTCCACGCTTAACTCCCTCGAGCAATTGGGTGGCCTGATCCGTAAA
>LNEN01000068.1 GCA_001464155.1 Cytophagales bacterium Ga0077538 | reverse complement strand
CGATCCGGACGTGCGCGAAAGAAACCAGGATGGCTTCCTGAACGAAGACATCGACATTATCGTAGCGACCATTGCCTTCGGAATGGGAATTGACAAGCCCGATGTGCGTTTTGTTATTCACTACGATGTGCCCAAGTCACTGGAAGGGTATTATCAGGAAACCGGTCGCTCGGGTCGTGATGGGTTGGAAGGACATTGCTTAATGTTCTATAGCCACAACGACTTAAGCAAGCTCGAAAAATTTAATAAAGACAAAACCGTGCAAGAGCGCGAGAATGCGCGTGTCCTGTTGCAAGAGATGGAGTTCTATGCCGAGTCTCCTGTGTGCCGCAGAAAACAACTGCTTCATTACTTTGGCGAAGAATATAAAGAAAACAATTGCGGCATGTGCGATAACTGCGTGCATCCCCGGGAACGTTTTGAAGGTGCTGAGTATGTAAAAATTGCCATTGAAGCGGTGAAGCAAACCGGAGAGCGTTTTGGCATTCAGCATTTGGTAAATGTAATCGTTGGTTTGGAAGACGATTATGTAAAAAGCTACGGACATTTCGATTTGCCTATTTATGGCAAGGGTGGTGATGAGAATACAGATTTCTGGAAATCAATTATCCGTCAGACACTCATTTACCAATACTTAGAAAAAGACATTGACAATATTGGTGTTTTGAAAGTTTCTGATCGAGGGGAGGCCTTCTTGAAGAAACCTCATCCGATTGAACTCGCAAAAGATCATGACTTCACTACCGATGTAGAGGACGAAGAGGAGTCCAGCGACAAGGCACCGGTAAATGCCAAAGCCTACGATCCACGACTTTTCGAAATGCTGAAAACCCTTCGCAAGCAAATGGCGAAGGAAAAAGATCTTCCTCCGTATGTGATTTTCCAGGATCCATCCCTGGAAGAAATGGCTACTACCTACCCTACTACCAAAGATGAATTGGCGCAGGTGAATGGCGTGGGCATGGGTAAGGTGAATAAATTTGGCGCAGCATTTATTGAGCTCATTACCAAGTACGTTGACGACAACGATATTGAAACGGCCAGCGATGTCATCGTAAAATCATCTGTTAATAAGTCGAAGGCAAAAATTCAAATCATCAATCAGGTGGATCGCAAAATTGATCTGGAGGAAATTGGTGAAACCATTAACCTCAAATTTGAAGATCTGCTTACGGAGATTGAAAACATCGTTTACTCTGGCACCAAACTTAATCTGGGTTATTACATTGATCAGGCGGTAGACCGAGCTAAGCAGGAAGACATTTATGATTACTTCATGAATGCTGAAACCGATAGTTTAGAGGAAGCTTATAACGATGAGAGTCTGATGGACTACAGCGAAGATGAAATTCGCCTGATCCGCATAAAATTCATGAGCGAACACGCTAATTAATTTGAGAAGGGTTTGAAGCTGGCTCGTGGGTAGGGTTTAGCAATCACCCCTCACCAATTTGAAGATTTGAAATACTCCCATTTTCAAATCTTCAAATTTTCAAATCCTTGAATTAGCACATCAAATAACCCCTATCTTTGCCGATTATGAATATCCTCATTATCGGTAATGGAGGCCGGGAACATGCCTTCGCCTGGAAAATCAAACAAAGCAAGCATTGCAGTAATCTGTACGTAGCTCCTGGTAATGCCGGCACCGCTCAAGTAGCAGAAAATGTTGCCATTGCCGTAGACGAATTTGAGAAGTTAGGGCAATTATGCCTCGATAAAAAAATTGACTTGGTATTGGTTGGACCGGAAGTTCCTTTGGTAAAGGGCGTCCGTAATTATTTTGAAAGCCAATCGTCTTTAAAAAATATTCTACTCGTTGGCCCTGATAAAACGGGCGCCCAACTAGAGGGCAGCAAGGATTTCTCCAAGCAATTTATGCTACGCCATGGAGTTCCTACTGCTAAAGCCCAAACCTTTACTGTTTCAGAATTAAACCAAGCACTGAATTATATTGATTTGTGTAACACGCCCATCGTACTAAAAGCTGATGGATTGGCGGCCGGAAAAGGAGTGGTGATTGCTACTACTAAAGAAGAAGCCAAAATAGAAATTACCGACATGCTGCAGGCACAGAAATTTGGAGCAGCCAGTGCCAAAGTATTGATAGAAGAATTTTTGGATGGTATTGAACTCTCCGTTTTTGTGTTGAGCGATGGCACCGATTATGTTATCCTGCCGGAAGCAAAAGATTACAAGCGCATTGGTGATAATGATACTGGCCCCAACACGGGCGGTATGGGCTCCGTTTCACCTGTGGTGTTCGCCACAAAAGAATTTTTAAGTAAAGTAGAAGAGCGCGTTATTAAGCCTACCATTGCTGGATTGGCAAAGGAGAACATTCGTTACCAAGGCTTCATTTTTATAGGTTTAATGAATGTAAAGGGGGAACCTTTTGTAATTGAGTACAATGCGCGTATGGGCGATCCGGAAACGCAATCGGTTATGAGTCGAATTGACTCGGATTTTGTAGAACTTCTCACCGCATGCGCTAAAGGAGAGTTGAAAAATCAAACACTACAAATTAGCAGTGATTATGCCTTATCAATTGTGATGGCATCGGGTGGGTATCCGGGCGATTTCAAAAAAGGATTTGCGATCAATGGCTTGGGAGATACTGACGAGGCTACTGTTTTTCACGCAGGCACCAAAAAACTGAATAATGACGTGCTTACCGATGGAGGCAGGGTGCTGGCAGTAACCGGCAAGGGCAAGACGCTGGCCGAAGCCCGCGAGAAAGCCTATAAAGCCGTTTTAAACATTCAATGGGAAGGTGTAACTTTCCGTAATGACATAGGGCTTGACCTTATGAAACTATCAGATTGAGAATGCCTAAGCAGAACCAATCCCTAAAGGAGGACCTGCTTAAACCTGAACAAACAATTTCGATCAGTCTTCGGCAGCTCAGACTGACATAGCTATAAATTTTTAGAAATGGGATGCGCGTGTGGAACAACTAAAGAAAGTACTATTGGAGGTTGCCAGAACAATGGAACCTGCGGTACCGGTGGTTGTAATAAAATGAATGTGTTTGATTGGCTTTCCGACATGGAAGTGCCAACTGCTGATACATTCAAAGTAGTAGAGGTGCGTTTTAAAAACGGCCGCAAAGATTTTTATCGCAATAGCGAAAATATTGAACTCTACACCGGTGACCCCATTATTGTAGAAGTACAAAATGGTCATCACCTTGGGCATGTATCTTTACAAGGAGAACTCGTTCGTTTGCAAATGCAAAAGAAGGGGGTTGCCGATGATGATCAAATCAAAAAGATTTACCGCAAGGCAAACAACCGCGATTTAGAGAAGTTGCAAGAAGTGCAAAAGCGCGAGATGCCAACTCTCTATCGCACCCGCGAAATTGCAAAAGAGCGCAAGCTTGCCATGAAATTCTCAGATGTAGAATTTCAGGCAGATAATACCAAAGCCACCTTCTATTACTCTGCAGAGGATCGTGTTGACTTTCGTGAACTAATCAAAGTATTGGCTACTGAATTTAAAGTACGCGTGGAAATGCGTCAGATTAACTTACGCCAGGAGGCTGGGAGGCTGGGAGGCGTGGGCGTTTGTGGTCGTGAACTCTGTTGCTCTACCTGGCTAACGGATTTTAAGAACGTAACTACGGGAGCAGCACGCTATCAAAATCTTTCCCTCAATCCAACGAAGCTATCCGGTCAGTGCGGACGTCTGAAATGCTGCCTTAACTACGAGTTGGAAACCTACATGGAGGCCCTCCAGCACATTCCAAAAATTGAAGCACCTCTACTTACGCTACAAGGTGAAGCTCGACTACAAAAGACGGATATCTTCCGAAAAATTATGTGGTTCGGATTTAGCGAAGAGAATACCTGGTACCCAATCAATGTAGAACGTGTCAATCAAATTCTTGAATTAAATCGGGCAGGAAAAAAACCAGCCACCCTTGATAAAGATGCAGAAGCAATCAAGGAGCCAATTGCTACACTCAACAGTGATTTGGTAAGCATGGACAATAAATTTCGCGATAAGAATAAGAAGCGAAAGAAAAAACGCCCGAATCGCGCTGGAGGTGCAGGTGGAAACAATCCTCCTCGGCCAGGTAATACCCCTCAAGGCGGTGGCAATCGTCCCAACAAAAGACCTCCTCAAGCATAACATGAGAACTCGTATACTGGCGTGTTGCCTCTTTGCACTGCTGATTGCTTGTGATAGCAATCGACTCTTTGAAGAAAATAAAGACTTGCCCAAAAATGAGTGGCTGCAAGGAGAAAAAGTGTCTTTTGAATTTCGTGTTCGGGATTTAGGGAAGCAGTACAACTTGCTGTGTAATGTGCGGAATACTTCCGATTATCCTTATGCTCGTTTATTCATTCACTATAGTCTGAAGGATTCTACAGGCACAGCATTAACCAAAGATCTGCTTCCGGTTTTTCTTTTTGATGCAAAAACAGGCAAGCCTCTTGGGAAAAGTGGTATTGGCGATGTCTACGATACTCAGCTGCCCATCTTAGAGAACCACACATTTAAATTTACAGGACGTTATACAATAGAATTCGAGCAGAGCATGCGCCTGGATACGCTGGCGGGCATTAGTGCTATTGGATTCAGGCTTGAAGAAGTTAGTCTGCCCCAAAAATAAATTTCAGACTCTCCACCGTTTCTTTGGAGTCGGCCATCACCAATAGATGGTCTCCGGAGAGTATCCGAGTGTCTCCACTGGGGGTTACGTACTTATCCCCACGATGAATAATAACAATATGAGAGGTTTTGGGAAGTTTCAGCTGCACAATCTCTTTATTCACTGCCGGTGAATGCTCCGGAATATCTAACTCCATCAATTCTGATTTTGTGTTTTCTTTCAATTCAATGTCTATTGGGAATTTCCTTTTCAATTTCTCAGGCACACTCACTTTTAACCATTTCGCCACCAATGGAATGGTGGTGCCCTGTAATAAGATGGAGGTGGCGGAAATAAAGAACACAATGTGAAAGATTGTATTGGCATAGGCTACACCTGCCAATAAAGGATACGTGGCAAATACAATTGGTACTGCTCCTCGCAATCCTACCCATGATATGAAAAGCTTTTTTCTAAAATTGATACCCTTTGCAAAAGATAAGGAAACAAACACCGATAAAGGGCGAGCAAAGAAAATTAGGAATAATGAGATCAGGACGGCTGGTCCTAATACCGGAATAATTTGCGAAGGGAATACTAGTAGACCTAAGGTAACGAACATAACAATCTGCATGAGCCAGGCCTGGCCATCATAGAATTTGATCAAACTCTTCTTATGAATGAAGTTGCTATTCCCTAAAATGATGGCAGAGATATAAATAGCCAGGTACCCATTTCCACCTATTTGTTCTGTGAATGAAAATGTGAAAACCAAAAGTGACAATACGAGTACAGGATAGAGCCCTTCAAACTCCAGGTGTATTTTGTTCACAATCCAGATCATCGCTTTGCCGAAAGCAAACCCACACACAGCACCCACCGTCATGTTGATCAAAAATTTGGGAATAAGGGAAGCGATAGAAGCCTCCGGTTCCTGCACTAAATAGATAAACCCAATCGTAAGGAAATACGCCATGGGATCATTGCTACCGCTTTCAAACTCCAGCAAAGGACGCAGCACGCCTTTTAAGCCCACACTACGTGATCGGAGAATGGAAAAAACTGCAGCTGCATCAGTAGAAGAAACAATTGCACCAATGAGCATGCCTTCCTTCCAGGAAATATTCAGGATGTACGCGGAGAATGTTCCTAAAGAAACAGCAGTTATCAACACGCCAATGGTAGCCATGGAGATACCTGTTTTTAACACAGGTCTTATACTCTCCATTTTTGTATCCAGTCCCCCTGAAAAAAGAATGAAGGCAAGTGCCACTGCTCCCAGAAACTGGGCCATTTTAGGATCATTAAAATAGATGCCACCGGGTCCATCCGAGCCAGCCAGCATACCAATAGCTAAGAAGAGTACGAGTGTCGGTATTCCTAACTTAAAGGATGTTTTGCTCGCAATAATACTTATGAAGAGCAAAACAGAGCCCAGCAACAATATGTTCTCGGTAGTTACATTCATGGATTTTAAAGATACAAACTCAGGATGAGCTAATCACTCGAAAATAAAAAAGGCTCCGAAAAATCGGAGCCTCATTTTTCAAAATACGTAATCGTCTATGCTGTCACCGGCTTTGCCTTTTTCGCCTCGGCTTGTTTTTCTTTATTGTCATCTT
>LNEN01000067.1 GCA_001464155.1 Cytophagales bacterium Ga0077538 | reverse complement strand
AATACTTCACCACCGAAGATCAATAGGGCAATAACCGTTATTAAGGTTGTACCTGCAGTGATGATCGTACGAGATAAGGTATCATTCAAGGCATCGTTTACAATCTTTGCCTTGTCGTGCTGTGTACCCATTCCAATGTATTCGCGAATTCGGTCGAAGATAATCACCGTATCGTTGATAGAGTAACCAATAATGGTTAGGATCGCAGCTACGAATACCTGATCTACTTCAAAGGAAATACCCATTACTCGTGCGATGGCAAAAGCTGCAAACACAAAAAGTGTATCGTGAGCGGTTGCAATAATAGCCCCCGCGCTGTACTGCCATTTGCGGAAACGAATAAGGATGTAAATAAAGATACCAATCAAGGAGAACAAGCTGGCTTTCCATGCTGAGTTCTTGATGTCATCAGCAACGGTGGCTCCTACTTTAGTAGAACTTGAAATGGTAAAGTGCGTATCATCTAAACCTGATTCATTTTCACTAAACTGAAGTCCAGTGAACTTAGCCAAACCAGACACTAACGCACTTTTCACCTTCTCATCTGTCTGATCAGACTCATCATCAATCAACCAAGAAGTAGTAACCTTAACCACATTGTTACTGCCATAGTTCTTCACTTCTGTCCCCGCATTCTCAAAGCTTTCGCTCAAGGCAACTTTCATATCAGTGGCAACCACTGGTTTGCTAAAGCTAACTACGTAAGAACGACCTCCTTTAAAGTCAACACCTAAATTCAATCCCTGTACAGCAATCAAAACAAATCCAATAACAATGATAGCTCCTGAAATCATATACGCCAGTTTGCTATACTTCACAAAATCAAAGTAGCTGCGCTTCTTAATTGCTCTTGAAATGAATGTGTCGAAAGAGATCTTACTATCATCACCCTTACCGGCCACTAACCAATCAATAACCACATGTGAGATGTATACGGCTGTGAAGAATGAACAAATAATACCGATGATCAAGGTGATGGCAAAACCCTTAATCGGGCCAGAGCCCAATAAGAACAGGAACAAGGCCGTGATCAGTGTCGTTAAGTTAGAGTCAAGAATGGTCCCGAAGGCTTTCTCATAACCCTTCTTAATAGCGGCACGCAATTTCAAACCAGCAGCCATCTCTTCTTTAATGCGCTCAAAAATTAACACGTTCGCATCTACGGCCATACCCACGGTTAACAAAATACCTGCAATACCAGGCAGTGTTAAGGCGGTTCCCAATGTAGGTTGTGCTAAGATACCCAAGATGAAAAACACGTTGAACATCAAGGCGAGGTTAGCAATCCATCCACCTTTAGCATAGTACATTACCATGAAAATAACGACCGCTGCAAAACCAAAAAGAATGGAGATGAAACCCTGGCTTTGTGCCACCTGACCAAGCGTAGGACCAACAATAGCTTCTTCAACAATGCGCGTAGGCGCTGGTAAAGAACCTGCCTTTAAAATATTGGCTAAATCTTTTGCTTCTTCCGTGGTAAAGCTTCCTGTGATAGAGGAGTTACCATTTGGAATTTCATCGTTTACGTAAGGTGCAGAGTACACTACATTATCCAATACAATGGCAATTCTTCCTTTCGGAGATTTCGCAGCTGCATCGGCAGTCATTTTTGCCCAAATACGTGTGCCCGTTGCATTCATCGTCATGCTTATGGCTGGTCTCGCCTGCGGATCTAAATCGTTGCGGGCATCGTTGATTACTTCTCCTGTCAATTTTGCTTTTCCTGAACGACCTAAATCGAGGAAGTGCAATTCCATGGCCTCATTACCTTGCTGATCTTTTTCAGGCTTTGAGGACCAGAAAATACCAACGCTGCGTGGCAATTGATTCTTAATGTCTTCACGCTTAAAAATAGCGTTGATCTCGGCAGTGTCCTTAATATCATAACGGAAAGAACCTGGAGGAACACTCAAAGAATAGATGGGCGAAATGTTTAAGTTCTGAAGAGAGTCTAAGCCACTCTTTGCGCTATCAGGCGTTGCCGCTAATTGCTTTTCCAAGTCTGTACCTGCTGCATCATTGCTGGCTGCCGGTGTCGCAGTGGTGCTTGCGGAAGCCTGCGCTTCTGCCTTTGCTTTTTGTTCCTTTACTAACAAATCGTTAATCGCAATAAAAGAAGAGCTTAAGGAAGAAACTTCCACCACATCCCAAAACTCCAGACGAGCAACTCCTTGCAATAATTTACGAACACGCTGAGGGTTATCGGCACCTGGGATTTCAATTTGGATACGGCCAGTACCAGGTAAACGTTGAATGTTAGGGGCGGAGGTTCCGAACTGATCCAAACGATTCTTCAAAATAGTATACGAACGATCGATGGCACTCTCAATTTCCAGATTCACTACTTCAATAATTTTTGCATCATCATCGCTGATATTGATACGGCCACGGGTAGAAGCATTCGCAAAAACAGAGGATAACTTCTTATCAGGGTTCTGATCCTTAAATGCAGTAAAGAACAAATCACCAAAGTTTTTCTGACTATTGCGCTGGGCAGCACGTGCTGTGTTAAGAGCCTTCACAAAAGCAGAGTCTGTAGTATTACCAGCCAACCCTTTAATAATATCAATAGGAGAAACTTCAAGCGTTACATGCATACCGCCTTGCAAGTCAAGGCCCATGTTTAACTCGTTATCTTTTACTTCTTTGTAGGTATACTCTGTGCCTAAAAAGTTATAGACAGGTTTATTCCACACCGAGTCAATGTAGCTTTGCTTCTTTGTTAAGTTCACAATGCCGCTGGCATCGGTACCATACGCTACAGCATCTTGCTGCACATTTCTGGACACATAGGTGAAGGACAGGTAGAACAAACACAGTGCTGTGATGACTACCGTTAGGGTGATTATAAAACCTTTGTTTTGCATAAAATTTAGTTCAACATTTAAAATTCAAGGGTGATTCAAAATTTAGGGCTCAAGATTCAAAATTGTAGAGTTAACAGGTTTCCGCTCATTAAAGAGCTGAACCCATTTTCAATTTTGAGTTTGTAATCTGGAGTGAATTAAGGTGCGTTAGGCGAAATGATAGCCCTGAAAAGGGTCTGAAAGAATTTGCCTGCAGTTAGTAAAACTGATTTGGAAACCTCTGGTGAGTTTTCCTTTTCAAAAAGAATCTCGTGGATAAAGGAGAAGTCGTGCTCCACGACTACGGTATTCGAAGAAGAGGGCAAGGAAATTTGAGCTTCCTGCGTAGTCTCTTTTGCTGCATCAGACTTTTGTTCTGTCTCCGCTACCTTTTTGGTAAACGTAGCCGCCTGAAACCAAAAAAGCTGGCTCAGCACAATTACCATGGCGGTAAGAATGCCAAAGAAGAGGGTCCAGATTTTATGTTTACCGTTCATAGGGACCGCAAAAGTAAGACTTCCGGGGAACTACACAAGCAGCTAGGTACTTAATTTGCTAAAAACGAGGTGTGCTCATTTTGTCCATTCCTTAGTGTATACACTAAAATCCTATTACCACTTAATTACTTGTAGTAGACATTACCCAATCTGCTGTCCTTAAATAGTTATAAAATGGTATGAGACAGACATTCATCCGAAAAGTAAAAACCTTGCTTTGGAGAATTTGAAAATGCGATATTTTAGATATTTTTGATTAAACTAATCAAAACACTCGTTATGAAAAGAAGAAAAATCCCAAATCAATTTATTTTAATTGCGTCAATGGCTGTAGGAATTCTCAGTTGCACTGAGGAAAATATAGTCAGTTCTGAAATTAATCAAATAGAATCAGAGTTTTCAAAAGCAACCGAAACTAAAGCATCCCCTTACGAAATTTTGGCATTCGTACAAGAAATGGATCGAGCGATACAAGAACAATTAAACCACCGCAATGGAATCGCAAGAACTGAGGCAATTTCAGATTATGATATAGGCCTACCCGCAAGTGCCACCTCCTCGTGTTTATTTTCAGGAGTGACTATAACAATGGATTGTGAAAATAGTGGTGCAGCTACAAATGTTTCAGTAATACAAGGATCATCTGGAGGATCTTTCCCATGGACTGTAACATCTGCTAAGGATATTACAATGCGTTTTTGTCGTTTTGACAGTAGATTATATTTAGAGAGCCTTTCAACGCCCAGTTCCACAGGTCTTAGATATGGTGGTCGTCATGCTGTGTTAAAATTGGGAGCCCTTGGAGCAGTGGAGACAGGAGTTAAACAACTAACAAGATATTTTGACAACCAAGATAATGGTACCAATAGCATTGTTGGAGATATCTTTCCAAATGTTGTAAATAGCAATACTACACTTTTATTTCAAGTGATTCCTGCAAAAGCAGATCCCGCAAGCGGGATCTATTTTACAGGCTATTACCCTTACGTTATTGCTACTGCAAGTGAGTTCCCAAATAATCCAATCCCTTATGTGAAACCCACGCCACTTGCAACATTTAGATATTATATTGATGACGAGGATAATAACAATAAAAATAACTGGCGGATAAATAATGGAAGTGCCACCAGTTCTTCCGGAGAAACATTTATGTCTGGGGGCAGCAACACAGATATCCGAATTTTAAAAATTACTTCTGGTACCGTATACAACTAGTATAATTTTGCCGATAAGTCTTAGGGCTTATCGGCATTCTTTTTTTATGAAAAACTTGAAAATACTAATATTCCTATTGTTGATTTCTCTCTTTATTGGATGTCAAAATAATAGTGATAAAGTAGCTGCCTCTATTGATGGAGTTAATATCAAATTACATGA
This sequence comes from Cytophagales bacterium Ga0077538, assembly GCA_001464155.1. Lineage (GTDB taxonomy): Bacteria > Bacteroidota > Bacteroidia > Cytophagales > Cyclobacteriaceae > Chryseotalea. Next base: position 5,231 of record LNEN01000067.1, on the reverse strand, counting down.
GATTGACAAGGTTATTGAAACGAAATTACATAGCAAGTTAAATGAGATATATTACATTAGAAGAGTAGCCTTAGAGAATGTTATAGAAAGCAAATTGATTGAAAGAGAAGCAATGTCACTTGGGATTTCAGTAGATAGCCTTCTTAAGAAACTAAATAATCAGATTGACTCAACTTCATTGAGTTCCTTTGCTCAAGATAATGGTATAGATGAACTTATCCCCCTATCATCCAAGCCGGGTACCTTCTTAAGTGCAAATTCTATTGAAGGAATGGAGTACCTTAAACATTTATATTCGAAAGAAATAAAAAGAATTTTCATTGATAAATTAAAAGCAAAGTATAAAACTGAAATTTTTATAAGCCCTCCCAAAGTTCCTAAGATTATTATTCCAAAGGAAATCATAAAGCACCCTCTAAATTCTACGGTCTCGAAAAATGAGATTATTTTTGTTGGCGGTCTAACTTGTCAATACACTAAAGAATTTTATCCTACCTTAAAAAAAATACTAAAGATCCATTCCGCTAAGTTTAGTTTCTTCTTTACTCCACTGACTGATGAAATATCCAGTAAAGATTTATTGATTGAGAATAAATCAATAAACGAAACTAACAATATTTTAGATGAGGTATTTTTATCAACTGGATCCTTACCATCTACAACCACCGATTCTTCCGACAGCACAGTAGTAGTAAAGCTTAATTCAATTCTCATCTCAATTAATGCATTAAGGGAGCTTGGAATATCATCAACACCTGTTCTAATCATTAATGATAGAATTTTTTATGGCAACTATACTTATGACGAAATTTCGAAATACATAGATGCTATGTGAGGGAAGATATAGTGAACTTATTTATTGCATAGTTAAGATATTCATTTAAAACTTAATCTAGCCTTTAAAGAAAGTACTAAAACCTCAATGGCTCTGTCAAAATGGCTATTGTTGGGAATTACCAGATCAGCACTGTGTTTCAGCGGTTCAATAAACTTTTCATACACAGGCATGACGTGATATTGGTACCGATACAAAACATCGTCTAAATCATAGCCTCTTTGCTCGTTATCCCGTCTTATTCTGCGACTTAGTTTTACATGGTCTTTGGCTTCAATGAAAATTTTAAGGTCTAACTCATTCTCAATTTCATTGAAATACTGCACAAAAATACCCTCCACAATAATGATGGGAGCCGGCTTTAGTAAAATGGTTTTAGGGGTAGCATTGGGGTTGTTAAACGTGTACTCGAGCTTCTCGACCTCGTACCCTTGGCGAAGTTTCATCAAATAACCATAGAAGCGTTCATGGTCTATGGCTGCGGGAAGATCAAAGTTTTTAACGCCCTTTTCGTCTGTAATCTGTTCTTCACGGGTTCTGTAATAGTTATCCTGTGAGATAAGGCAGATCTCTTCCTGTTTAAATTGCTTCGACAGGTTTTCGATCAAATAGGTTTTGCCCGAGCCGCTTCCGCCCGTAATGCCAATGGTATAGGTTAACACGGGGTAAATTTACGAGGATGAATTAACAATTGACAATGGAAAATGGACAATTCCCTCACCCCGTCCTTCGGACACCCCTCTCCCTTGGGAGAGGGGAAGGGGATGAGGGCTTACTCTTTTAAAAACTTCACCAGCTTACTTACTGCCCGTGACCGGTGGCTTAAGGCATTCTTTTCCTCCAGGGTCATTTCAGCAAAGGTTTTCGCATGCCCAGTCGGTACAAAAACTGAGTCAAAACCAAAACCCTGGCTGCCTCTTCTTTCGTGTATAATTTCTCCTTCTACAATTCCTTCAAAATAGTAAACCTCCATTTTTTCTTTTTCGGTCTGTGAGGACACAGACCCAGGATAAGTTTCTTTATCACTCATCCAGCAGATAACGGTTCGAAAGCGGGCTTTCCTATTTTTCTCATCCACTAAATTCTTCAGCAATAAGTCAATGTTATCCTCGCTGTTCCGTTGAGGGCCTGCATAGCGTGCGGAATACACACCGGGAGCCTGTTGAAGCGCCTCTACTTCCAAACCGGTATCATCTGCAAAACAGGGTTGCTTGTAGTTCTCAAAAACATACTTGGCTTTTTGATGCGCGTTGGCCTCCAGCGTGTCGCCCGTTTCCGGCAATTCTTCTTTGCAGCGGATTTCATCCAGGCTAAAAACACGAAAGTCAGACCCGAGTACGGATCTGACTTCCTCTAGCTTATGCATATTATTAGTCGCGAAACAAATAGCCTGCATAGACCTGCTTATAAATCGTCATAGTAACATTCATTACGTCCCATAGCAGGATTATACTCGAGTATTCCCTGTTTATTTAATTGCACACCAAAGTAAATAACTGAATTTTTAGGAATAGATGCCGAAGCTAGCTGAGTCTCCAACTTGCATCAATGGCATCGAAATTTGCCAGCCGGCAATCAGTCCTTTTACCGATTCGAATGTAGTAGAAAAACCTCCATCGAATTTTTTATCATCTTTCAACAGCTTACCTGTATAGAAAACATTGAAGCACTTATCCGCATCAAAAAACTCTCCAGTACCCGCCTCTTTGTGAAATACAATTCGAATACCTGTATCCAACTTAATCGGAGTAATACTTCTCGCTTCTAGGTAAGCATCAATCTCAGCAACATCCTTTATCAATTGTTCCTCCGGACTTAACTGGGGAGCATCTTCATCTCGATCACACCCTATGGCTATGCCCATTAAAACAAAACCTAGTAAAAATAATTTTCTCATTTTATCTCTAACATTTCAATATCAAAAACTAGAATCTGATTCTCGCCAATTTCCGGACTCACTTTGCGTGGACCGTAGGCAAGTGTTGAAGGTACGTAGAAGGTAGCCTTTGCACCCTTGTTCATCACCTTTAACGCCTCGTGCCAGCCTCTTATTACTTGCGACTGATCAATCGTAACATCAAAAGGTGTGTAGGGTTCACGACCTGGGTTATAAACACCCTTTTCTTCAGCGATTGACTTTACGCTCGTGTCGAAATATTTTCCTTCAAGCGTATAGCCCGTGTAATTTACCACGGTTGCTTGTCCCGATTGGGCGTTTTCTCCTTTACCCGGCTTAGTGATTACATAACGAAGACCAGATTCCATTTTTTCTGCGGCAATCCCCTTCTCTGCTAAGAATTGGTCAATGGCCGCAATATCCAATTGCAATTGCTTGGCCTCTTTTTCTACCATTAATTTAGTTTGCATTTCTTGATACTGGCTCACTTCCATGATTTCTTTTACCTTGAAATAGTACGTCATGGTAAGTGTTGAGTCTACATTAGGTGGTACAGGGCCACCCGCCATATCAGCAAAAAATTTCTTGATCGGCATGGTGCACAATACGCTGTCGCCAGGAGCTAATTGACGGAACATTTGCATAAGACCAATTTCTGTGGCTAACTGCGTGCTGTCGTTAATCATAACAGGAGCAGGCATGCCTGCCTTATAGGTGTCGTTCCAAACTGAATCTTTGGAATCCTTGAAAGTAAAATCAACTAATAGAAGCTGACCAGGTTTTGCCAGAGAACCTTCTCCCTTTGTTATAACTGTATACTTAAAGCCATTAGGAGTTTCCTTTTCAGCTGAATTACAAGCAGCCGTCATCAAGACCAGAGCTGCAAAAAATAGATGTGTACTTTTCATTCGTTAGCGATTAATCAAGTGAGTTTAATTGTTCTTTGTATTGAGGTAATAAGTTTAAAAATTTTTGCAGTGTCTCTTCGAGGGATAGTTTTGTTTGGCCTCCAGAAGCATTTTTATGTCCACCTCCCTCAAAATGTGCACGGGAGAATTCGCTCACGGAAAAATTTCCTAGTGAACGAAAAGATAGTTTGACATCGTCTTTCCGTTTGTAAATGAGGGCCGCCATTTTTACGCCTTGTACAGAAAGGCCATAATTCACCAAGCCCTCCGTGTCACCGGTCTGCGAACCAAAACGTTTCAGTTCTTCTTCCGTGATCGTGATGTAAGCAACCTTATACTCATCCAACACTACCAGTTTTTCACTTAACACATACCCCATGAGGCGAAGGCGTGTGAGGGTGTTGGTTTCGTAAACTAATTTAGAAATCCTTGAAGGATTAGCACCCATTGCCACTAATTCCGAAGCGATGAGGAATTCTTCGTGGCGTGTATTGTTATGCCGAAAGCCCCCTGTGTCGGTCATTAACCCTGCGTATAAACAAGAGGCAATGTTTTCGTCTATGACGGCACGATCGCCCAGTTCTAAAATGAGTTTATAGATAAGCTGCGCGGTAGAGGCTGAGCTAGGATCCCATTGTACAAATTCAGCAAAACTTTCAGGCTCCAGGTGATGATCGACCATTACTTTTTTGGCGGGTGCTTGGCGCACCATATCGGCCATATCGTAAATGCGGCCGAGGGCTGAGAAATCCAAACAAAAAATGATGTCAGCCGCCTGCACTTTTTCATTCACCAGGGTTGCCTTTGACTTGTCGTAAGCAAGTACCTCTTCATTACCAGGCATCCAGGCTAAAAACACCGGATAATCGCTCGGGGTGATTACCTGAACTGAATGACCTTTTTTCTTGAGATATCCTGCCAATCCTAAGGAGGAGCCCAATGCATCCGCATCTGGCTTATGGTGGGTAGTGATAAGCACCTTGCGAGGCTTGCTCAAATAGTCTTGTAAGGCTAAGGCGTTATCCATGCTGAAAAATGAAGGGCAAAAATAATCAGGATTTACTCAGGAATTAAGGATTTTAAGGAATGGGATCAGAATTGCCCTATTAATGAGGTTTTATAGGGTTTTAAGTGAATAAAGCCTACTTTTGAAAATGGCGACAAACAGAACATTTACAATGATTAAGCCTGATGCAACAGGCGCAAACAATACAGGTGCAATCACTAAAATGATTGAAGAAGCAGGTTTCCGTATTGTGGCAATGAAGAAAACAGCTCTTACTAAGGAGTTGGCGGGTAAGTTTTACGCCATTCATAAGGAGCGTGGTTTCTTTAATGACCTATGTACCTACATGAGCAGCGGTGCGATTGTTCCTATGATTTTGGAGAAAGAAAATGCGGTGGAAGATTTTCGCAAGCTGATCGGGGCTACGGATCCTACGAAAGCTGCTCCTGGCACGATCAGAAACTTATTTGCGAAATCCATTGAGGCCAATGCGATTCACGGAAGTGATAGCGATGAGAATGCTGCCATTGAAGGTGCTTTCTTCTTCTCTCAATTCGAGCAGTTTTAATCTTAGGAGACATAAGA
>LNEN01000066.1 GCA_001464155.1 Cytophagales bacterium Ga0077538 | reverse complement strand
TACCGTATAAATATCTAGCGGTAACTATCTCAAGAATTCCAATACTAATCTTTCTTACGCTTCTTTCAGTTTTACCATCCGTATTCTTAATGGGTACGACTGTCCAGTACAAATTCGCCTTCCCCTATCATTCCAGGTTCAAGGCCAGTAAATCAATTGTAAAAAAGTGTTAAATGAGGGTAAATCTTTGCTGCCCGCTCCATTTGCTTCCTACCTTTACTAAATGAGAAAAGGCTGGACAATAGGTATGGGACTTCTGGGGGTGAGCGCCCTTTTTTTTTCCGGCATGTCCATTCTATTGGATCGCAATTTCCCCAATGATAGAAAGGGAGAGGGAGAGGCCGCAATCGCCATGAGGCAGATTGGTCACGTATTGTTACTTCAGTCTGGGGATTCCACCTCTCGGGTGTTACCTGTTAAAAAGATGAGTGAAAGCACTTTCCAGATAGCTTTTCAAAGTCAATTTACTTTTGTTCCTGACTCACTGGTTAAAATTGTGAGAACCAGTCTTTCAGAGTCAATCACAAACAGACCTTACATCGTGAACGTGTACGACTGCCATACCAATGAAGTTGTGTACGGCTTTCAAATTGGCAGGCAACAAACCACCACGCTGGTGCCATGCCTGGGAAGAGAGCAAGCACTGGGGTGCTATACCATTCAACTCACCTTTTTAAATGAAGCCAAAGAGGGCACAAATCAATACTATTTGTACGTGTTGGCCCTGGTAGGTTTTGGGGTAATCGTTGTCAGTGGAAGAAGCGTTCTGAAACAACGAAACTTACAAACTATTGAATCGCTTGAGGGAGGTAGTAAGATTGGCACGTATTATTTTTTTTCAGATCGAAGAATACTTCTTTATAAGCGACAACGCATTGTACTGTCTGAGAAAGAAACGAAGCTTCTGAAAATTTTTGCAGCACAACTTAATCAACCCGTTATGCGCGAACAGTTGCTGAAAGAGGTATGGGAAGATGAAGGGGTAATTGTAGGGCGCAGCCTAGATGTGTTTGTTTCGAAACTGCGGAAAAAACTAAAGCAAGATTCCACTGTTCAACTCATCAACATTCATGGAGTGGGGTATTCACTGAAGGTAAGTTGATTCAAAACTCAAAACCGAGACTTACTCAATTTTGAATTTTGAATCTAAAATTAGTTAAGCCCAAAGGCTTCTGGGATATTCTCCTTTATTGACAAGCTCTAGAATTTTTCCAGAGACTTCCTCCTTGTCTTCTTTGTAGGTGACACCAAACCAAATATCACCACCCCCCAGCACCTTCACTTTTCCAATTCCTTGCTGAATCATCTTATTACCTACTAAAGGAATGAAGAATTCTGCTTTCAGATTTGAAGAATTCTCTTTTAAAAATTCCTCAAACATCTTTTCAATAATGGGAAAAATAGTAGGATGAAAACCCCAAAAATTCATAGAGGTCGGAGTCTCCGGATTCATTACTACATCTCCGTCTTTTTCTTTCGAAATAATCTTGCCATTTTCCTTAACAATGGTGATCCGCTCTACAACCGATTTTAAATAACCGTTCGCATCCTGCTCTCCACATCCGCGGGAAACACTACCGTGTTCGGATAGTACATTCTTTAACGTATAGCCCACCATAGCATGGGTGCCGTCCGTATTGTTGTTGAAGAAGTCTGCCAGTGATTGAAAAGCCGAACGGCCATAAAAGTCATCGGCATTAATAACCGCAAAAGGTTCATGAATCACATTCTTGGCACACAACATGGCGTGCGAAGTTCCCCAAGGCTTCGTACGCTCTGGGTTCTGATACTGTTTCGGAACAAAAGTATCTAAGGCCTGAATGACAAACTCTACTTTCAATTTGCCCTTCAGCTTTGGCTCAAAACGCTCTTTAACCGTTTCTAGAATTTCCTCACGAACAATAAAAACCACTTTGGTAAAACCGGCACGAACGGCATCATACAGGGAGTAATCCATAATTGTTTCACCACTCGGACCAAAACCATCAATCTGCTTAATGCCACCATAGCGACTGCCCATACCTGCCGCCAATACCAAGAGAGTAAGATCCTTTTTGTTGCTCATATCTTTTCAATTAAAATTAGTCTATCTAAAGATCTACAAAAATAGGTGTACTTCACCTATTATTCACGTCCTGTTATAAACAATTGCAGCAGGCTTTATGTGTATATTCGAAATCCAATAGCGCTGACTATGATCCCGTTGCCCAAGCCCAAATTTCTGCTGGCGTTGCTACTTATGCTTGTACTGACGCTGTCGTGCTCCATCGAAAAGCAGTACGCGATGCGCCAAAAACACAAAGTCTATTCCTTTGAACAGGTAAATTTTAATGATCTGCTAAAAGCCTATTTAAGTAAAGGCACAAATGGTATACAAACACTAGAAGGTATTTACGCGGTCTCGAGTCTTACCACGCGAAAAGGTAAAGGCATGCTGTCAAGTTCCGAAAAAGAGAAAGTAACCGAGCGTAAAGAAAACTACCTACAGGTGGCCATCATCAAAGATGTGAAAGATTTGCACCGGGAATTTATTGAGATCCCTATCGATAAAGGATTGCTACCCTCCTATTCCATAAAGGGCGAGTTTTCACAATTCACTGAAAATTCTTTTGCTGTTTATAAGCGATTGGAGAAACGGGATAAGTTTAGCACTTATACGTTTACGTTCGATAAATCCTACGATATACTTGAGGGTGTACGCACAGAAAATAGTGGGAACTATACCTACACACACAAACTCACGTATGTAAAATTGTATCCTAAGAAATAATGTGGTGAATGCGAGAGTGATCGGCCTGAAGTAACTTATTGTCTAATCAGGCAGCGGGGAATTTTACAATGAACTCACTTCCTTTTCCGGAAGAACTATTGAGAATAATCTCCCCTTGAAGACGGTCGACCAGGGTTTTTACGATGGCCAGTCCCAACCCATTGGAGCTTTCACCACCCGTAGGGCGCGCACTGAGTCGTTTAAACTTTTGGTACACTAATTTCTTTTCGAAATCCTGAAAGCCAGGACCTTGATCTTTTACAGCTACCCAGGCTTTCCCGTGGTCAAGACCCGAACTAAGCGTGATCACTGAACCCTTGGGAGAAAACTTAATCGCATTTGAAATAAGGTTATCAAAAATGCGGCTTAGGTATTCGATGTCAGACTGTACCACATGAAGGCTGTTCTCCCCGAAACGAATATCCATATTCTTTGCTACGGCAACCGACCTGAACGTGTCCAATCGATTTTTAAGGAACTCCTGCATGTCGATAGGCGCCTTTAGCACATTTCTGTTTTCCTCTATCTCATGCACATCTAATAGGTCAGTGATGAGGTCTAGGCCGGATTGAGTAGAACTCTCAATCATCTTCAGAAGCTTACTCTTCTCATCATCCAGGCCTCCCTCCAAGCGAATCACTTCCACCAATCCTCTAATTCTGTTGAGCGGAGATTTAAGATCGTGCGCCACAATACTCATCAGCGTATCCTTCTCATGATTCAACTCAGATAACTTTTGGTTTTGTCTGCCTAGCTCCTCATTTTGCTTTAAAATCTCGACACGCTGGTTTTCAATTTCTGTGTTCTTTGCTTCCAATTTTACATTGGCGAGTTCGCGCTTGCGGCTGTTTCTCCACACTACAATTCCCAACACTAATAGGGAGAATGCAGCAATGAATAAGGCAATGTTCTGAGACCGTTGCTGCTTGATGATAGCCGCATTTTTCTCCTGACTGGTTTTCAATAATTTGTTTTCCTGCTCCTTCTTTTCAATCTGCAATTCGAACTGCAAACGTTCTACCTGGCGGGCTACATCCAAATCCTTCAGCGAGTC
>LNEN01000065.1 GCA_001464155.1 Cytophagales bacterium Ga0077538 | reverse complement strand
TACGAGGCGAAGATTTTCAAATCGTTCTAAAGTAAAATTATAACCGGTTTGTGTGGAGTTGTTATACGTACTCATGTACAAATTGACATCCGATGCCACTTGTATGTGTATGTTTCGCTTATCAAAATAGAATTTGTTTTTCAAGTACTGCAATTCAAAAGCAAGTCTGTCTTTATTTGAATTGGGAATGAGCCAACCATTGAACCAAAAGCTCAGTCCGGCAATAACAGCGGCTCCAATAAAATAGGGTAGTAAGAACCTGCGAAAACTCACCCCACTACTTAAAATGGCAATCACTTCGGTATGCCCTGCCATGCGCGCACATACATATACCGTGGCGATAAAAACCGTAATAGGCGTAACAAGCCCTCCTACCCAAGGGAGGAAATCGAGGTAGTACCCCAGAATTTGTCCTGTATCGAGGTTGTTCTTGGTGTACTTGTCCATTTTCTCGGTGAGGTCAATCACGCAGATAATGGCCAGAAGGATTAACACCACAAAGAAGAAGGTGCTGAGAAAACGCTTCAGTATGTATTTGTCGATTAACTTCATTCCTTCTTAGTAGTAAGATATAAATAGTAAGACGTAAGACATGTACTTAAATCTTGATACTTACATCTAATGTCTTATATCCATTACAATCGTTGAGAAACCCTTTTCACCATCTCGTTCTTCCAAGAGACAAAACTGCCCTCGATAATTCTCTTACGAGCCTCTTGAACCAGCCAAAGGTAGAAAGTAAGGTTGTGAATAGAAGCAATTTGCGCGCCCAAAATTTCTTTATTAATGATGAGGTGCCGCAAATAGGCCTTTGAATGAAACGTACTGACATACCCACCCAACTCAGCATCGATAGGCGACAGATCGTCCTTCCATTTCTCGTTGCGTATGTTGATAATACCCTGTGTGGTAAAGAGCATGCCATTGCGGGCATTGCGGGTTGGCATAACACAGTCAAACATATCTATGCCAAGGGCTATGCACTCCAAAATGTTTTCGGGTGTACCTACCCCCATCAGGTAGCGAGGTTTATCCTTCGGCAAAATACCGCAGACCAGACTGGTCATGGCGTACATATCTTCGTGCGGTTCACCCACCGACAAACCACCAATGGCGTTGCCCCACTGGTTTTGTTCGGCAATGAAGGTGGCCGATTGCTCTCGTAAATCTTTGTACACGCTGCCTTGTATGATGGGAAAAAGTGCTTGCTCATACCCATAGAGTGGTTCGGTAGTATTCACACGCTCCACACACCGCTTCAACCAGCGGTGGGTCATGTGCATTGAATCTTTGGCGTATTTGTACTCACACGGATAAGGGGTGCATTCATCAAAAGCCATGATAATATCCGCTCCTATGCTTCGCTCAATATCCATCACACGCTCCGGTGTAAACGTATGTTTGGATCCATCGATGTGCGACTTAAAAATCACACCCTCTTCCGTAATCTTTCGGTTGTGCCCCAGCGAATAAACCTGATACCCGCCACTGTCTGTAAGGATGGGTTTCTGCCAACCGTTGAAATGATGGAGCCCACCAGCCTTTTCCAGCAACTCAGTACCTGGACGCAGGTATAAATGATAGGTATTGCCTAAAATAATCTGGGCTTTAATATCCTGATCAAGTTCACGCTGATGAACCGCCTTTACCGAGCCAGCGGTACCGACTGGCATAAATATGGGGGTTTCAATATCGCCATGGGCTGTGTGTAAAACACCTGCGCGGGCAGAAGATTGAGTATCAGTAGTAGAAAGGGTGAATTTCATAGCAACAATCCTCCCGCACCAAGGCTAAGAAGAGCAGGCAAAAGTAGGGAAAAAGCGCCAACCCTTTTGGACGACTGCCAGGGCAGTTTCAAATAACTACCCACATCACAAAACTGATCCACAAGGGCACAAAAAAAACCTCTGCAGTCTTACCACAAAGGTTTTCAATCTTCGCGTTGTCGTCTCATGGTTACTCAGGTTTCATAAAACGCAAGACTTTCAGCAGGGCATACTGCTCGCTCTTCAGTCCGAAGAGGGCACGCACGTACTTTCGAGCGGCTATCGCTGTTCTTCGGAAGGATGTGGCGGGACCGTACATTACCTCATTACGTTGAATGAGGGCGTTGCTCCAGCTAACACGTGCCTTCGAAACTTTATCGTTGAATGCTTCCAACTGCTTCAGTGCAGCCTGAAGTCCTTCCACCCTCAAGTGCATTTCATTTGTCTTGTACAGCGGTTCTGTTTCTACAACTTTTATAAGTCTGGCAAAAGAATCTGCTTTACTGACGTAGGCGAGTTGCAAGGTAGAGCGCTTGCGAATCGGGGCCGCATCTTCCACTGTTGGCTGGGCTCGACTCCGGAAGGAGACACCCAACAACTGGTGAACAAAGGCCCGCGCATCTGCCAGTCTTTCGGGAGTCGCCCCGGAAGCTTCCAGCGTGCGCAACACACTTGCCGTTAAAGGCCTCAAGCCCTGAAAGGCTCGCTTACGTTGGTTCACCACATTATCGAAGGCAGTTTTGGTCTCAATAACTTGATCCAACACCTTCTTTACTTGATCCTGCTGTGCACGTAGCGCATCAATCTGGAGGGATTCCTGACCGGGGTTATAAATACCTCCCAACCCGGTGCAGATGTCTACTAACCTGGAGTAGCTTTCTGCGTTTTTTACATGTGCCATAACGTTGTCATTTGTGTATTGCAACGGATGCTCTACCAGCCTGATGGTACTTTTCTACCCTTTTTTTCAATCTTTATTTTTTCATTCTTGTGTAACCCTAAAGGGACTGGCACGTTTGCATGCAATTTTTAGTGGTGTTTGTAAACGCTTAGACATCTTTTCGCCAAACGAATGCTGGTGACGATGAAAGGACGAGGTATCAATTGGCACAGCATACGTGTACGATGATCCTCTATTGCTACCGGCTGAGAAGTAGCAAACCAAGTCATGGTAAAATCGCACCCACGCGAAGGAGTACCCACACCCATGTGAAGAAGTGTTTGTATCGGTAGGCGGTAGCAATGATATCGATGGGAAGTAATCATCACACCAGG
>LNEN01000064.1 GCA_001464155.1 Cytophagales bacterium Ga0077538 | reverse complement strand
TCTCTGGGCATCTGTTAGTCGTATGCCTGACGAGAAGTCTTTGAAGTACGTGTCAATTGATTTCATATACTTTATAAATTAAAAGTGGTTATGTTTTTTTGTTAGGGTTGTATAGTAATGACTTGTTGATAATTTCCGCCACGTGCGTTGTCAAAATCGAACTCATACAGAGTTAGTTGGCCTAGCGGCTTAATCTGCTGACCGAGAAAGAAAGCAAATGCATTAGGCGCGGATAACAGCAGATGAACTTTCCCTCTACGTAATGCACCTCTTCTGTTTGCACTTACATAATTCATTAATTCCTCTGCCGCTTCAATTATATGATTGGCATCATTAATGGCCGCGTGCCCTGGTGATGGAAGTATAGATCCGTAGATCACCTTTCCAAACGAATTAGGTTTAGAAGTAATAAAATCCTCAACATCTGGTTTTAAATTTCGCGTTACACTAAGCGCTAAAACAATATCGTTAACTCCTGGATCGAGCATTTGTTCTTCGAACTTCCAGAAGTTCTTAGCCTCTAAAGTGCTGTTAGCTGTTGGTCGCCAATGCAATTTTCCATTGTTGGTTTTCTGAACAATTGTAATGTCAAGTCCTCCATACTTTGAATTTAAACAGTAGCCTAAGTATAAGGCAGTTGATAAGTGTGTATCTAAGTGAATGAGCAGAGGTTTAGCAATTTTAATTGCATTCGCTGCAAAGCTTTCTACTTGAGGTTTTATTTCATCACTCCATGATGTTTCATTTATAATGAAACGATTCATGAAAAGATGCTGCAGGCATAAAACTGAATCTACTTCCAGGTGTAAATTTTCTGCACCTCTCTGGAAACTTCTCACACCGAGCTTATGATAGTCACGCGCTTGTTGCTGTCGTTCAGCAATGAGATCTTCTCTTTTGCAGATATCAAATAATTCTTGCCAGGTGAAGACATTTTTTCCTTCCTTATGAAGTTGTTGGATTAAATTTACATATTGGCTTGATCGTGTATCATAAGTAACAGCTTTCAAGCCAGCATGTGAAAGTGAAACATTTAAGTTTTCTTTAAGGCGTTGCTCATCATCATAGCCATGCTTGATTACTAGCGATTTCAAAACATCAAAGAGCACTTCATCTGATATGTTTAAGTGTTCTCTCCATAGCTTCCGTACTTTACCGAATTTCGAAGCGTCAGTACCTTGATTAAGAATATTAATCTTTATTCTCCCGCTATTGTCAAGCAACTCATGAATAGTGTTAGAATAATCAATTCCCCATGTATTCACTAAATAGTACCTGGAACGCTTGAATTTATTCTTATCGCCAGTATAATGATTATATAGCCTCTGAAGAATGGATTCCTTTTTTGCTCCAATGAATTCTGGATCAGTTAATCCTTCACACGTGAAACCTTTCTGATGACCAACATGAAACTTAACTTGGAAGTACTCCTCTGCGACTTCTTCACCTAAATCAAGAATTGCAGGATCGTGATATAACACTACATCATCAAATCCGAATGTTCCGTTTAGTTCCCACGCAATCTTTGCGCCTTTGTTTGGAGTATGATTCAAGGCTGCTGCCTTAAGCCAAAAGAAATTGGCCTGATAATCATCTCCACTTTGTCGTGCAATTACACTTGTGCTCATTTTTTGAAATTTTGATTGAAGTTATTGATGCAGAATGACAGCCAGTGTCAGGCACAAACAAATCGTAAAATTTGTCTGTGACGTACCACTAAACTCACTTTTTAGGAAGTCCTAATCGCGTTATGCTTTTCGATTTTTGAGCGACTGAGCCAATTCTTAAAATCAGCGAACTGCACCACAACAATTTCAAAATTGTCGTCATTCGGAACATACTTAATGAGGATTCTTCGAATCTCTAGATATAGAGATTCGCAAGTGTGATTTCCAACAACGAAGAACGTTGTGTTCAACACTTTAACTGCTCTATATGCAGTTAAAATGTCGGTTGAAATCGAATCATAAATTGATCTGTCTTTTACGCCATGAAGATCATAGGCGATCGTAAACTCTGTCATAGTATATTGTTTTTAGACAGTGAATATTATCCCCAATCGTTGGGGTGATCGCCTTCAGCGTTTCGACCTGAAGGGCCACATATCCGGTTACAGATAAGAGCCGTACGTCATTCTTTTTTAATTTAAAATCTTTTAAAATTTTTAATTAAAAATAAACCATTACCTTTGCAGTCCGTTAGTGACCCATACCGACCAAGTATATCACTAAATCTGCCCAGTTCTGTTTTCGCAGAGAGATAGAGCAAGGATACGTATCGAAAGCTCTATACTGGGGTAAAAAAAATCTCAGGATTTTTAACGAACCTGAGATTTCTAATCACATGCTGTTCTTTACTATCCAGGGAAATTTCTCCTTTGTCCAACTAGGCAAATTTTAATCCATGGCAAAAAAAGCCTCAAAAGTCTGTCATTTTGACCTAAAAATGGCAAAAATTTACCTCTCCTAGCATATAACTGACCACAGATCAAATAAGTTCCCCAGTTTGGCAGGTT
>LNEN01000063.1 GCA_001464155.1 Cytophagales bacterium Ga0077538 | reverse complement strand
TTTTGCCCTTTTTGGGGCCTTCATCCTATCCTCCGTAGGGTCGTATGGCGTTTCGCACTACACGCTGGACAATGGTACAATTCAGATTGAATTAGCAGACACGACCCTTCAGTTCAACCCAGTGGGTCAGGATAGTTCGAAAGAATTCAGAGGTTCCAGTAGTCTGTCATTGCAGCAAGAACTGCACGCTGTTCAGAAGTATTTTACGGTAGGGTTTTCACAATCTCAAACACTCATTAGAAAAGTAATAAATCTTCAATTTGTTACTTATCATCAACATACAATCTCTTACAAGGCGGACTTAGAATACTTTATAAGGTTTCGCTCCTTGATCATCTGATCATTCATCTTCAAATCTTCTTGTACGTAATTAGTACGTAACACCTGCTCGGAGGCATTTCGCCTCTTGAGTCAATTCTCATTTTCAATATTTTACTTAATATGAAAAGGTATCTATACTTTTTATTCATGTTTTGTTATTCATCTGCTGTATTCAGTCAGGTGAAGGACACAACTGTGTTGCTCACACTAACACAAGCGAAAGCAGAGCTTATCAAATCAAACCTTACCCTGCTGGCAAGTCACTACGATGTGGACATTGCCGAAGCAGATCTTATTCAATCGAAGCTGTGGAATAACCCGCTCTTCGTCTGGAACCAGGATTTGTATAGCGTTGAACTCAATCAATATTTCAACTACAGAAATCAACGGCTCATTCAAATTGAACAAATGATCTCTATTGCAGGTAAGCATACGAATACAGTAAAACTCAGTAAGATCAATCTTCAATTGAGCAAACTGATGCTGCAGGATGCGCTCCGCAGTCTGTTGTATGAAACTGGGGAGGTGTACTATGAGTTACAGGCCCTTCAAGAGAAGCAGAAGATCTATACAGACATGCTGGAGAAGTATCAGCGCCTGATCAACAATTCAGTGAATCAACTTAAAGTGGGGGCCATTTCCAATAATGAAGTATTGCGACTCAAATCTGAGTTAACCGGTATTAAAGCAGAAGCCATTGCTAACCTGAATGATGTGGCTAACGCCATGAAATCACTTCGAATACTGTTGAACTTACCGGAGCATATCAGGATTGTTACGCAAGCAGAACCCCTGGCGGCTAACATTCCGTCCAATACAGAAGAACTCATTCAATTGGCATTGGAGAGTCGCCCTGATTATTTGCTAAGCAAAAAGGGCATCGCGTATGAAAAGCAGAATTATAAACTTCAGAAGTCTTTAGCTGTTCCAGACATCAACCTGGGGTATCAGCCACACGATAAGGGAAGTAACTATGTTCGCCCCTATACAGGTCTTGTGGTAGAAATGCAGTTACCGTTGTACGATCGCAATCAGGGCAATATCAAAGCATCGAAGGCGCGCATTAGCCAGGCTGAATTAAAAAATCAGCTTCAGGAAAATACAATCCGCAACGAGGTAGCCACCAGCTACCAGCAAGTTCTTACTTCCCAATATGGCTTATCTGATTTCTCCGATGAATTTCTTCAAAATGTAGAGGAACTCAATACAAATGCCAATAGCAATTTTGACAGAAGAAATATCTCCATGCTCGAGTATATCGATTTGCAGCGCATCTATATGCAAAACCAAAATCAGTACATCGATTTGCGTAACCAGCTATTGCGCTCTGTCAACCAACTAAACTTCACAATCGGAAAAGATATTACTCAATGATTCAATTTGAAAAGCCATGAAAAATAGAATATACATTTTGTCCATTTTCTCAGTTGCTACCATTACGATGCTTTCTTCCTGCGGAAGCAAAGTGGAAGAGGTTGCAGCCAATCCAGCCTTTTGCGTATCGGATACGCTGATGAAATCCATTGAATTTGAAACTGTGCAACCTCGCAAAGTAGTGCACGAACTAAGATTGACTGGAAAAGTAAGTTACAATCAGGATAAGCTTGTAAAAGTTTTTCCATTAGCCGGTGGTTTTGTAAAAGAACTTACTGCCGAGTTGGGCGATTTTGTGAAAAAAGGTCAAGTTCTGGCTTTGGTGCGAAGCCCGGAAATAGCAGAGTATTATAATCAACAGATTTCTGCACAATCGAATCTGGCCTCTGCTCAAAAGAACTATTCCATTGCAGAAGAACTGTACAAAACCAAATCCATGTCTGAGCGGGAATACCTGGGTGCGCAGCGCGAATTAAAAATTGCAGAAGGGGATCTCTATCGTATCAATCAAATTCTTGACATGTACGGTGCCGAGGGAGATGAGTTGGTTTACACGATCAAAGCGCCAGTTTCTGGTTTCATTGTGAACAAAGACATTGCTTTGAACATGGAGTTGAGAACGGAAAACACCACAGAGGTATTCACCATTTCTGATATCGAAAATGTTTGGGTACTCGCCAACGTGTATGAATCCGACATTTCAGAAGTAAAGGAAGGGTACGAAACAGAGATCACTACCATTGCCTTTCCTGATAAAGTTTACAGAGGAAAGATTGATAAGGTCTTCAATTTGTTAGATCCTGAAAGCAAAGTGTTGAAAGTGAGAATTACACTTGCCAACAAGGATCATGAACTGAAACCAGACATGTTTGCTAATGTGGTAGTTAAGTATTCAGAAGATAAGGAGATGTTAGCCATTCCTTCCAAGGCAGTGATCTTCGATAAGAACAGGCATTTTGTTATGAGCTTTGAAGACACCTGCAAGATTCAGACAAGACCTATTGAATTATACAAATCAACTTCAGAGTACACCTACATTCTGTCGGGCGTTAAGCAAGGAGATAAGATCATCTCCAAGTATCAACTTCTTATTTATGATGCACTTAACGACTAAGACCAGCCATGAATAAATTCATTAAGAACATAATCACCTTTTCGCTTAAGAACAGGTTTTTCATATTCTTCGCCACCACCATGGTGGTGATTGC
>LNEN01000062.1 GCA_001464155.1 Cytophagales bacterium Ga0077538 | reverse complement strand
GCACTTCCTATAATGGAAAGTGCACGGGCATATCCTTTGATGTAATTAATTTTCTGAGCCTCCACCTGTGAATAGGTTGCCAGTTGCCTGCCCATCACCGGGTTGGATTTCAGGTTGTCAAAGGCCAATGCATTCAGTTGGTCGATAAAGACCGAGTCATGCGCAAGGTTCTCAAACTTTTTTAATAAACTATCGGGCAGGGATTGTTGTGCAATAAGCGAAGTGCTTATCATCCAACTTATCAACACCACCCAATAGCCTCTCTTCATCCAACCTGTAATTATTGTGCAATGGCTTTTAATACATCGTGCTGTGTAATGATGTGAACAGCCTGATTTTCATCGCGTACCAATACGGCTTTTGTTTCTTTGTTCAGCAAGGAAGATAACACATCCAGTGTGCTGTCAGGCGCTACAAACTGCATGGATTTCTCCATTACTTCTCCTACTTGCTTCTGCTGTAAATTACTATCGCTGATAATTTTTTCAAGTAAAGCAGCAGAACTTACGCTGCCTACAAAATGTCCATTGTCTGTTACAGGTATCTGGTCAATGCCTTCGCGGTTCATCACAAGAATCGCTTCGCTCACTTTCGTGGATTTGGTAACTGTGTGTAAACTGTTTTTTCCGTTGCGGGATTGAATAATGTCGCGGGCGGTACCAAAGGTGCGTGAATCCAGGAAACCATGATCGCGCATCCACTGATCATTGTAAACTTTCGCTAAATAACGAGTACCATGATCGGGGAGTAACAACACGTATACATCACCCTTCTTCATATGCTCTTTCGCATACTCGAGGGCACCATGCATCACCGAACCGCTTGACCATCCAACAAACAAACCTTCTTCTTTAGAAAGTCTGCGTGCCATAATGGCTCCGTCTTTGTCTGTTACTTTAATGAAGGTATCAATCAGATCAAAGTTTACATTCTTTGGAAGAATGTCTTCTCCAAAGCCTTCTGTCAGGTAGGGATAGATTTCATTCTCATCGAAAATGCCGGTCTCCTTATATTTTTTAAACACCGAGCCGTAGGTATCGATACCTACCGTCACGATATTCTTATTTTTCTCTTTCAAATAACGGGCCGTACCGCACATCGATCCACCGGTTCCCACGCTGGCAATGTAATGCGTAATGGTGCCATCGGTTTGGTCGAGTATTTCAGGTCCGGTACTTTCGTAATGGGCCTGCGCATTCGAAGGGTTGTCGTATTGGTTCGGATAGATGGAGTTAGCAATTTCTTTATTCAGTTTGCGCGCCACGGAATAGTAGGAGCGTGGATCATCTGGCTCCACATTGGTTGGGCACACGATCACTTCTGCACCCACGGCTCGAAGAATATTGATTTTTTCCTGGGACTGCTTATCAGCCATGGTAAAAATGCACTTATAGCCTTTGGCGACTGCAGCCAAGGCAAGTCCCATACCTGTATTTCCGGAAGTTCCTTCTATGATGGTTCCACCTGGTTTTAAGATACCGGCTTTTTCGGCATCCTCCACCATTTTCAATGCCATGCGGTCTTTGGTGGAGTTACCAGGATTGAAATATTCTACTTTAGCCAGAAGAGTGCCGGGTAAGCCCTTTCCTAACTTATTTAACCTAACCATGGGTGTATTTCCGATGGTCTCAACAATGGAATTATAGATTTTCATGTGTTAATAAATGTTTGATAATGGTCACATGGAATGCCTTAAAGTATCTTACAGCTTGGTGCAGGGTGTTTTAATGGGCATTTCATAGATGGATATAGTCTCCTGCAAAGGTAGGCATTTCATCCAAATGAGTGTTAGCCTTTCTTCAGGCGATGGCCAGGCCAACCAATAAGAGGTTGATTACTACATAGGAAATAACAACGATGCGTGCGCCAATGCGGTTGAAGGTAATGCTCTTATCCAATTGGCCATTATCAAAATACTTTAGCGAAATAGCCGAAACAAGAAGGGTTGCGAGAATGCCTAAAAAAGTAACGGTGTGTAGCGTATCCACTAAGGTAAAACTGGTTGATTCAGGCAGTAAAGAATCAATGATGTATTTATTACCAACTGCTGCAAATAAACCACCGACAGGCAAACCAAAGCGAGGTTCGAGTTCAGAGGGGCGAAGTGTAAAGCTGATGATGGAAATAAGAAACGCAATGTACATGCCTATGAAGATTTTCGCAAAAAGCCCCCAGGCATCCCGTTCTATATCCATATTGATATTGAAAGAAGCATATTCCGAATGAAGTAAATCCGAGCTGGGATCGCCAAAGACAGTGGTGTACTCGTTGACCGAAGTGTCCACATTAAAGTTACTTATGTGCCAGCCATCAATGGTAAGCTCGCGATCATAGGTACTGCCACTCTGATCGAGTTCATAGACCAGGTGTGCATTGTCATACACTGAATTTTCTACGCGTACCGTGAGGTGTTGTTTGTCGAATGGAAAGTCGTTCACTTTCCAATTCTGTTTCATCGTGCATTTCATTTTCATGAGCTGCCAGGTTTTGCCATCCACCAAATCCATCAAAGGTGCAGGCTTATCAATTTCTTTTGCGTTCGGGATGTCAATTTGTTCTGCAAAATCAAAGGAAGGATTGTCGTATAGCATCCACAACCAGAAACGAATGGTATATTCCTTATCCCGGAAGTTGATATCGTGAATATTGATGATATAAGCCCCCGCCCGAACGGTATCAGGCACCTGCTCTTGCTCAGGCGCTTGCGCAACAGACGAAACCAATGGCCAAAGAATCAGCAAGAAAAACAGTTGAAATCGTTTCATAGGCAGGTAAACAAAAGTAGGATTTTTCGGAAGTATCGAAAAGCTATGCTAATTTCGATGTTTAAAATTAATAACTATGTATACTGGACTTTTTCACTCTCATTCAAGCCTTCGCTATATTGTCTTAATATTGTTGTTGCTGGTAATTGTAAAGACAACAGCCGGTTTTTTGGGTAATAAGCCCTTCCAACCCATCGATAAGAAATTAAGCCTGAGCCTGCTCATTTCAACCCACCTTCAGCTGGTGCTGGGACTGATCTTGTACTTTATGAGCTCGAATGTACAATTCAATGAGAATACGATGAAAGAGTCCACCTTGCGCTATTGGGCCGTGGAGCATGTGATTGGTATGCTGATTGCCGTGACGCTCATTACCATAGCGTATTCAACAGCGAAGCGCATGACAGAAGATTTAGCCAAGCATAAGCGATTGGCTATCTTTAATGCCCTGGCCCTTCTCATCATTGTGGCTACTATTTGGCAAAGTGGAAGGCCGGTGTTTTTCTTTTTTTAGTCGCTACCATTGTTGGGAGCTACTTCTAAACAATTAGACTTGCTGTGTTTGGCACCGATGTAGAATTAAATTATACGAACCCCAGAAGTATGAAAACCTGTTTTTTTGTAAGTGCACTTCTCCTGTCTTTGTCGTGTATGGGGCAGGAATTCTCCACGCGCTATGAGTTGGTTAAACTCAGCAAAGAAGTAAATACCCATTATCATGAGGCCGCTCCGCTTGTTTCCCAGGATGGATCGAAATTGTATTTCTTTGTTCACAACCATCCGGAGAATAATTATGGAAAAGAAGGCAGTGATGATATCTGGGTAAGCACGCTCAATGACAAAGGTGATTGGGGTACTGCACAGCACCTCGGTTCTCCGTTCAACGCACACCGCAGCAATCAAGTGTTCACTGCGTTGCCCGATGGCTCTTTGTTTATTAAAGGAGGCAGGAGAAAGGATTCTAAAGGCTTCTCCTTAGTAAGCGCTGGTGGTTCACTTACTGAAATTGAAATTCCAGGATTTGAAGACATGAATAAAGGCCGTTTCTACGGAGCCTCTATTTCCAGCAATGTCAAACACATCATCTTATTTTTTAGCGAAATACCAACCAGTACGCGAAGTAGTTTGTATGTCAGCAATCAAGCGGCTGATGGGAAGTGGAGCAAGCCGGTGAAATTGAACATCTCCGTGAAGGATGATGATTGCGGCCCTTTTCTCGGAGCGGATGATGAGACGCTCTATTTCGCCAGCGATCGCAACGCCCCCGGCAAAAGAGGGAAGTTAGATATTTATAAAACAAAGCGTCTGGATGACTCCTGGCAAAAATGGTCTCCTCCTGTAAACCTGGGACCTGCTATTAACACGGCTGCGGAAGAATTATACTTCTGCATGGATAAAAATGGCAATGTTTTTACCAGTCGTGCGAACTCCACCATCGATGGAGGAAATCTTGACCTTTTCAAATTAGTGCCACGCGATATTAAGGTGATCGTAAACGGAACGGTATTGAATGCAAAAACAAACAGCCCCATTCCTGCAGTGGTTGTAGTGACGGCAACCGAAAAACCCATCACACTTCAAACTAAAGTGGACGGCCGTTATGAAACGCGTATCCCTGAGGTGGCCTCGTATACACTCTCCACAACAGCCTCCAATTTTTTACCAGATAAACAAACGATCACACTGCCAACCTTGAAGAATGATACGACAGTTACTGTAGACATTTTATTGAATCCTGTAGCGAAGAAATTGATTTTAACAGGAACTACCTTTGATAAGAAAACAGAACAGCCACTGACTACAACCCTTGAAATTCAGGCGAAGAGAAAAGCTGCTTTAAAGACAACAGCCACGGAAGGCAAATACGAAAAGGAACTTCCAGGCTTGGGTATGTATGTTATTACGGCCAGAGCGGAAGGCTATTTAGCTGCGGTAGATAGTATCGAAGCGGATTCGGAAGACAATACTCCTTTATTTAAAGACCTGTACTTGTCACCGATTGAAATCGGATTGACGGTTCGATTGAATAACATCTATTTCGATTTTGATAAGACTACCTTAAAGAGTGAATCTTTTGTGGAGCTGAACAAGGTGGTTGATTTTCTAACACAAAACCCATCTATTGAAATTGAAATTGCCGGACACACCGACAACAAAGGAGCTGATGAGTACAATTTGAATTTATCTCAAGGTCGATCACAATCGGTAGTGGATTACATTGTGAGTCAGGGTGTAGACCGCAACCGGTTAACAGCTCACGGCTATGGGGAGACGAAGCCTATCGACAGCAATGATACGGAAAGTGGAAGAGCGAACAACAGACGCGTGGAAGTAACCATCCTGAAAAAGTAAGATAAACCATGACGCGCATTCATGCATCAGATTTGTTGGATGAACTTGAATTCAGCGCTTCACGTAGCAGTGGTCCGGGTGGGCAGAACGTTAACAAGGTAAGTACGAAAATTTCCATGCGCTTTGACGTTCGGCATTCTGTTAAGCTTACACCCGAACAAAAAGAAGTATTGCTGAACAAATGGGCGAGCCGTCTCACAAAAGAGGGCGTGCTTTTATTACACGCTCAAGAAAAACGCTCTCAGCTGCAGAACAAGGAAGAGGTGTTGGTAAAGCTTGAGAACTTGTTAGTGAAAGCCTTTACAATAAAGAAAGCGCGAAAGGCTACCAAACCCAGTAAGGCAGCAAAGCGAAAAAGGATTGACGATAAAAAGCAACGAGGGGAGAAGAAGCAGTGGAGGCAAAAGTTATAAGAACACTTTCTTCTAGGCTTGCCTTTGTGAGAATAAACCAGATACATGAATAAATTTATTGAGTTGCCGGTATTGAGGGACGAAGAGACCGAAACGGTTTTAGTAAACATTGCCAGCATTGGTCGTATTTATCCCGATCCGCAAAATACCCGCAGGAGCATGGTGGAGTTAAACTATCAGAGTATCAACGATGCACCTGTTCACCTGGAGGTGGAACTGCCTTACGAGACCCTGCGTCAGCAGCTAATGTAAGGATGACCTTTTTAAAATGCTGATAGCCAAGTATATTTGCGGCAAACTTAACCAGCACCCTGCATGAGGCTCGCTCAATTAGCTCGCAAGCTATCAGTCAAATCCACCGATATCATCCAATTCCTGGCTACGCAATCCATTCAGCTGGAAGATACTGCCAATACTAAAGTGGAAGACGATCAGGTGCGTTTAGTGTATACTCATTTCGCCCCTGGCTTGTTCGATGCCCCTGTCGAATCTGTTGAGGAGGAGAAGGTTGAGGAAGAAGTGAAGGAGCCTATTGCAGAGCAACCACAAGAAGAGACCATTGTTGAAGAATTGAATGCATCAGCAGAAGAGACTCAACCGGTAGAGGGAAGCACCACATACGAGACAGTAGAGAGTTTGCCGGACATTATTCGTGCGCCTAAGATTGAATTATCAGGTTTGAAGGTGTTGGGTAAAATTGAATTGCCAGAGAAGAAAAAGAAGGAGGAGGCAGTCAAAGAAGGTGAGGAGGGTACACCTACACAAGAAGCAGAAAAATCAGAGGCGCTGCCTCTCAGGAAACCAAGAAGAGAGAAGGAGCGAAAGCCAGAGCGAAGAAGTTCCAGAAATCCATTGGAGGAATCAAGAGAAAGAGAACGAAGAGCCTTGGAGGAAAAGCGCAAAGCGGAGTTGGAGCGAAGAAAAGAAGCCCGCACTCAAAAGTATTTGAAGAAGGTGCAAACCAATACACCTACTAAAAAATCGAAGGCAGAAGCACCGGTGATTCAAAAGGCTAAAGTTCAACAGCCAGCGCCTACCACTTTGTGGGGAAAGTTTGTAAAGTGGTTAACCTCTTACTAAGCAATCAATTCCGTTTAGTTAATCCTCCATGGTCATCCTCTCTTTTGGAGAGGACTGGAGGTGAGGCTACTAAAAAAGATTAACTAAACGACATTGATTAAACAATCTCGATCAATTCACGAATCCACCAAACTCAATTCTTCTTTTTATTGAGCTTGGCACTAAGTCCCAGGTAATAGTTGCGTGTGGGTGCAGCATTGTAGTAACGACCACCAAAGGAGTTGATGTCATTTCCTAAACTATAGCGTTCGTCCAGGGCATTGTCAATTCCTACGAAGGCATCTATTTCTATTTTTGGAAGTTTTCTTTTATATCCCAAGCGCGCGCCCACTAACCAATAGTAAGAGGCGTACTCAGTGTTGCCGTCATTCAACGGTAGGTGGTCGGTGTAGTAAAGGGTAGTATTAAGATAGAGTCCATTCTCCAGTGTGAAATCCAAACCGAGTGAAGCAACATTAGGAGCCACACCTGTCAGTCTATTTCCAGAATAGTCATTGCCGTCTTGCACGTACTCCTCAAAATAATAATCATTGAGCGAATAAGCCATCCATACTGACATGGTAGAACGATCCTGCAAACGAGCTGTCCACGCCAGCGAAGCTTCCAAACCTTGCTGTGAGGTTTCTCCTGCGTTTACAAAATAGTCAGCTCCATCGTCAGCGCGCTGCAAGACAATCGTTTCTTCTAGTTGAAAATCGTAGAGGGTAAGTTCGTAGTTTATTTTATTGGACAAAGCTTTTCCCCGAACACCCATCTCGATGTTTCTACCGCTTTCTGCTTGCAGTCCGCTATTAAAAGTATTGGTTGAAGGGCGTACTTCTGCCAAGGAGGGAGGAGAGAAGCCCTTGCTAATGCTGCTGAAAAGAGAAAGACTTTCCGTTACTTTTTTTACCAGCGCCAATCTTGGATAGAACTCAGTATCAAAGGATTTTGTTTGTGTAACGGTGGGTTGTGGATAAGCGCGTTCAAAGGTGTATTCAAGAGCATTTATACTTCCCCCAAGAGTTAAGAAAAACTCCTTGGGTAAATCAAACTCAGCCTGTGCAAAATAGAGTTGGTTGGTAGACCACAACTCATCTTGAAATTGCAATGCACCCGCCTCTCCCTGCACATTTTGATAGACGTCTACCGGAGAATAAAAATACTGGAGTTCTGCGCCTAATGTAAATTTACTGGTGACCGCACCGATTTGATGTTTGTATTGTAGGGAGGTGCGTCCACCCAGATTTCCTTCTTCTCGTTTTTCCAAATTGCGAATGGCAGGATTCGTAAAGTCAGTCAGTGATGCAATCAACCCGACATTGAAAGTTAACTTATTCCACTCTGTCTCATACTGTGACGACAAGAAGTGTGTGCTATTGGTAACAGCCGCTTGTTGTTCAACAGCACCGGGGTTGGGTCCACCAGCGGGTCGTGCCTGCGCAGGGTTTTGTTCGAACTGTGTTTTCGTTAAACCACCGGGGGTTTCATAGAATAATTGACTGGTAAAGAAATTTGTAGTGAGAGTGCTGTTTGGAGTGATGAAATAAATCCAATCCAGTCCAGCGCTAATTCGTTCCATGGCTGTTTGCTCGCGATACCCATCGCTTTTCTGAAAGGAGGCATGTGCGGACAGTTGATTTTTGGGAGAAGCTAATAGATTAGCACTTACCCGAGACCTGAATAAACCATAGTTTCCCACTTGAAGGGATGCGTCTGCCACTTTTTGAGTATCGAAAGCAGGAGGAGTGAGTAACACAACGCCCCCAGTACCCGCACCATAGAGGCTTGCGCCCGGACCTTTTATAATTTCCAGCGCACTTAAACTACCAAAATCAAAGAGATTCAAATAGGTGTTGCCACCTCCATCGGTAATAGGCAAACCATTCCAATAAAATTTAACATTGCGAACCCCAAAAGGAGAACGCAACAAACTGCCGCGGATGGAAAAGCGATAACTGCCCGGAGAGCGTTCTTCCATGCGTACTCCCGGTAAGGTATTGACAGCGGGAAGTAAACTGGTGTTGGAGAAGCGACTGAGTTGAAGGGAACTAAGTTGAGAAACAGAAGCAGATACTTCTGACAACGGTCTTTTGCTATTATACGCCTGAATGGTTATTTCTTTTAAATACCGGGTGGAGTCCTGTGCGGAGGAAGATACAGTACGAGTAAAGAGTACGAAGAGGAGTAGTGTGGTGCGTGCAGATAGCAAAGTACTAGTTAGTTTAGTTAGCGATTTTTATCCTTGCCCATGGATATTTTATAGGCATCAGGAGTCCCGGTGATTTTCAGATTAACAAAGCGTGTTCTCTTCGATTCATCTTTATACTGAATTTCATCTTCTCCTTCAGTTTTGTCAGAGGAGCCAAACAATTTCTTTGCACCAACCTCAGTTACCAGTTTCCAGGGGATGCGCAGATAATACTCCATGTTCATGTTCAAATCCTGCTTACCAGAAATCTCAATAAAACCTAAAGTGGAATTAATGGTCATGCTCGGAATGGACAATATTCCTTTGGATAGATCTAATTGGTTGTGCAGGGTATCAAACAATACTTTCGAGAGATTTTTATCTTTGAAGTAATCAGAGACGGCATCCAGGGCGGCATAATGCTCCAATCGACCACCAGTAACTTCTACATCCATGTGAACATCAGAGTCATCAAGAATAGGAACCATGTCGGCATGCACATGCACTTTCCCCGTAAGGGTGCCGCTGAGCTTTCCATGAAGGTTTTCGGAGACGAGATGATCTTGTCCAAAGTTTTCAAATTTGAACAGGAGTTTGTCCAAATCAACTTTGTGCAGTTTCATGGTAGGACTGAAATAAATTTTATTGCGATCCGAACCATTGAAGTATCCGTGCAGGTTTATTTTTCCACCCGCTGCCGCCAGCGATAGTGTGTCAATGTAGATGTAATGATTTTTCTGTGTGCGTGCCTTCAGGTAGAAATCATCTAACAAATAGCGATGATAGTTAAGATGCTTCACATCCACATCGAAAGTCATGTCGGTAAAGGGAAGATCGTAAATATTAAATACGGCCTCGTGATCTTCCGGCTTTACGTTTGCCTGCGCAGGGGGCGGAGTGTAATTGAAGAGTTCATCAAAGTCCAGACGCGAGGCAGTAATGCTAAAATGATTGTCTCTTTTCTTAATGGTTTCATCCGAACCAAAATAATAGTGAAGGTTTGTTTCAAACTGACTCTTGCCAATCTGGCCGCTGAGTTTCTCTACCACCAGATGTTCTTTTTCATAGTGAATGCGCCCCTTGAATTTCTCAAAGCGCAAGGGGTGAATTTTCATTTGGGTTTCGACTTTGTCGAGGTACACATCGGATGACTGGAGGCCCTTGTTAAAATGCAAATCAGCAAAGCCGTGTACGTGCAGGTTTTTAAATTCTTCGTGCCGGTAATCTTCCGGAACGTAATTTTCTCCTCCATACGAGAAGAGATCTTCCAACTGCAGTAATTTGGAGGTGAGGTTAAATTCAACCTTCGTGTCGCCTAAAGGATTGTTGGTAAACCACAAATCATAATTTTTAAGCTTACCCGTGAAGTGAAAATCACTTTTGTCGATCATGCCGGTAAAATCTACGATGCGAAAATCCTGATTGTCGACAAAGATATCGGCATGAAAGTCATGGAGCTTGTGCGGGTAATGTGTTAATTGCGCGTAGAGGTCTTCAATGAAGAACTCACCTACCGGCAGGTTGGGTGATTCCGTAAAAGCTTTGGCGCTGCTGTTGAATTTAAGTTTCAGACTTAAGCCTTTGATGGTCTCGTCAATTCCTTTTACCGTATCGTAACTAGTGAGTTCCTTAACATTTAAAATGTTCGAAGCAATTTCTACGGAAGCACTTACAGGATTAGCTGTGTGATGTAAAATTGCGGGCAGGTCACTTATCTGTGCTTTCAGGCTAATATCGGAATCACCCACCTTTACACGAAAGTGATCAATGGTGGCGGCATGTCCATCCATGACTGCTTTTATATCGATATCGTGTATAGGCAAATGGAAATGAGCACTTGTGAAACTTAAATTCTCTACTTCCAACTCCGTAAAATAAGACTCATTCAATTTCTCAATACTCTTTTCTGGATTGCGCAGGTCGATGATGTCGTGGAAGTTCATGGTGAGAGCCACCTTGCCTTGTAAGTTCTGGAGATCATTAATATTGAGAAATTTGGAAAGAAAGTCCAGATCAAATTCGGAACGCAACTGCATGTTAATATCTGGCGACTCGAAGTTCTTCACTAACAGATTGCCACTAAAACTTCCCGCTTCCGGTTTGGCTGAGAAATCAGTTAATGAAAATTCCATGGTGGAGGCATTGCGCTTTTCGCCAGTAGTGAAGTGGCCTTTAAAGTAGAGTTAACCAAAATCAGCT
Organism: Cytophagales bacterium Ga0077538; assembly: GCA_001464155.1. Lineage (GTDB taxonomy): Bacteria > Bacteroidota > Bacteroidia > Cytophagales > Cyclobacteriaceae > Chryseotalea. The sequence goes on along the minus strand of LNEN01000062.1, from coordinate 435 downwards.
TCTATGAGTGGGTTGTGCCCATTGATGGACTTACCGGTGAGTTTCGCTTCGAAGAAAATCTTTCCTGCATTCTCGTAGCGCTGTAGAGCCGGGGCCAGTTCTTCCGGAGCAAAGGCCAGGAAGAGATTGAAGTTGGGTTTGTTGCCGTGAAAGTTGATATCCAAATTCATATCATCATCCAGGTCGATGCTCCCATCCATTTTAAAGAGGGCCTGTTCTAGTTTAACTTCAGAAGGTTGGATAATCAGTTTTTGCTCTGTGGCCAGGTAATCCAACTCTGTCTGTACATCAAAATGTTTGTGTTTGATAAAAGTTGTATCACCATCCACCATCACGTTCAAGAGAAAGCGACTATCCAGTGAAACGTACACATGGTCTTCGCTGCTTTTGAAAGTGGAGACGGCATTTTCAATAAAAGTTTCCAGCAACACATTA
>LNEN01000061.1 GCA_001464155.1 Cytophagales bacterium Ga0077538 | reverse complement strand
ATGGTTCCTTAAAACAAAATGCAGGTGCTGTCCATATGTATAAAAAACAATCAGGTTCCTGGCAAAAGGTAAAAACTATTCTTCCTCCATATGCTGCAATGTATGATGATGTTTTTGGTTCAGCCTTGGCAACAAATGGACATCATCTTGCCATAGGTGCCATAGGATTTGAACCAACAGGTAAAGTTTTTATCTATAAAAAAGACAATGACGATTGGTCTACTTCTTTGCTTCAGGAAATTAAACTTCCAGATAGTCTAAATGTAGGAGCCAGTGGAGATAATTTAGCAATGAATGATGAATGGTTAATACTTCCCTATGTTAGTAACACCTCCACAAAGCAGACACTAGCGATTTATAAATTTGATGGAACTCTGTGGGTGTTTGACCATATCGTTGAAGTCGGTTATGGTAATTTTTTTGCCAAAACATCCACCATTTCGGTAGCTATTGAAAATGATTTACTCTTGGCTGGAGGCAATATCCTTCAGTTAAATCAAAGTGGAAAATGGGAGGTCAAACATGTACTGAGTCCTTCAGACCCTGAACCTCTTAGAATTAAACCAGACTTTAGCGGATGGGTTACCAATGGCTCACTCTTCGGCCATTCAGTTTCTATTGAAGAAAATACGATTTTTATTGGGGCACCCGCTAAAGATTATCAGGGTGTCTGGGATGTGGGTGCAGTCTATGTCTATACAAAATTGCCCGGTGAGTCTTGGACTTCCAGAACCGAAACAGCAAAGCTTTTACCTCGAGTTAAAGTTGAACGCGAATTTTTCGGCTACTCTGTAAAGAATCTTTTCAACACACTTATTGTCGGAGCACCAGGAGGAGATTATTACCGAGATGAATTCACCCCTAGGAATAAACCAGGTCGTTCCTATATCTTTCAGTCAAAGAACTTCTTTTGGACAGATGTGATTAGCCTCTATGACTTTACAGGAGATTCATTTATCAAGGATTATTATGGTCTATCTGTTAGCCTGAGTGATACAGACTTCTTTATAGGGGCCTCCATTGAAGATATTGAAAACGCTAAGCTTTCTGGTTCTGTCTACGTTACCCCAACCCCGCCTCTTGTAAAACTTGTAGCTCCAGTTTGTATCACCAATAATCCAATAAAGCTCTTGGGCTATCCTTTTGGTGGCGTTTGGAGCGGGGTAGGAATAACGAATGCCTCAACAGGAGAATTTGACCCTGCTGTAGCTGGGGTGGGTACTCATGAGCTCACTTATCAGACTAGCAGTTGTGCATATGAAGGGAGAATGGTGATACAAGTGGAAGCTCCACCACTGATACGCTGGACATCATCTGATGCTCACATCGTGTGTAAGAAAATAGCTTTCTCCATTGAGCTGAGTATTGAGGAATCTACTGGCAATACTTATCGCTGGTATTACCGACCTACTAGTCATGATGAATTTCAACTACTTGAGTTTCGAACTTCATCTATACAGGCAAAAATGATTGGTGAGTATCAAGTAGAGGCTAGCAATCTGGCTTGCTCTACTCTTTCTAGCATTGCTAAAATTGAACCTGAGCAATTGACCTTTAACTTTAATTTCCCAACGAAGATTTGTACAAATGTTTCAGCTCCTCTTGTCTTAACAGCAGATCCTTCCGGGGGTACATGGTCTGGTTATCGGGTAAGTGACAATAAATTTTACGGCCATGATATAGTACTGATAAATGCATTGGAACTAATCTATAACTACACTTCATCCAATGGGTGTCTTTTTAAAGACACGGTAATTGTTCACTTGGAAACACCCCCCAATACAATTCTAAAAAGAGAACAGGGAAATCTCTGTGACGATGGATTTGCTACATTAGCCCTCGACAATCTCCCACCGCAATCTCACTCAGTAGAATGGCTTTTTAAGGAAATAGAGACTGAAGGATTTACACCTATTGATAATTCGGCTTCTGTACTTGATATCCGTAAAAAAGGAACTTACCAGACCAAAATTGTCACAGACGTGTGCACTTCATTCAGCAACACCCTTCTAATTGATGACAAATTTAGTGTTGAGATGAACCCCAAAGTTCCCTTGGTAAAAGCCTGTTTCGATGATCCGGTTGTTCTTTCTCTAACGTACTTCGATGATGCTGATTATCAATGGAGTTTGGAG
>LNEN01000060.1 GCA_001464155.1 Cytophagales bacterium Ga0077538 | reverse complement strand
GTTTCTTTGCAAGCAAATCCCGGTCTTGCATACATCTATCAACCTTTAGTAGTAGAGGAGGAGAAGTTTACTGCGGGTCTGATGTTCAAGGATTCGATCAGTACAACGGGCTATTTCTATACCATTACCCCTTCCCGAAAGCCAGACATCGGTGTTACTTTCCCTATTGAAAAAAACACCTATAAACATGCAACGCTATCCAAGTCGCATGCCTTCATCATCTCAGACCCAGGCGCACAGATATTTTTTGTGATCCTTTACAGTGATAAGAAAGTTCAGGTAGAGCAGGATGGACAAACAGTGGAGAAGCATCCGGTAAGTGTCGCAAAAATCTATCGCTCTGATGGCTTGGCCTGGAGTAGCAATTTCTTGATTGAGAGCAGTCCTTCTTCCGCGACCTTCGCCAATGGAGAATTACTGTTAAAATCGGCTGAAGGAACTTGGGTGATTGATAAAAACGGAAAGATGAAATAAGGACATAAAAAAACCGGCTTATTGGCCGGTTAGTTTTTTCCAATCCTGGAAACGCAGGTCTATTCTATTCTTTATTCTGTCGTAGTTTTCCCAGCTATCCGTTACATGATAAATAGAGGGTAAACCTTTCACCAGAATTTCATCATAATCGTTGCGATACAAGCCACCGCCATAATAATAGTAGGTAAACATATTACCCGCTCTGCTGAATAACTCAAATCCTAAATAACCGTCCCAGATCTCGCTCAGAATTGTACAGGAAATCTCTCTTCTCTTAAATCGGAAGATTTGAATGGCTGCTTCTTCTTCAAAGTATTCTGAATACAAATCGTTTTCAATGATCCATCCGAGGTACATGCCAATGTGTACATAGGCTTGTTCAATTGGTAGTGAATCGGGGAAATTGCCAAGAAAGTGGGTCTTAGCATTGTCGTAAATAGTTTTTTGGATTTCAGCCTTCTTTTCCATAATCAATGTTAGGGCTAACTCTGCAAGATTGCAAACCTAGTTTTACTTTTTTAAGCAGGAGGGTTGAAAAACAGGTACGCAATGAAGATGGCAGCAATGGCTCCCACCACATCGGCAATTAATCCTCCGGTGAGGGCATAACGCGTTTTGCGCACCTGTACGGAGCCAAAGTAAACGGCCAGTACATAAAAGGTAGTTTCGGAACATCCCCTGAAAATGCTGGCGAGATTGGCAGCAAACGAATCGGGTCCCAATGCTTTAGAGATGTCCATCATCATGGCCCTCGAACCTTGTCCGGTAAGCGGTTTAAGAAGGGCTACGGGCAAGGCATCCACAAAAGCTGTGTTGATGTGAAAGAGCGTGCTGAAAGTCCAGGCGAGGCCATTCATTAAGTAATCGATAGTACCCGAAGCGCGGAACAAACCAATACCCACCAGCATAGCCACTAAGTAGGGAATGATCTTAATGGATGTTTCAAAGCCCTCCTTGGCACCTTCTACAAATGTTTCGAAGAGCGGCAGTTTGCGTTTGAAACCTAATAGCAGAAAACTGATGATAAGGCTGAGGATAACGAGACTGCTGATCAGCGAAGATTGCATTTGTAAGGCTTCTGGTGTGAGAGAAGCAAAATAGAAGACCATCAATAGAATGAATGCAGTAATGCCTGTGATGTAAGCAATCATCACCGCGTCCCACTTAATTTTTTGCTTCACAGAGAGGTAAATCAGGCCGGCTATGGTTGAGCAAAAAGTAGCTAGTAGGGTAGGTATAAAAATGCTAGTGGGGTTTAGCGATCCCAGGCTTGCCCGGTCAGCAATCACCGTGATGGGAATGAGGGTCAGTCCCGAGGCATTCAGTACCATAAAGGTGATTTGAGCATTGGAAGCAGTGTCTTTATCGGGGTTGATTTCCTGCAATTCCTTCATGGCTTTTAGCCCGAGAGGAGTGGCCGCATTGTCAAGGCCAAGCATGTTGGCGCTGAAGTTCATGAGGATGGAGCCATTGGCAGGGTGATCTTTCGGCACTTCCGGGAAAAGCCTTTGGAAGAAGGGGCCTATCACTTTAGAGAGGATGGGAACAATGCCCCCCTTATCAGCAATCTTCATCAGCCCCAACCACAGCGACATCACCCCGGTAAGATAAAGCGAGATCTCAAAACCTGTTTTGGCGGAAGAGAAGGTGGAGTTCATCAGGGCCGGGAATACCGCCATATCCTGAAAGAACACGAGCTTGACCAGGGCAACGATAAAGGCAATAAGAAAGAATCCGAACCAGATGTAATTGAGCGCCATGTCGGGAT
>LNEN01000059.1 GCA_001464155.1 Cytophagales bacterium Ga0077538 | reverse complement strand
ACCTCTCCTAAACTGTTCATCCCATTAGTTGCACTAATTTCTTCCCTAACCCAGTCAGTCTTTTCCCAAACCGGGCCTGGTGGAGTAGGTAATGCCACCGGTGCGAGTGGCCAACCGCAGAATGTTTTGTGGCTTAAGTCCGATGCGGGTATTACCCATAGTTCAGGTTTTGTTGATGCCTGGGCAGATCAGTCGGGGAACAATAATAATGCTGCAGGTAGTGGTGCTACTAGGCCTACTTATAATTCAATAGATGCGAATTTTAATGGACTTGCAAGTCTAACGTTTCCTAATACTGCAGGTAATTTTTTTCTTGAAATTCCTGATAACGATAATTTGGACAACACAACTCAATTGTCAGTGTTTTTAGTCATTAGACCGACATCAGCCCCAACGATCACTGGAATTTTATCAAAAAGGCAGTCTTCAAGTAACAACCAATCTTACTTCATAAGTCTTTTAAATGGCTCACTTCGTTGTCAGGTAACAATTTCTACAGGGACGAATAGTAATTTATCTTCCTCTAACTCCTCACTTAATCAAACTGATATTGTTTCATTTGTAATGAATGGGACAACACAAGTTGGTTTATTAGATGGTTCCAATCAGACTTCCCCTTCAGGCTCGTCAAGCATGCCTAATAATGCTTCAAATTTATATATAGGGTCTTTTGACGCTTTAAGTAGTGATAACTTCGAGGGTCAAATTGTTGAAGTTGTTATTTATCGAACGGCCCTGAATACTGCTCAAAGACAGATTGTTGAGAATTACTTGTCAGCAAAGTATAATTCTCCCCTCACTGCAGGAGATTTATATGCTGGTGATAATGCAGGAGGCACCACATTGAACCACGATTTCGATTTAGCAGGCATAGGTTTTAATGGAGGATCTTCACACTTAATAGCTAATTCTAAAGGATTGATTTTGACTCCTTCAGCCGGAACAATTAACGTCAACGGCGAATTTGTTTTAGCAGCACATAATGGTGTAACCAATTCAGTGGTAACAAGTAATTTGGGTACTGGAGGAGTGGTTGAACGTTGGAACAGAACTTGGTATGTAGATCGCACTCCTGCAAGTGGAATTGATGCTAACATCACTTTTGACTTTAGCGAAGGTATAGCAGGACAATTTCCACAGAATAAAGACAATTATGTACTCCTTCTAAGAAACACGAGCACAGGTAATTATGATGTGGTTTCTGCTATTACCAATTCTGACAAAACACTCATCGGAGATCAACTAACTTTCAGGGTAGCGGATGCCAATCTTATAGACGGTGTGTATACTATTGGTACTCTTAATGCCACTACAAGTCCTTTGTTGGGAACAAGTAATCGTACGTGGTATAGCTATCAATCTGGGGATTGGACGAATCCAACTAGTTGGACATTAGATGGTGGCTTGACCCCACTTTTAGTTAATCCATCTAATGAGATCCCAAGTATTACAGATAATGTGGTTGTAACTTCTGGAAGAACAATTACCATGAATACCAACTCTGTACAACTGAATAGCATAGAAATTCATGGCACATTAGATTTAGCCTCAACAACTGGTCATAATTTTAATACTATATCTGGTGATGGCCGAATTAGAATTTCGGGAGCATCAGATAATTTTCCCTTAGGAACAGCTACGGATTTCGCGAGCGCATCTATTGGCGGTACATTGGAGATTTATGGTACGGGGATATCATTGGATCAAGCTAGAACCTTCAATGACGTAGAAATCAATATGAACACAGCCTCGGATGTGGCAATCTTGATGAATGATCTGGTTGTGAATGGAGACTTGTCAATTGAAAACGGAATTTTTAAGATTAACAATGATGTAGCTATCACGAACAGATCATTGACGATCTCAGGAGACTTATCAATCGCATCTACGGGAGCAATACGTACGGGTAATACGAATTCTCGTCACGAACTGAATCTTTACGGAGACTTTTCTAACAATGGAGGCACAGCTTACTTTACACAACGAACCTCCGCCATTACAGGTTCTGATGCTACTGATGGGATTGTTGATTTTAATCTTTTAAGTACAAGCAGTGATCAATCAGTTGTCTGTGATGGAGAAACCCGTTTTTACAGGATTGAAATCAACAAGGGAATTGACGATACCTATAAGGCGAGTATATCCGCGTCATCTTCTGCCAATTTTAATCTTTATGGAAGAGCTAATTATGACATTAATGAAGCAAATCCTGCCGCAAATGGAAATGGATCCAATCTCAATGCATTAGGATTGAACTCTGGAACAGTTGAGATTGGCAGTAACGTTATAATTGATAATCTTAATACTGTCAGCAACTACTCTATATATGAAGGTGCTCAGTTATGGGTTAACGGTGGTTCTGTAACAAAACCTTCGGGTACTGCTATTGTTCCTTATGGAAAGGTGAGGGTAAGCAGCGGGACCTTAACTGCAACTATCAACAGTGGACTGACCTTGCGTGATGATGGAATTATACAAATTGATGGGGGAACCCTAACTGCTCAAGCGATCAGAACTTCCACGGCTGGAGCTGGAGCTGTGGGAAGTTATATTCAATCAGGAGGAGATGTCATTCTAACGGGTGGAGCAGTTTCGAATGATTATGCTGTGTTTAGCTTAACCTATACAGGTAATGTGTTTAGTATGAGTGGTGGTACATTAACTGTACAAAATAGGAGTAGCCTAGGCACCAGTTCTTTACGAGGGGCTATTTTTATAAATTCAGATCCTTCGAATACCAGTATTACAGGTGGCACAGTAATAATGGAGGCAGATAATGCTATCAGCTACCGAATTACTTCGCGTTCTTCTTTTTGGAATGTGATACTTAGAGGCACTGGAGGATCACGCACTCTTGAGCTTCTTGGAACGACTACGGGTACTGGTGGTGGTGCGAACGAACCTTCTCTTACAATTCAACCCCTCGTTGTATTAAATGACTTTACTATAGAGAACAATGCAAACTTTACAGCCAACAATGCAGATGTCAGCATTAATGGAAGTCTTGAAATTCAAAATGGTGGTACTTATGTGCATGGTTCGAATACAACAACCTTGTCAGGTGCCGGCGTAACGTCACTCGTGTTTGGAAATACTGCTGTAACTCAGACTTTTAATAATCTGACGATTAACAAGACAAATCCCACTGATGAAGTAACAATCACTACGGGTAATGCAACGGCGTTGAGAGTTAATGGCACGTTAACTATAACTAATGGAATTCTGGACTACAGTACGTTCATTATTTCTGCAAGAGGCACAGTTTCACTCGCGAGTGGCGTTACGGTGGGTAAAAGCACGGGAACGGGTAGAATAACAATGGATGGTACTGTGGATCAAACTCTTAATTCAACCAATGCTGCTATTTATAACCTTGAGTTGAATAATACAGATGCGAGTCCCGTGATAACTCTGGGTACGGATAATCTTACTGTATACGGAACGCTTACGATGACTTCCGGTATTTTTAATATTAACATTTACAAACTAACTCTAAGCGGGGCCTCTGCAACTATTGCGGGAACGGGTTTTGGAGTTAGTAAAATGATTCAAACAGCAGGTAATGCAAGTGATGGAGGGTTGGAAATGTATTTTAATGCGGCTGAGGCTATTACCTATCCCATCGGAACGAATGCCAATGCTTCTACTCGATACACACCAGCGATTGTACAGATTTCCACTTTTACGGATGATGGTTTGATCAAAATATCAATTGAGGATGCTTTGTTACAAATTGTTAACCTGCCCGCAACCAATTCTATAAGCTATAATTGGAGACTTTCTCATACGGGGTTTACTACTTTACCAACTGTTTCTCATCGCTTTACCTACGATGAATCAGACATTAATGGCGCAAATGATAATTCTTATGTTGCAGGAAAGGTTTTAACGGTTACCCCTTTCACCCGTTCCAGTGAGGAAGGTTCTGACTTTGACGATCCAGGAAATATATTGACCTATAATGGAGCTTCAACCGGTGGCACTTTCCCTGGAACAGGTTTTACCTTGTCTAATGCTGCCTTTACTGCAGGTGCTGCGGGTTTGTTCACAGGGTCACCCACTGTTTATTATAACAGAGAGAACGGTGTTACGGGATGGAACGATAATAATAAATGGTCACTTGCGGGTTTTAACGGAACGGCTACGAACAATCAACCGGGTACCGGTGATGTTGTTATGCTTAAGAATACAGATGGTTCCTCCGATCAGAATAGCTGGGTGAACATGGATGTGAACGTTTCTGTTGCAGCAATAATCTTTGACAATTCGGGTGGCGGTTGGTTGCCAAGAATTACAGTTACGAATGGTACTACGGTATCCTTAGGTGTTGTTTCTGGAACAGGTGAAATAATGGTAGAGGCGAATGGTTCATTACCCACACTAAATTCTACGGATATAGGTGACTTTGCTATTCAGACAGCAAGTATGTTTATCTATAAAGTTGAGAATGATGCCACCTATACAATGTATCCTGCATTTATTGAATATCCTAACTTAAGAATTGAAGGAAATGATGGAGCGAATAATAATGGTTTGAGGGTAATGAGAAATACAGTTCCGATTACAGTCAATAGAGATTTGTGGATGGATTGGGGCGGGACTTTCAGAGCAGAAGCAAATGTTACTATCGGAAGACATCTTAGACCGGGAATTGGAGGTGGAGGCGGAGGCCGTTTTCAATTTGGAGAAAATGGTTCTCACACAGTTACCGTAACAAATGATGTACTTAGTGTAAATAGTGCTAATAACCGAATTGAGGTAATCAATACTACCCCGAATACAAGAACGCATACACTAAAAGTAGGAGGCAACATAACCCAGACTACCGGTATTATTGATTTGTATAATGGTACAGGTACAGCCAATAATGCTATTTTGGAAGTGAATGGAAGCACGACTGCTTCTTACACAAATGCATCAGGCAATACTCCAGACCTATTCAGATTAGTTGTCAATAAGGGTACTTCTATAAGCACCACATTCACACTTTCTGATAATATGACATTGAACGGTCCGTTTGACCAAACTACTAAACCTTTGGTTTTACAAAACGGACTCTTGGTTCTTGATGATCCAGCAATTAGTTATACGCTTACTTCGGGTGGTGCAGACTTTAGTATTCCTGGAACTTCAGGCCTTGAAGTGAAACAAGGTTCAGTGGCAACATCCACCACAAGTACAAATGCAAACATCACTCTTGATGGTTTGCTCAGAGTAAGTGGTGGTACTGTTAATATTAATGGTGGAGGAGCCTCCGATACCAACTACATTGAATACTCAAATTCTGGGAATGCAACGATAGAGGTGACTGGTGGATCGCTTACTGTTGCTGGTCAAATCAGACGACAATTGACAAGTAATACGGGTGTTTTAAAATACACCCAATCCAATGGTACCGTATTGGTTGGAAATGAATCTGCAGCTACGACTACACGTGGTGTTTTTGAAGTATTGAATGCAGGAAGTCAGTTTAATCATACCGGAGGTAGCTTTACAATTGTACGAGGCATTAATAGCGCAAAGGTTCCTTCGCTATGGCTTGAACCAGCTTCTTCAACAATTACAAGCTCAACAATAACGATTGGTAATGGATCTACCCCAAGCGGAGTAAATAGCCAAAATATAGGAATACAATCTACTGTAGCATTAAACAACTTAACCATAGCGGGTGTAAATAATCCTGTTGCTAAAATTTACATTTCACCCTTAACTGTGAATGGAAACGTAATTGTTAGCTCCTCCACCACATTAAATGCTAATGCCCAGGACTTAACCATTGGTGGTAACTTTACGGTAGATGGTTCCTATGTGAATGGAAATAACACGACTACCTTTGCGAATTCTTCCGCAGCTGCAATTTCAGGAGCTACTCCTTTGTTTTCTTTTTATAAGTTCACAAAATCAGGAGCAGGTACATTGTCTCTTTCTAAGGAGATTACAATTAATAATGATTTGAAGGTCCTTGCGGGAACATTTTCTACAGGAGGATTTGCTGTAAACTTAAAGGGTAATGCACAGATTGATGCCACCATCAGTAGTACTAGCGGATCTGGACTTATCTTTAACGGAGCGTCTCAACAGCAATTAACCAGGTCTATAGCCGGTACAGGCACTTTGGGTATTGTTACCATTAACAACTCACTAGGTGTAATTGTCCCTGATGGAAATGGGTACAACTTTAATGTTACTGGTAACCTCAGGTTACAACAAGGGGTTTTTGACATTGGTGGAAGTTTGTTAACACTTGGTACTTCCTGTTTAATAACTGCTGTCAATTCATTCTCTGTTACAAACATGATTCAAACGAATAGTTCGTTTACAGATCAGGGCGTCAGGAAGCAGTTTAGTGCCAATTCAACGGTTGATTTTATATTTCCTGTTGGACAATTAACGTATTCTCCAATTTCTTTTAATTTCAGCTCTCCTACTTTTACCACAGGAGGCTCTGCTCCAACAATTACCGTGAGACCTGCCAATGAGATGCATCCAGCTATTGTGGATGATGATGAACTTCCAATTGGAGCAGGTCCTGAAGATTTTGATGACTTGCAGAACGCTCTTGAGTATCATTGGATTGTTAATGCAGATAACGTGGCCAGCACTTTCAGGTCAACCATGTCCTTGCAATATGATCAAGGAGCTGTAAACGTTACGGCACCCAGAACGGAGGCAGATTATATTCCAGCAAGAATATTATCTGATTCAAATCCATCAAACAACATCAACAAATTTGCATCATCAGATCTTGATGAGTCGACCAATATTATGACCTTTAGTTTTTCGGGTGTAACCGATGCAGGCATTTCGGGTCAATATTTTGCAGGAACGGATCTGGCAATTCCTGATAATGTTCCTGTATACACAACCATTGCTTCTGGAAATGTTAGCGATCCCATTTATACCCCGGCAGTACCAGGTGGGGGTTCACCAAGGGGTGCGACTGTAGAAGTTTCTGCAGGGCATACATTGACTTTAAATACAGCAAGCGGTTCTGTAAGCCTTTATGCTATAACAATTAATAGCGGTGCTACAGTAACAATTCCATCAGGTTCTATAGGTCATAGACTGGGGACTTTAACAGGAACAGGTAATTTGAGATTGGAGAGTAATACAACAAGCGTCTCCTTACCAGCTGCTGTTTATGATGACTTCTTCTCATGTTCAGGAGGAGGGGTGATTTTTGGAGGCACAGGAAGTTATGAGATCTTGGGTGGCGTTACAACTTTAAGGAATCTGACACTTGAAGGTTCAGGCACAAAGAATTTGCCAAATAACAACATATCCATTTGTAATGATTTAGTGTTAAATGCAGGTACCTTAACGAATACCAATAGCAGAACAGTTTCGGTTCTGAATGATGTACTTGTCAATGGTGGTACCTATAACAATCTTAATGGTATATTAACGATAACACGAGATTTCACACAAGCGGGAGGAACTTTTAATGGTGGAACAGGTGGGGCAAAAACTATTGGTAGAAATTTGACTGTCAACGGTGGCACCTTCACATCGGGTTCGGGCACTACAAATACTATACTAATTGCAGGAAATTTCACCTTAAATGGAGCAGCTACCTTTACTGGAGGAACTTCTAGCTCGACAGGACTGCGTTATATATTTCAAGGAGCATCCGCCCAAGTTATAACTGGTGCTTTTACAGGAACCCGAAAATTAAATAGACTTGAGATCAATAACACAAATGGTTTAACATTAGCGGGAAATGTTGAAGTTGATCGAGAACTCATCTTTACTAGTGGAAGAATTGCTCCGGGAGTCAATCAGTTAACGATGGGAACTAATGCAGTAGCTAATCCTACGACAGGAAGATCCACTTCATTTGTAAATGGTAAACTTTATAAAGTTGTTCCTACCACAGCTGGTTTTACATTTCCGATAGGCAATGGTGCGTTATGGCGCCCAGCTTCTATATCCGGTCTAAACACAGCAGGAGATACCTGGGATGCAGAATATTTTTATGCACCGGCAACTAACGAAGCGCTTGTAAATAATTTAACACCTGTTGCCCCCATACTCACAGTGGCTCAAGGTGAGTATTGGAAAATTTCTGATGGGGCGGCCATAGGCAGAACTGCTAAAATAGGACTTAGCTGGGGTATAGAAAGCGATGTATCTGCCACATTAGCGCAGCGTGAAGCGCTGAAGGTTATTGTATGGAATGATGGACTAACCCGATGGGATAATTATGGAGGTACAAGTTTCAGTTCAGGTCATACGCAGTCAGCAGGTAGCTTTGTATCCAGTTCATCTGTGAGTTTCAGCGAAAACATCGTTACGCTTGGATCTACTGAAGTGGCAAACCCCTTACCAGTTGATTTAATCAGCTTTGTCGGGGTGAATGAAAATGGCTTTAATAAGATTAACTGGAAAACAGCTTCTGAACTGAATAATGATTTTTTTGAACTACAACGTTCCAGCACAGGAGAGGAGTTTACTGCCATAGGGAAAATACAAGGCAAGGGTACGACTAATGATTTGTCGGTCTACACTTATGTGGATGAACAGCCGTATGCCGGTAAAAATTATTACCGACTAAAACAGGTAGATTATAATGGCAATTTTGAATACTCGAATATCATTCTTGTTACCAATGATGTCGAAGATGTCTTCAACATCAGCGTATTCCCGAACCCAGCGTCTAAGGAGGCATCCATCACCATTCGTACCCTGAAGGGCGATGAGTATGAGGCGACAGTGCACATTACTGATATGACGGGAAGAACACTTACTTCTTATACCATTTATGGTGAAGGTTCTTTCGAACAGCAAGTGGATGTTTCAACTTGGGGTGAAGTGGGGATTTATCTCGTAGAAATGAGACAAGGTAGCAAGCGCGTCTTCAAACGCTTGATGCTAAATTAAGCTCTAGCAATTAATACTATTCAGTAAACAGCAGGCAGCCATGCCTGCTGTTTCTGTTCGTAGCCGGCTGTTGCCTAAACTCACCTTCACAAAACCCTGCTGCAAGGCAAGCGTCAATTCTTCTTTTGAAAAATCTCCTTCAGGACCAATTAAAATAAGGTAATCCTTATGCTTAGTAGCAATTTGGATAAGATGCTGCGGATTGCTGAAATCTACATAGGCAATAAAGCGTTGCTCACTTTCTTGGGTGAGAATGTTTTTAAAAGGGATGAGATCGTGAATTAAAGGAAGGGTGGCTTTTTGCGATTGTTTCATAGCGCTGATCGCTACTTTTTGTAAGCGCTCAAGCTTTGTGTACGTTCTTTCGGAATGGTCGCAATCCAGTAAGGTTATTTCTGCAACACCCAGTTCTGTTATCTTCTCTACCAACCACTCAAGGCGGTCTGCATTTTTAGTAGGCGCAATAGCAATGTGAATGCGAAATGCTTGCTTAGTCTCCGGAATAATTTGATCAATAACGAATTCGCACTTTCTGGAGTCAGCCTTGGTAATGGTGCATTCATAAAAAAAGCCTTTACCGTCTGTAACAGTAATGGCTTCTCCTTCTCGTTTGCGTAATACGCGAGTGCAATGTTTAGATTCTTCTTCTGACAGCCAGGTAGTACCCGCTGCAAGGTCCGGTTGGTAGAAGAGTAACAAAGTCTAGGCGTATTGTTGATACAGTTTGTCCATCAAGGAAACGTACTCTTGCATAGCCGCTTCTTTGGTCTTTCCTTTTTGCTCTGCCCAGGCATCAAACTTGGCGATGGCTTTAAAATCAAAACCTCCCGGTCTATCACCGCTTACATCGCCTTCACTTCCTTGTTTAAAAAGTGCATAGAGCAAAAGCAGTTCTTCATTGCTGGGGCGCTTGGTCAACTCTTTCGATTTGGCGACAGCGGCTTCAAATTGTTGTTGTAATTCCATAAAAAAAGGCTGAAGTAGATTCAGCCTTAAAGGTATTAAAATTTGCTTTCGCTTAGCGCTTCTTTATTTCTACGTAGGGGCGACTTTGAGTGCCTACATAGACTTGACGTGGGCGGCCTATAGGCTCCTTGTTCTCACGCAATTCTTTCCACTGTGCAATCCAACCTGGTAGACGACCCATGGCAAACATTACCGTAAACATATCCACCGGAATGCCTAAGGCTCTGTAAATGATGCCTGAGTAGAAGTCAACGTTCGGATATAATTTTCTTTCAATGAAGTAAGAATCGCGCAAAGCAATCTCTTCCAGTTTCATGGCGATTTCGAGTACGGGATCATTCACACCCAATTTGCCCAATACATCATCAGCTGCTTTCTTAATAATTTTGGCGCGAGGGTCGAAGTTCTTATACACACGGTGACCGAATCCCATCAAGCGGAAAGGATCATTCTTATCCTTTGCTTTGTTAATCCACTTCTCAATATTTCCACCATCATTCTTGATGGATTCCAACATCACAATCACTTCCTGATTCGCACCACCGTGAAGGGGTCCCCACAAGGCATTGATACCGGCAGAGATGGACGAGTAAATACTTGCTTTCGAAGAACCAACAATACGCACGGTTGATGTAGAGCAGTTTTGCTCATGGTCGGCATGGAGGATCATTAACTTATCCAACGCACTCGCCACTACCGGATCTACTTCATAATGTTCTGCCGGAAGGGCATACATCATTTTCAGGAAGCGGGAGCAATAGTCTAATGAGTTGTCTGGATAATTAACCGGATGGCCTACTGCATTCTTATATGACCAGGCGGCAAAGGTTGGCATCTTCGCCAGTGAACGTACAATGCTTAGATACACGCCTTCTGCAGATCTGTTTGGATCTAAAGATTCAGGATAAAAAGCAGTGAGTGAACAAAACAACGAAGCCAACACGCCCATCGGGTGGGAAGTGGAAGGGAAGCCGTCAAGAATTTTCTTGTTGTCTTCGTGTACCAGTGTGTGCTTGGTAATGTCGCTGGTAAATTTCTTGAGTTGCTCCTGGGTAGGGAGTTCACCAAAAATTAACAAGTAGGCTACCTCTAAGAAAGTTGATTTGGCAGCAAGGTCCTCAATGCTATATCCCCGATAGCGAAGGATACCCTTGTCGCCATCCAAAAAAGTAATAGCACTTTTGGTAGAGCCTGTATTTTTATAACCGATGTCTAACGTAGTAAGCCCGGTCTTTTCGAGCAATTCACTGATGTCGATAGCGGTTTCATTTTCAGTGCCTTCTATAATTGGCAACTCGTAAGTTTTGCCATCGTATGTGAGTGTTGCAGTTTTAGCCATGATGAGTAAGTTTTCAGGTTAAATATAGGACTGATCGTTTGTTCGTAAAAGCCGTTTATCCTAATTATTTCCTAAAATTAAAGGCATACCGTCTTTCCCTGAACCCACCACAACTACTTTGGAATTAGGTGATTTGTCCAA
>LNEN01000058.1 GCA_001464155.1 Cytophagales bacterium Ga0077538 | reverse complement strand
CCTTCACTCATTTCTCTTTCTATGAAAAAACTAATAGCCCTTGGCTTACTCCTTTTCTCCTTACAAAATCTTTTTGCGCAAACGCTGCATTCACCGGATAAGAAATTAAAACTGGTGCTGAGCCTCTCTTCTGAAGGTCAGGTAGAATATGCTTTAAGCTATCAGGGAAAAGCAGTGGTTAAAAAAAGCAGGTTGGGAATAGACCTGAAAGACACCACTCCGCTGATTAAGAACTTCAGTATTTCGAAGATCGATTCTATACAACACGATTCCACCTGGGAGCCTGTGTGGGGAGAAGTAAAAAGCATTCGCAATCAGTATAAAGAGGTTGCACTTACCCTTTCACAAAAAGAAACTGCGCGTACACTTGTCATTCGCTTTCGATTGTTTAATGATGGGCTCGGTTTTCGTTACGAATTCCCCAAGCAAAACAATTTGCAACACTTTGTGGTAAAAGACGAAGTCACTGAATTTGTACTAGCGGGTGATCATAAAACGTTCTGGATTCCCGGTGACTACGAAACCAACGAGTATGTGTACTCCACTACTAAACTCAGCGAGGTCTCTCCTACTGTACGCAGTGCCGGTGCTGATGAAATCAGTACGCGAAAGGTGATCACCAACGGTGTGCAAACTCCGTTAATGATGAAAAGCGCAGAGGGTTTGTACATCAACCTGCACGAAGCGGCCTTGGTGAACTACCCCGCTATGAATTTAGTGGTGGACAAAAATACGTTCACCCTTACCGCCCACTTAGTACCCGATGCACTGGGCAACAAGGCCTACTTGCAAACACCTTCAACTACTCCGTGGCGTACAGTGTTGGTAAGCGATAAAGCTGCCGATCTCTTAGCTTCTAAAACCATTTTGAATTTGAACGAACCTTCGGTGGTTGAAAACACCGAGTGGATTAAACCCACCAAGTACGTGGGCATCTGGTGGGAAATGCACGTGGGCACCGGTACCTGGAATTATTCCGATGAAGGCAATACACAACTGGGCATTACCGATTGGAAAAGTTTGAAACCCAACGGTCGCCACTCCGCTAATACCACCAATACCAAACGGTACATCGACTTTGCCGCACAACACGGCTTTGATGGGGTACTGGTAGAAGGATGGAATGTAGGCTGGGAAGATTGGTTCGGAAAGTATAAAGAAGATGTGTTCGACTTTGTTACCCCCTATCCCGACTTCGATGTAAAAGAGTTGCAACGCTATGCAGCGGATAAAAAAGTAAAACTGATCATGCATCACGAAACTTCCGGTTCGGTGAGCAACTACGAACGAAGAATGGAGGACGCCTATACGTTTATGAAAGAGAATGGCTACGATGCCGTAAAGACCGGCTATGTTGGCTACCTCATTCCAAGAGGTGAACACCACGATGGACAGTGGATGGTAAATCATTATAATAGAGTGGCAGCTACCACTGCCCAATACAAAATAATGCTCGATGCTCATGAACCTGTGCGCCCCACAGGTTTGCACCGCACCTACCCGAACTGGCTGGCTTGCGAAGCGGCCCGCGGACAAGAGTTCAACGCCTGGAGTGTCGGCAACCCGCCAGAACACGAAACCATTTTGCCTTTTACCCGCTTGATGGGTGGACCGATGGATTACACACCGGGTATTTTCGAAATCAAGATGGATCATTATGTAACCCAGCGTCCATTCAACAACCAGGCTCCGAACGGATTTCAGGTTCACACCACCCTGGCGAAGCAATTGGCCTTGTATGTAACCTTGTACAGTCCACTGCAAATGGCAGCCGACTTGCCCGAAGCCTACGAGAAACGCCTGGATGCATTTCAATTCATCAAAGATGTAGCCGTTGATTGGGACGATACGAAAATTTTGGAAGCGGAGCCCGGTGATTACATCACTACAGCGCGTAAAGCAAAAGGCAAAAACGAATGGTTCATTGGAACCATTACCGATGAGAACAAGCGCACGGCTACCGCCAAACTCGATTTCCTGGAAGCGAAGAAGAAATACGTGGCTACCGTCTACAGCGATGCACCTACCTCCCACTGGAAAGACGATCCCATGACGTACGAAATTAAAAAGTATGTGGTAGATGCGACTAGCGTCCTGAAGCTAAACCTCGCAGCCGGTGGCGGTGCCGCGGTAAGTATTGTGGAAGCCAAACCGGAGGATGTGAAGGGGTTGAAGAAGTATAAGTGATGTGATGATTTGAAGATGTGCTGATTTGAAGATGAAGGGATTACTAACCTTGGTTCGTGTCCTCACGAAACAAGAAAGACAAATCACCATTAGTAAAGGGCAGGTGATACGTGCGCATCCGTCAAATCGCTACTGGTAAAGGGTATACGATGAGTGCGTGTCCGTCAAACGGCTACTGGTAATGGGTAGACGATAAGTGCGCATCCGTCAAACGGCTACTGGTAAAGGGTATACGATGAGTGCGCATCCGTCAAACGGCTACTGGTAATGGGTGGACGATGAACGCGCATCTGTCAAATCGTTACTGGTAATGCATCCGAGACAAGTGTGCATCCGTTTAACCCCAACTACGCACTGTACTGAAGCCCACGTAAAAATTGACAACACCTTCTATGATGGCCACCTTTCTCCAACCCTATAATCCTCAGTGGAAGACCGAATTTGAAAGCCTCAAGCGGGAACTCGAGAGGTCACTTGGTGGTCTGAACCAGCACCTAACCATTGAGCACATTGGAAGTACTGCCCTAATCGGTTTGGTCGCAAAACCAATTCTGGACATTGACATCATTATTGAGGATACACGTCTGCTTCACGATATTGAAAAAATTCTCATCACGCTTGGCTACGTATCTCGTGGCGAGCAAGGAATACCAGGGCGCTTTGCGTTCAGACAAAAATCTGACCTCGTACCATTTACAGATTCAAAGAGAAAGTGGCAGGTACATCATCTCTACGTTTGTTATGCCAATAGTCTGGCCCTAAAAAATCACCTTTTGTTTCGGGACGCGCTAAGAAGAGATGAGGCCTTGCTACAACAGTATGCTAACCTGAAAAGGTCTTTAACAGAAAATTCAAAAACAAAGAAGGAAGAATACACCATCAGAAAAACAGATTTCATACTTTCTGTATTGGCACAAGCAGGACTCAGTCAACAGGAATTACAGGACATCGCAGATTCCAATACCTGATCATTCCTCCCGCTGTACACGACTGATCCCTGTCTCGAAATCAGCGTACACTCAGCGTAAGTACGTACTCTTTGCAGCACTGTCTATGGGGCGACCTGTGATCTATGTAACATCACGCTTTCCTTTTGTAACACAAAACCTCTCCTTCTTCGTCACCTTTGTTCGCTAGTTATACCTGTCTACATAGCAGGTTGTATCGCTAGCTTCAACTTATGAAACTATTACTTTTTACAGCCCTTTCCATCCTATTTATTGGAAACGAAGTGAATGCCCAACATACCAACATTGGTATTAAAGGTGGTTTAAATGCCTTTACCATAAAGACAGATAACGATGGCAACCTTGATACTAAAATTGGCTACCACATCGGACTCATCGGGCACATTCACATTTCAGATCAGTTTGCACTGCAACCAGAGCTTGTCTATTCTGTACAGGGTACACAATACACTGAAGCGGGCGAAGAGTTTAACTTAAACCTGAACTACATTAACGTACCCCTGATGTTTCAATATATGTTCGACAATGGTTTTCGATTACAGGCAGGACCACAGCTTGGATTTTTAGCCAGTGCCAATGTAGAAGTGAACGACAATGATACCGATGTAAAAGACAGTTTTGAATCGGTAGATTTAAGCTTAGGCATAGGCGCAAGCTATGTAAACCCAAGCTCTAACTTCGGTGTCGATGTGCGCTACAATGCAGGGTTTACCAATATCAACAAGAGCGACAATGAAGCCTTCAACAGAGGTTTTCAGGTGGGTGTCTTCTACTTATTTAAACATAAGTCGTAGGCATTATGAAAGAAGGACAGAACACCTGTCCTTCTTTTTTATACAAAACATTCCATTCCTACAGCTTCTTACCACACCTTTACTAAAATGACAACACCTTCTTCCCCCAAAAAAATTACCTGGATCATTGGCATCGTCTGCGGACTGCTAGGCATCCTGGGTCACTACGCTCACGTAGAAATTTTAAGTGAATACAACTACCTGCTACTACTGGTTGGCTTTAGTGTACTTGCCTTGGGCACTACGTTTCGGGAGCTCTAAAATCTTAAACGCACTTAGCTATTAACTATTCTACTTAACACCCTTGTGACTGGTCCATAAACTGACTAGTCTATAAGGTTTTTAGAAGACGGATGACTTCGTAACAGCCCCCAGGTAAAACCTATTACCGTGCCTTACGTACACTGTTAAAACTGCCAACAGTATGCGACAGGTACCTCTCCTCCTTCTTTTCCTCTACGTCTTTTTGATAAATGCCTGTGGTCAGCAGAAAAATCAAGTCGCTGTCACCATTGTCACGCATGACATTGATCATTTCTGGAAAGCTTATGATGCCAGTGCACCAGCCTTCCATCCGGCAGTATTCCAACAACAATACATTGATAAGGGAAGTGCAGGACTAAAGGCCTTCAACAAATCCCGCATAAAGGGTGCCGAGAACTTAGTGAAGGTTATCACCAAGCGTCCGCAATACTATGCTTCACTCCGTGCGAGTACGCAAAAAATATCCAACATGAATGAAAGCATTACGAGGGCTTTTCAACAAATGAAAGAACTGCACCCGAGCATGAAGCCTCCCACGGTTTACTTTGTGATCGGTGCTATGAATTCAGGCGGAACAAGTTCTGACGATGGATTGATCATCGGGGCTGATATGTATGGGTTGACTTCTGCTACCGACACAAGCGAATTAGATAGCTGGCTAAAAACAGTCTTAAAGCCAGTAGAAGAGATCCCTCACATTGTTGCGCACGAATTAGTACACTTCTACCAACGGTATGATGGAGGCACTCTACTAGCCGCCTGCATAAAAGAAGGGGGTGCTGATTACATCGCGGAGCTAATTTCCGGAAAACACATTAACCAACCTGTGCATGCGTATGCGAATCCCAGAGAAAAAGAATTATGGACTGAGTTTCAGAAGCGCATGCTCGAGAAAGACTATTCCGGTTGGTTGTACTCCTCTTCACCCGGAAGACCTAACGACCTTGGCTATTGGATAGGCTATCAAATCACAAAGGCCTTCTTTGATAAAAGTCCTGATCAAAAGCAAGTCATGGAAGAATTCCTCACCATAAAAGACTTTGAGAAATTTTTGCAGGACAGTGGTTACGCCAAGCGCTTTCAATAAGTAGTTTTCCGCACATTCACTAGCTACAACTCCCCTCGCAGCCATAAGCAACACGCACACCTGTTTACGATTACCTACGCGTTGATCTAACTCCACTTAGGTACACTCCTCGATTTTGCTTCTTTCGAAATGCCTGATTTTCGTATCTTGAAAAATCGTTTGCAAAATCTATGGATTTATACTTTACGTTTTCAATACTCATTGTACTCTCTGCCCTCTTCTCCTATATCAACAGTCGTTACTTAAAACTTCCGCCTGCTATCGGCATCATGCTGTTGGCCATCATCACCTCCATTAGTCTGGTACTGCTCGATAAAATTTACCCAGCCTTTTCAGAATCCTTTTCGGGTCTTATTGCCAGTGTCGATTTCCCGGATGTGCTCATGGGGGCCATGCTTAATTTTCTGCTCTTTGCTGGTGCCATCCATGTGAGCATGCAGGAGTTAGACAAGCAACGCATGCCCATTCTTGTTCTCTCCACGTTGGGAGTGATCCTGTCAACCTTTCTGGTCGGCAGCCTAATGCATGTGTTGTTGTTTCAACTTGGGTTGGATGTACCCTATATTCAGTGCCTCGTGTTCGGTGCGCTCATTTCTCCTACAGATCCGTTGGCCGTGCTTGCCATTTTGAAAAAGGCACGAATCAGCAAGCCCATCGAAATTAAGATTGCAGGTGAATCCCTCTTTAACGATGGTGTATCCGTTCTGCTCTTCGCCATTCTGCTGCAGTTGGCTCAGGGAAGTGAAGTGGATATCACCTTCCGGAATATTGCGGGCTTATTTGTACAAGAAATGATTGGTGGCCTGGTGATCGGACTTTTGTTAGGCTATATCGGTACACAGGGGATCAAAAGAATAAACGACTATCAAGTAACAGTACTGATCACCGTTGCCATCGTGATGGGCGGCTACCTCGTGACGCGTTTCTTACATATTTCCGGGCCCCTTACCATGGCTGCTGCGGGACTTGTGATTGGTAATTATGGAAAGAAGACAGCCATGTCGGCCACGGACAAAGACTACCTCGATAAGTTCTGGGAAATGATTGATGAGATTCTCAATGCGATGCTGTTCCTCATCATCGGCTTTGAGTTGCTCCTGATCCCAAATATTCAACAGGACTGGATTATTGGTTGCGTAAGCATCTTCATCGTATTGTTGAGTCGCTACATTTCCATTTGGTTACCCATGAGGGTTATACCCAACATCGGGAAATTTGACAATAAGACCATGGCCGTGCTGGTGTGGGGAGGTTTACGTGGAGGAGTTTCCATTGCGCTGGCGCTCACCATCGATCCTCATCTCAATCAAAACCTTTTTCTTTCGGCCACCTATTACATAGTCGTGTTTTCTATTGTTGTACAAGGTCTCAGCATTGGAAAACTCATTTCGTTTATGAACAAAAGGAAAAAGAATTAAGTGTATCTTATTGCAAATTAAGAGCATGAAATTAGAGAAAGCCCTATACCAAAAAAGTTACCTCTACTTTATTGTATTTTTTCTGATGGCGCTTGTGGGGTTTTGGTTTACCTACTTTACCCGAATACTGGACCAGGAAAATTACCGCATGCATACGCATGGCCTCACCCTCATCCTCTGGAGCCTGATGCTCATCGTACAACCCTATCTGATCCGTACCAAACGTTTTTCGCTCCATAGAAAAGTGGGGTACTTCTCCTACCTCCTGGTCCCCCTCCTGCTCTTTACAACACTTGATCTCCTGAAGTATAAAATGCAAGGATTCTCTTCGCTGCGTACCATGGATTATTTCTTCATTGCTCTCGTGGTAAATTCGTTGATTGCTTTTGTACTCCTTTACGGACTGGCCATTTACTTTAAAAGTAAACCAACGGTACACGCCCGCTACATGATCGCTACGGCTTTAACGATGGTAACGCCCATCACCGATCGGATTACACATATCTACTTTCCCTCTTTTGTACCCTACCTACCCACTATCGAAGGAAACCCCATTGCACCCGTTGTTGGATTTGTTCTGGTGGATATCCTCTTGCTTATACTCTGTTGCTGGGATTGGATTTCGCACAAACGCTGGAATGTATTTCCATTAATCTTTCTTATTCTACTGACTTACCACTATTCGGTCATGAATTTTCATGCCTTTACCTTTTGGCAAAACTTCTGTCAGTGGTTTGTTCAACTTTGATATAACAATTGAAGAGATCCTTTGTACCTTAAAGTATTATTCCTATTCCTTATGAAGCACACCAGCATTCTTCTGTTCCTGTTCTTCCTTATCCTATCGGGATGTAAACCCGCTGACCAAAAGGAAGCACTCCCGGTATCGACAAATTATCAAGACCTTGAAAAGTTGTTTGAAGAATGGCGAGCTTTTGAAAAGCCTCCTCTCTTAAACGGTGCACCAGATTATACCGCTGCTGCCTTTGAAAAACGTTGGCCCGGCTTTCTACAGCTTAGAGAACGATTACACGCCATCGATAAATCCTCCTGGCCAGTAGAACAGCAGGTAGATTGGTACATCGTGTGGGCAGAAATGAATGGTTACGAGTTTAATCACAATACCTTAAAACCATGGCAGCGCGATCCTGCGTATTACAAATCACTTTGGACAGACAAAAGCGATGTACCGGCCCATGAAGGTCCCACCCACCACATGACCACAGAGCTGTGGACTTATACCTTTCCATTGAGTGATGCAGAAAGAGAAAGACTAATCAAAGACTTACAGGTAATCCCTTCTTTGAATGAGCAAGCGAAAAGCAACTTAACTGGTAATGCTAAAGAGTTGTGGATAGCCGGCATTCGCGACATACAGGGCCAGCACAGTGACTTACAACAACTACTCACCAATGAAACGGTAAAGAATAACCCTGACCTAACAGACGCAGTACAACGTGCCCTCACCTCTACTCAGGAGTTTGTAAGCTGGCTTGAAAAAGAGGCCGATAAGAAAACAGGCCCTTCTGGCATTGGAAAAGAAAACTATACCTGGTATTTACAGCATGTGCATTTAGTACCTCTTACGTGGGAAGATGAAGTGATGCTGCTTAAGACAGAACTGGCCCATGCGTGGTCATCGCTAAAACTGGAAGAACACAGAAACAGAAAAATAGCGCCACTACAAGAGGTTGCGTCTCCAGAGGCCTACAACGCACTCGCAGCGCAAGCGGCTAAAAGTTTGCTGGACTTTTTAGAGCAAGAGGAGATCGTAACCGTAAAACCCTACTTTGCTCCGGCCCTTGATGAGCAATTGGGAAGTTTTGTGCCAAAAGAAAAACGAAATTTCTTCTACATCACCTCCCACTATGATCCACGTCCCCTCTACTCACACTTCTACCATTGGTTTGAGTTGGCGCGTATGGACCAGGAACCCCACGCCAGCAAAATGAGGCAACAAGCCTTGTTGTATAATATCTTTGACTCACGAAATGAAGGACTCGCCACTGCAGTAGAAGAATTATTCATGAATGCCGGTTTGTACGATGACTCACCACGTTCCAGAGAAATCGTCCACATTATGGCAGCACAGCGTGCCGCGAGGGGCCTGGGATCTCTCTATGCCCATGCCAATGAAATGACGATGGAAGAAGCAGGTGCTATCCATTCAGAATATACCCCCAGGGGCTGGATGAAGACAGAAAAAGAGTTACTTCTCTTCGAACAACATCTGTATTTACGTCAACCCGGTTATGGAACGAGTTACATTACTGGTAAGCATCTTGTTAAAAAGGCGATGGCAGAATATGCGCGCCAGCAAGAACTCGCTGGTAAGGAGTTTAAAGTGAAGGATTTCTTTGATCAACTGAATGCCATTGATAATATTCCCATCTCACTAGGACATTGGCAGTTAACAGGCGATGATCGGGATATACAAACCATTGCTAACTCTTCAGTAAAGAAGTGATCTACACCCACAGTTGCTGAAGGTAGCGATTTCACCAGGCATGCAGACCGGGCAAGTTACCATCATTGGAATGAGAACGAGTAGCGCAGTGAGTGTTTCTATTTCGAAACCAGCTTCAGTCCAATAATGGAACCGATGAGTAACATGATGAAAAAGATACGCCAGAAGTCAGACGGTTCTTTGAAGAAATAGATACCGATCATTGCAGTACCTACCGCTCCAATACCTGTCCATACCGCATAGGCAGTGCCCAGTGGAATATTTTTAATTGCTTCATTCAGAAAGTGAAAGCTTAACGAAATGCATATAAAGAAGCCTATACTCCACTTCCAGTTAGTGAAATTATCAGAGAGTTTTAAGCAAGTGGTAAATCCTACTTCGAAGCAACCAGCAATGATCAAATAGATCCAAGCCATAGTATCCGTTGGAGGTTGAAGTTTAAAACTACATTTACTTAGCTGACCTGAACTCAGAAGTCAGTTGATCAATAATCTCTTTCAGCGGACGGATACTTTTTACGTGTTCAATGGCAGGCCCCGCGCACCACACGGTTTTATACGTAGCACTCAAGGCTGCCTTTTCCACTGCTTTCATTCCACGTAAGGCGATGATCATCTTCGCGTACTTTTTCAGGGTTTTATTGCCCAGTAAGATGCGTTCTAACCAGGTGGCTTCCGTACCAAGCTCTTTCACGTAGGGTGTGTTGATGACCGTTAATGCAGAGCCTGATAGTTTAGTCGTTCGCACAATATCCTTCTCGCCATAATCAACCATGGCTTGTTTGTACTCCTGCGAAATAGGCGCTTCCGTACACGCAATAAAGATAGTGCCTACCGAAACACCCGCTGCGCCCCAACTCATCACTTCTTTTATCTGCTCCCCTTTGGCGATACCCCCTGCAGAGATCACTGGAATAGCAATAGCCTCACTCAATTGTGTTACTAAATCCTTTGGCGAAATGTTTCCAGCATGCCCACCGGCACGGTTGTTCACAGCAATCACAGCATCGGCTCCCAGTTCTTCCACCTTTTTCGCGTAGGCCAGATCCACTACATCACAAAAAACTTTTATGCCAAGAGGTTTACATTGCTCAATCACTTCATTCGGATTCCCCAACGAAGTGATGATAAAGGCAACTTTCTCTTCTACCAGCAACTTCAGTTGGCCTTTATACTTAGGATTGGATTTATTCACAATCAGGTTGATACCAAATGGCTTATCGGTATAGACTTTTAGCTCGCGTATGGCAGCACGCAGTTCTGCATCGGTTCGGTAGTTAAGGGCAGGAATCGCAGCCGTCACTCCTGCATCTAAGGCGGCCTTCACCATGGCCACATTGGAGATCAAAAACATGGGCGCTACTATAATGGGATATTCTATTCCCAACAATTTATCTACCGTCATCTTGCTCATCACTTTCTCTTTCTTGAAGTTTAATTAAATCGCGCATGCGAACGATGCTATCGCGCTTTTCTTGCTGCCGTTGCATGCGCAGCTTTCGGTTATACAATTGTTCTAAAAAGCTTTCTTCTGCGCGTGCCGTTGTGTCAGCCAGTATCAACGAGTCTCTTTTTAGCGCCATTTTTTCAATGCGCTGAATGAGTGTGGAGTCTAACTCATACAAGTCGCAATCCAGACTTTGTTGCCACTCCTCGGGCAGTGCCGGAAATGTAGCTTCACTAATATTCTTTAAATTCTTATCGTTCACCACTTCGTTTAGAAAATACCCTGTAATGGGCAAAGCGGTGCTCGCCCCTTGTCCTAAATCAGTTGAACGGAAACGAATTCGTGGATCGTCAGCCCCCACCCAAGTACCAATCACCAGTGCTGGCGATACCGCCATGAACCATCCATCGGCATTGGATTGTGTCGTACCTGTTTTGCCGCCTACGTCCATGTTGTACACCCCATATCGCCAACGCAAGCGTGAAGCAGTTCCTTCGGTAACAACGGTGCGCAACATAGTATTCGTAATACGCGCACTGCGTTCACTCAACACTTGCTTGGCAGAATCCTGCGGCATCATGGCCTTAAAGGTATTTCCTTCTTGATCGACAATATTCGTAATGAAAGAAGGCTTGACCCGCACACCGGCATTGGCAAAGGTGGTGAAGGCTGTTGTCATCTCCAGTAAGGAAATGGAAGCTGAACCAAGTGAAATGGAGGGAACATCCGGAAGTTCACTTTCAATCCCCATGTCTTGTACCAGGCGGATTGTATTGTCTACGCCTGCTTTTAAAATTGTTTTGACAGCCACCGTATTTACA
>LNEN01000057.1 GCA_001464155.1 Cytophagales bacterium Ga0077538 | reverse complement strand
TCAAGGCGTACCTACTATGATGCTCTTTAAAAAGGGCGAAACCTTGTGGCGCCAGTCCGGTGTTTTGAATGCCAATCAATTAGAGCAAGTCATCAAACAATTTTCATAAAAAAATATTCTTGTGTGACAAGCATCACGGAAATGCCTAAATCAATTCCTGAACTTTGTATCACCAAATTTTAATCAAAAGGAAAACAAAAAAACTAAAACTTACTAACAATGTTTTTTCAACACGTATACGACAAGAGCCTGGCACAAGCCAGTTATTTCATTGGTTGTCAGAAAGCAGGTGTGGCCATGGTCATCGATCCAAAGAGAGATGTGGACACGTACTTGGAAATTGCCAAACAGAATAACATGAAAATTACGCATGTTGCTGAAACGCATATCCATGCAGATTTTCTTTCAGGTGCCAGAGAGTTGGCAGCGTTGACGGGCGCCAAAATGTATTTGTCGGATGAAGGGGGTGAAGGATGGCAATATGAATTTCCACACGAAGGTGTGAAGAATGGTGATGTGATTAAGGTAGGAAACCTTACGTTCGAAGTAATTCACACGCCAGGTCACACCCCTGAAAGCATTAGCTTTTTGTTAACAGATGTGCCGGCCAGTACAAAGCCAGTGATGATGTTTACAGGTGACTTTGTATTTGTTGGTGATATCGGAAGACCTGATTTGTTGGAAGAAGCTGCGGGTATGATCGGTACGAAAGATGTTGGCGCGAAGCAGATGTATCAATCCATTAGCCGTTTCAGAGAGTTGGCGGATTATATTCAAGTATGGCCTGGACACGGTGCCGGTTCGGCTTGTGGTAAGGCTTTAGGGGCTGTGCCTAGCACAACCGTAGGATATGAGAAAGTGAGAAACTGGGCTCTTCAATATGAAAACAACGAGCCTGGATTTGTAAAGTATTTATTGGAAGATCAACCAGAGCCTCCTAAGTACTTTGCGATGATGAAGAAATTGAATAAGGTAGATCGTAAGCTTCTTACTGAAGTTCCTGCCTTGAAGAAATTGACCAAGGAGGAGTTGAAGGCAGCGATGGATAAGGGTATTAAAGTGATTGATACACGCTTAAAGACTGAGTTTGCAGAAGGATTTATTCCAGGAAGCATAAACATTCAGGGTAACAATGCGTTCGCCACTTGGATGGGCTGGTTCTTAACCTATGAAGAGCCATTTATCCTGGTAGCAGAAGAAGCGAAGCATGATGATCTTGTGCGCAAACTAATGCGTATTGGATTGGACAATGTATACGGCTATGTACCGGATGTAAAAGTGTGGACAGACCTGGGTAATAAATTAGAGAAGGCCAACGTAATTTCTGAGAGTGAGTTTAAGGATATTCTGAAGACAAACCACACACAGATTGTTGACTTGCGCGGTGCCTCCGAATACAAAACGGGCCACGTGAAAGGAGCCGACCATGTGTTTGTGGGAACCTTAGAAAAGAACCTGGCTAAAATCAAGAAAGATCAACAAGTAGTAATACACTGCCAGGCCGGTGATCGTGCTTCTATCGGTTATTCACTTTTAGTGAAGCATGGCTTTAAGAATGTAAAGAATTACTCAGGCGGTATGAGTGAGTGGGTAAACAACGGGAACCCTGTAGTAACCGAAAACTAAAAAATTAAATAAGAAAAAATATGTTCAATTTATTTTCAATAGGAACAAAGGCTTACGAAAACTTAGACGGTCGTGAGTTTAAAGAAAAATTCACAGCAACTAAAGATGCTGTGCTGGTAGATGTGCGAACGGCAGGTGAGTTCAGCAGCGGAAACATTAAAGGTGCAAAGAATATTGATTTTATGTCAGCCTCTTTCAAAGATCAGTTTTTGAAATTGGATAAGAGTAAGGAATATTTCTTGTACTGCCGCAGTGGAAACAGAAGCGGACAGGCGTGTAACATCTTATCCAAAGAAGGATATAAAGTGTACAACCTGGATGGAGGCATTGGTGCCTGGCCAAGATAAGATTAGTTGACAGGTGTGGTTGGTAGCAGGTGGCTCTTGGGGTGAGTCACCTGCTTTTTTAATACATATATTATGAAATTTTGGAATGATTGGCGATTGCTTGTTATGCTTTCGCTTACACTGGGTCTGGCTCCCTTTTTTCCTGAGCCACATATTGTTGGAAAACTTAGATGGATTGCCGGTGGCGCTAATGGAATGCAACCTGCTGATTGGTTTGATACACTGTTTCACGGATTTCCCTGGTTGCTACTGATTAGGGTGGGCGTACTGAAGGTGTATAACAGTGAAAAATTAATGACTTTACTAAAGTCATTAAGAGAGCAACAAACACATAGAGACTAACCGCATGGAAGCATTTGTAAATTTTAAGCAGACCTTGTTAAACAACTGGCATTTTATGCGCTGGTTACGTCTGGGATTAGGTTCATTTGTTGGCTATCAGGCTATTATTGCACACGATCCGCTGGCGGGCTTCATTTCCGCTTTTCTATTGTTTCAAGCCGTGAGTAATACAGGCTGTGGTGGTGTGGGAGGATGTGCTGTACCAAGTTCACCAAAAAAGAATAGTATAGTAAAAGATGTGGAGTTTGAAGAAGTGAAAGCAGAAAAAAAGTAATGGCTTTGCGCTGACTGCAAAAGACCTTGTCTATCTACGATGGACAAGGTCTTTTTTATGAGTAACGCTTATGATACAAACGACTTCTAACGTATAAAAGTTAACAAATAACTACTTAGTACGCACGATCCACACTCCCAGAACCATATATTTTTTTAGTAGTGTTTTTTGTATTGCCTTTGTGTTTCACCACACCGCTTCCCAGTATCAGTGCATCGAGAGTCGTTGCTACCGTCATCTCACAAATACCCGACCCGCTAATTTTAACCTTGGCTGTTTCTAATGCACACGCAAAAGCATTAATGCTACCACTACCACTCACGAGCGCATTTGCATTTGTGGCGTATCCTTTTAAAGTCATTTTTCCAGAGCCACTTACTTCTGCAGTAACCTGATCACCTTTTATGTCAACCTCCATGCTTCCACTGCCTGCCACTGTTAAGTTGAGGGCAGGGGAGGCAATGGAATTTTCAGAAATGATTTTGCCTCCGCCATTCACTTGCAGATCAGCGATGTTCTTAACACTGATCATCAACTTCATGGTAGGATTAACTTTGATGTCGTCAATTTTTGCCCAGATGCTTTTGTTCGCATTATCAGGTTTACGCTCTACATTGATCAGTAGCACACCATTCTCTACATGGATATCAGTCAGGTCATAAATTTCAGTTAGTGCTTCTACTGTTACTTCTTGTTTATTGGTTTGCTTTAAATAAACAGTGTAATTCGAATTGACAGAGATACTCTTGAATTCAGGTAGCTCTAACACTTTTTTAGTTACCTGTGCTTGTGAGAAAAGCGGGAGGATTAAGAAAAGAGCAATGGCGTTTAGTTTCATATGCGATAAAGTTTAATACTAGTAAATTACGTGTTGGGGTAAAACGTAATCAAAACTTTACCGAGGAAAACAACCGTTTATCTCTTTTCTTTGAAGATAATGCGATAAATCACGATAAAGAGCACTAAACCTACACACAAAGCTAAGAGTACTCCTGGCGTTATCAGTTTTACAGCGTGCATACGATCATTACGATTTTAAATAGTCAGGTAAAGATACACCGCTTTTTAGATCAGGATCTGGAATTGGTTTTTTTCTTTCCGTAACCAGGGGCACTACACCTGCCCAAACATCGAGCGCATAATCTTCCTCATCATCTTTGGGAGCTCCTGTGCGTACTTTTGCAGAAGCCTCTTCAATTTTAAACTTCAAGACCATAGTGGCTTTCCATTCACCCTCTGTAGGTTTTCGAACATCTGACCAACGGCCGGGTTGAACTTTGTTGGTGAAAACCTCTAAGGCTTCATATAAATCCTCTTTGCTTTCAACTTTCTCCGCTACTGAAAAAATAATCACCGATCGATAATTAACCGAATGATGAAAAGCAGAGCGAGCTAAGACCAGCCCATCCAAATGAGTAACGGAAATGCAAACTTTCAATTTTTTATCTGCGAGTTCACGCATGTAGAAACTGCCCACTGATCCATGTATGTAGAGATAGTCACCCATGCGGCAAAACCCGGTTGGCATTTGAAAGGGTTCACCCTCGTGAACGTAGGCGAGCGTGCAAACAAGGGCTTCATCCAAAATGGAATAGACTACCTCTTTTTCATAGACACCACGCTTGGGTAAACGCGTAATTTTTGTTTTATCGGTGATGGGGAATTCTTTCATAGATAACGTTGAAGGGTTAGATTGATTTAGAAGGAGATGAAGCTTAGTCGGTGTCCTAATGACTGTTGAACACGCTTATTTATTTCTCATTTTGAATCTGCAGTACAATCTTGCCAAACTGTTCAGCACTCTCCATTCGTTGGAGGGAATCTGAAAAATTTTGAAAAGGAACTACCTGATCTATAACTGGTTTAATCTTCCGACTTTCAATAAAATCAATCATGGAAAGAAACTCATCGCGTGTACCCATGGTGGTTCCGTAAATAGAAAGTTGCTTCGAGAAAAGCATCCGTGTATTCAGCTCTCCAATATTTCCAGCTGTACGTCCAAAGTTTACAATGCGACCTCCTGGCATAGCAATATCCAATAATTTTTGAAAGTCAGGGCCGCCAGCCGTATCAACAATGATATCAAAACCACCTGCTTCTTGTTGTGCTTTCAGGTACCAGTCAGCTTCTTTATAATTGAAGCCATTGATAGCACCTAGCGCTTTCGCTTTTTGAATTTTCTCTTCAGAGCTTGAGGTAACATAGACACGTGCCTGATAAGCCACAGCATAGAGTAGTGCCATCAACGCAGCACCTCCACCGGCTCCTGTAATCAACACCTTTTCTTTAGAACGAAGTCTCGCTTTTGAAAACAAGGCACGATAAGCCGTTAATCCCGATAGGGGCAAGGCAGCTGATTCTGCCATGGAAAGATTTTCAGGTTTTTCGAAAACATACTTTTTCGAGATAGTAATGTATTCTGAAAAGGTCCCATGATCAGGATTACCTAATATTTTAAAGGAGTTACCATTCACAATCGGATTATCACCCCACTCTAAACTGGGATTGATGATCACTTCAGCTCCGATCCAAGAGGGGTCGGCATCGGCCCCTACCATTTCCACTACACCCGCTCCATCCGAACCAAGAATAACACCCGCTGGATTAAGTACACTGGCTTGCTCTTTCAGTATCCACAAGTCGCGGTGATTGAGGGCAGCGTAGTGTAAGCGAATTAGTAATTGGTCTTTAATGGGTTTTGGTTTGGCAACTTCTTCAATTGCATTGGACTGCTGGTTGCCGCGGAAAACAAAGGCTTTCAAACTTTTCTTTATTTAATACTGTAATTCCATCCGTGAACATCGGATTCTATTCCTAAACGGATATTGTTTAATTTCTGTTTTACCCGTTGTTGAAAACTGGTATCTGTTGGTGTAGGTAGATGATGATCCTTGCCATGGATATTGATAGTGGCAATCGGTGCCACTACAGCTGCCGTACCGGCACCGAAAGCTTCTGTTAGTTTTCCGTTATCACAGGCTTCGGCCAATTCATCTACGCCTACTTTGCGTTCTTCTACTGGCATGTTCATTTCTTTAGCAAGAGTAAGAATGGAATCACGTGTAACACCCTCGAGAATGGCTGTGGTCAGTTTAGGGGTTACCAATTTTCCATTCAGCACAAACATCACATTCATAGTGCCCGCTTCATCAATGTATTTGTGTTCCTTCGCATCGGTCCACAACACCTGATCAAAACCTTGGAGTCTTGCCTGATGTGTAGGATAGAAGGACACTCCGTAATTGCCTGCACATTTAGCAAAACCCGCTCCACCTTCAGCTGCACGCACGTAGGTTTCTTCTACTTTAACTTTCAAGGGCTTGCTATAATACGGACCTACAGGACTCGTCATGATAATGAACTTGTACTGATCAGAAATTTTAACACCTAGACGAGACTCCGTAGCAAAGACTACTGGACGAATGTATAAGGAAGATCCCTCTGAGGTAGGAATCCATTCCCGGTCTACTTCCATCAGTGCATGAAGACTATTCGTGAAGAGCTCCTCGCTGATCGGGGGCATGCACATTCTGTCCAACGAACGATTCATACGTTC
The DNA here is from genome assembly GCA_001464155.1 of Cytophagales bacterium Ga0077538. GTDB lineage: Bacteria > Bacteroidota > Bacteroidia > Cytophagales > Cyclobacteriaceae > Chryseotalea. Next base: position 4,039 of record LNEN01000057.1, on the reverse strand, counting down.
CCAATGTTTTCGAACACGGAAAATGGTGATCGTGCCATTTAAGGATTTGTATGCTTTCATACCCTCAAAAATAGACTGACCATAGTGAATAGATAAAATGGCAGGACTCATCGCGATGTCTCCAAAGGGAACAATCTCAGGTTCGTGCCATTTACCATGATCGTAATTGACCACTAGCATATGATCGGAAATATATTTTCCGAACTCCAGATGATCGAAATCAACCTCATTGATTTTTGATTTGGCGATGCGCTGTACGCGGATGGAGGAACTGAGGGCTGTCATACTACATGGGTTTTATGGAAGGTAGAATTTTTTTAGCAAATCCGAATACTTCTGGAGTTCAAATTCTGTAGACTTTATTTTTTCTGCTCCCGCATTTCTTTCAGTACCTCTATTGCCATGACGATGTCTTTTTCCTCAGTTTGCCAGTTCGAAAGAGCCGCCCGAATGGCGGGCACTCCTTTATAAACAGTAGGTGTAAAATAAACCCGTCCATCATCGCGAATACGATCTAGTAAAACTTTAACACGCTCCATACTGATTCCTTCTTCTTGTAGGGTGAAACACACCACGTTCATTCGTACCGGGGCGAGAAGTGTGTACGCTTCCGATGTATAAATCCAGTCTCCTATTTTTTTAGCCAGGCTGCAATTGCGTTCCACAATTTCACGATGTCCTTCTTTTCCATAGGCCATTAAGGTAAACCAGGAGGGAAGTGCACGCCATCTTCTGGAATTTTCTGGTGTATAATGGAAATAGTCAGGACTGCTGTTAGGGTCACCTAAGTAGGCAGCGCTATTTTGGAATACTTTTAATTGAAGGTCCTTGCGTTTTGTAAATTGCATAGCCCCATCGTAAGGAACGTTGAGCCATTTGTGTGCATCAATGGTAATACTGTCTGCCTCATTAATACCTTCCATCAGATGTGAATAACCAGGCGACAGTGCAGCAAAACCACCAAAGGCTGCATCAACATGTAACCAAAAATTATAGTTCTTTTTTAAGGCACCAATGGCTTGTAAGTCATCGAAATCGACTGTGTTAACAGTGCCTGCATTGGCCACTACGATTATGGGAGTTGTAGCCGATTGGAGGCAGGTCTCCAGTTTCTTAACATCAATAGCCTCTCTATCGGGCAACGCATTGATTTTAATGATATTCTTTTTGCCAATGCCCAACATGGACATGGACTTTAGTATGCTTGAATGTGGGGCAGCACTCACAACCTTTACAGGCATATTGAAAGTGCCCTCATTGCTTATATCAATCCCGAGTTGTTCTCCAACCCACTGACGTCCGATAGCCAGGCTGACGAAGTTAGACATGGTTGCTCCGGTTACAAACGTGCCAAAGTAGTCTTCATCAAGAGAGAAAAGTTGCTTGAGAAAGTGAATCGTCTGGCGTTCTACTTGTGGGGCAATGGAATCATTGCTGCCAAAAGCATTTTGATCATACAGACTGACCAGTTGATCACCCACCATGGCGGCTGGTGTAGATCCTCCTGTTACAAAACCAAAATAACGCGGTCCTGCACTGTGGCTTAACTTAGTAGAATAGTTTTCTTTGAAGTAAGAGAGAACACCCTGTGCACCTAACCCCTTCTCTGGCAAGCTCTCCAGAATCAAATCTTCTACAAAGCGACCAGGAGGAAGACTAGATTGCCTGGAAAAGTGTTCTTTGGTAAGCGTCAGCGTTTCTTCTGCTAAGGCGACAATATTTTGTAAGTCGTGATGAAGGAGATGATTCATGAATGGAATTAGTTAACCAGATCAATAAGTCTGCGATGGTAGTTCACCTGACCTAAATGGTAGCTTAAGTGAGCTGTTAAGTGCACTAAGAAATATTCATTACTGGTTTTTTCAGGAAGTACCAGAAGGGGAAATTCGTCTTGTAATTTTTCTTCAGGGAAGGAACCGAGTACGCGATCTACAACAGCAATTGTTTCTTCTATTTTTTGAATCAGGTCGCGTTGTGGAATATTTTTTAATGAGAATTCAAGGTCGCGCTGGCGCACATAGCCGCTAATGCCCAGCTCGGCACCGATGTAGGCATTTAAGTTACCAACCAGGTGTAAACAAAGATTGCCTGCTGAGTTAGCAATGTTCTTCTCTATTTTCCAGAGGTTCGCTTCTGATGAGTACAAACTGATTTCTTGTTTTAGTTTGTTGAGGTCTCGCAAGATGATTTTTCGCAGCGTTTGTGTAAGCATACTAACTTAGTTAAGTGTTGGGGAGTATTTTTTTTTTGAAAATTATTTTAGAGAAGCAATATGCTGGTGTTGAATAATTTGGACTAAATCAAGGGAGTTTGGATTACAGAGGTCTTTTCATCAGTACATCGGTTTGTTCATCAAAGCCTAATAGAAAACTATGCTTGCTGAATTGTTCAAAACCCCAATTTTCGTAAAAGCGTATGGCGCGAGGATTATATTCCCACACACCCAACCATACTGTCTCGAATTTTTTCTCTTTAGAAATTCTTAAACAGTGTTCCATTAAATGTTTACCAACCTTTTTGCCAATGAAGCTGTTGCGAACATAGATACGCTGAATCTCAATGGCCTTATCTCCTTTTAATTCTTCTGGCTCAAATCCCGTCCGGAGTTTGGCATAGCCGGCATTTCGGTTGTCCAGTAACTCGCTCTTAACTTGCTCTCGGTTAAAGGCTTTCTGTACATACCGTGTCATGTCTTCTTTTGTGTTGGTATCGGCAAATGTTTCTACAAAAGTCATGCGTCCGATGGCTGCCAGCTTACTTACATCGGCTACGGTTGCTTCTCGAATGTGGATGTTACTTAAAATGTTCAAAGGATGAGATATGAGTTGTGTTATAAAATTAATTCCATCTTAATATTACTGCGTTTGTAGGGACCATCCAACGGTATTTCCACAAAGCCTATTTTTTTATAAAGGGCAATGGCTGTTTCCAATTTTGTGTTGGAATAAAGAATGATGGAAGTAGCCCCTAGTGTTTTCGCTTTTTCAATTGCTGTTTCGGTGAGTTTTCGTCCAATCTTCAAGCCCTGGTATTTTTCAGTTACCGCCATCTTCGTGAACTCATACGTAGTTTCTGAAACAAATTTTAAGGCAACGGTTCCAACAATTTCTTCATTGAATTGCGCCATCATGATTTTGCCTCCCTTTGCCAAAATATGTTCCTCGGGTTTTTGCAGTACTTCGAAATCAATAGGCTCCATCCAGAAGTATTTCTCAATCCATTGTCGATTTAATTGTTCGAACCACAGTTGATGTTCTTGTTGATAGTCAATAATTTCGATCATACTACTAGCGTAAAAAATCTCCGTCTACAATAAATAGTTTGGCTCCTGTTTTGGTACTGCTTCTGTGTGAACTCAGCGTATTACTAACCTGATAACTCATGTTTTTGGTTAAGGTAAACTGCTCACCACTACTGAGTTCAGTTAGCATTTCTCCTTCAAGGCAAAAAAGTATATGTCCCTTTTCACACCAATGGTCGGCAAGGTAGTCGGCTGAATATTCCACCAAGCGAATGCGTAGCCCCGGATACTGCAGTGTTTTCCATAAGGCAAATCCGGTTTCTCCAAGGTGCCTGGTGGCGGGTAGTGTATTCCAGTCGGTAGTGGTAAAGGGTATTTCCATACGCTATTTAGAAAGTTGTGCTCTCCACAAGTTACGCAATTGGTAGCCTCGGTTTACAATGTAGATACCGGCAATGGTGGTAAGCATGGCAATACCAATGATGAGATTTAACTTTTCATCCAACACCAGCCATCCCAACAATACTGCTACTAAGGGATTGATATAGGCGTACATGGAAACAATAGTCATCGGTAATTTTTTGATGGCATACGAATAACACGCATAGGCTACTACCGATCCCATCAGGATTAGGTAGATGAGCGAATACAGAACATCTGAGGTCCACACAATATTCGTATAGTCATCAAAAGCCAGGCTCGCAGGCAGCATGAATACGCCACCAAAAAACATTTGTAAACCTGCATTGAGAAAAGCATTGGAGTGTTGATTTTTTCTCTTCATCCATACACTACCTC
>LNEN01000056.1 GCA_001464155.1 Cytophagales bacterium Ga0077538 | reverse complement strand
GTGGTAGAACTGTTTAGATTTTCATCATCAATAATTTCATGACTCGCAATCGAATCTAACGAATCATTGAGGTAAAAGTGTCGGATCAGCGATCCCTGATGTCCGATCAAGGAATTCTCAAAGAATGCTAGGCCATCAATGGGATGAGGTGATGTTGTGAATGCGCTTGGAAGTATCTGAAAGTTTTTAGTTTCAATATCTACTTTGAGTAAGCCTTCTGTACAAGACACAAATAGTGTTTTGTTGTCTACTGAATGTGTAATGCCATTGGGAAAAGTATATTCATTTAGTTTTAAGAACATCTCGATGTGTCGTGATCCGTATTTGAGAACGTAAATTTTATTGTTTATGGATTCAGTAATATAGACATCCCCGTTTTTGGCAAGGGTGAGGTCGTTAAAACCGATCTCCTCATTGTTGAGTTGCTGAGGTTCAAAGATTCCAACTAACTTCTTTGTCGGGATATCATAGCTATACAGCTTTGATTGCCATCGATCATCTGTAATTTCAGGATAAGCCGGAAGCGGCTTCCCCTTGGTACTTATCACCCAAAGCTGATTTCTAATCGAATCTACGGCCATACCCAGCGTGCCCCACAAGTCGTCTTCACCCGAATCAACAAAATCGTAATATTGTCCGCTGGGTTCTATCGCCACGATTTTACGTTTGTACATACTACTAATAAAAACGAGGTGGGTGTTGGGGTCGTAGGCCGTACCTTCTGGTATTAAGTCACGTTCTCTGATTACGGTTAATGTGTCTGATAAAATAATTGGCGCTTTCTCATCCTTAACGGGGCCAGTACAACTCATGTTGAGTACCTGAAGAATGAAGGGAATAAATCTAATGTACTTCATATCAATTACCCGCATGTAATAGTCATTATACCAGACTTACTACTCTACTAGGTTAATTATTGTATTCAAAAAATCCCCACCCATCCAACTCATATTTCTACTTGCAGGTGACAGGTCACATGATTGCCGCCTTACAAAAACAAGATTTAATTCAGGGAATACAATGGTCATTTGTCCCAGATCACCGGTAGCTGCATAGTTCCAGTATTTAGCATTCTTGTCGATCCACCATAAGTAGCCATAATAGGGAGCAAGCGGCCCCGGTGTGGTTGATTCGGTAATCCATTTTTCTGGCACTATTTGTTTATCACCAACCTTTCCCTTGTTCAGCATCAACGCTCCTATCTTCATGGCATTTGAAGCAGTTGTTGTACATCCACCGTAAACAAGGATATTTCCGGAGGCATCTTTGGCAAAGCTGGTGGAATCGATACCCATAGGCTTGAACAGATACCTGGCGAATGCCTCATCTGCCTTTAGTCCGCTTACCTTTTCAATCAATATGCCTAAGGCCTGAACCGATTCGTTTGAATACGCAAAGCGAATTCCTGGTAAGGTATCTGGCTTTAAGGCCAGCACAAATTGATTCATATTGGATTGAGAAAGCACGCCTGCACCTCCTAGTCTTTTATAACCAGCGGTCATTGTTAACAGGTGTTTGATGGTTATCTTGTTTTTACAAGCAATTTCCCAATCAGGAATATACTTGCAGACTACATCGTCCACATGATGAATTAATCCTTTGTCCACCAACACACCGATCAATAGTCCCGTCCATGATTTAACCATGGAGGCAGTACCCATGTAGGGAGTTTGACATTCTATAATATTGTCCCGCCCCTGGATTGAATTAAAATCGCTTCTCTTCCAATGTGTTATAATTTTACCGTGATGGCTAATGACTATTTCATCTGCTTTTGTACTGTCGCAATATTGGACAAGGCTGTTTAAATTATCCTTGTTAATGTTTTGGGCAACCAAGGTAAGTTGAGCAAGCCCCATCACAATGATCCATACTAGTTTTTGCATGCTATCGTACTATCATAACTCTTCCAATAATAAAACACGGTAACCCATCTCCTCTAAATATTTCCGTACGGGATAGATGTGCATTTGTCCGTAGAATACAGCCATTCTTTTAGCATCACTTACCTGAATAGCTGCCTGTATTCGGTTGGCTATTTCCTGATTCCGCTTATACCAGACAGCCACATATGCATCAAAGTTTGGATTCTTCAGATCAGACAAAATTTGCGCTTGCACATGATCACTCTTGGCCAACCATGGTTCTGTATTGGTATACTCTAAACCGAGGCACTCTGTGGCTTTTTGGTCAAGTTCTTGACTAAATCCTTTGAAAGCTTCCATGTAGTCATCCCATTCTTTTGTGTTTTCAAGTGATTTGGCTAATGCTTCAAAAGCATTACTTTGTTCTTCATATGTTCCCTTATAATCTGTAGGGTACAGATAGGATATATTCAACTCTTTGGCTAGAGGAAAAACAAGATTGAAGAATTCACCATTCTTCCTTCTCTTAACTATTGACGTATGCCGTTGGTAGAATGTATTTTGCCATCTATCAGTGGTGTCTAGTAAAGGGGCATATTGTTCCCAATCAGATTGAATCAGATAGGATTGAAAATCCCGATTACCCATGTCAGCTTGAAGATGATAGTATTTCCATAGCTCTAATCTATTCTGGATGCTGGCATCAGTACTCAACATCTTTTGATAATGCACTACACTATCTTTGGGTTTTATCCGCTTTCCTATCCAACTCAGCATCACGGAATCCCACACTTGCGGGTAGCTTTCACCAAGATACTTTTTAAGACTTACCGTATCACCCGGTAGATCATACTCAACTGCTATCTGATCAGGATGAAACCGCAGTACTTTATCATAGGTAGTCTTCCAATTACATTGCTGGGAGTCAGGGAAATTGTGATACACTCCTACGAGTAAAATTTGTGGCTTAGTCTCATGTCTACAGGAGAATACCGATACCAACGAAGCTAAGAAGGAAATGAAAGCTAAAATTCTCATGAACTGAATAATTTAAATTTAGATGTCATTCCTGCGAATGGAGTCCGATTCGATTACCCTCTGAATCAATAAAGTGTACGATAAAACCAAAGTCTCCAATACTGGTTTTAGGAAACAAGAGTCTCCCTCCTGCTCGTTCAACCTTCGCTGCCTCGATTGAAACATCTGTTGAACTAAAGTAAATGATTGTTCCCTTGTCAGTAGGTTCATTATCGCTTGCTTTTACAAGCGCCCCTCCCGCTTCTCCAGTTGCCTGGTCAATAGTAAACATGTACATCGGTGCCGCTGGCATATCCACAAAGGTAAACTCAGCACCGAGTACAGATTCATAGAATGCTTTAGCGCGCTCAAGGTTAGTCACATTGATTTCAAACCAGGTTAACTTGTTTTTCATAGGGTAGAAATTTTAGGTTACGTAACGTTATTGGTTTTTATAAAAAACACACGCTTTCGCGCGAGAATATTGTAGAGGATTTAATAGCATTTTCCGACTACAACCTCCACCCCCTGACTTGTCCAGGCATCGCCATAGATAGACTCGTAACAAATGCTCATGCTAAACGTATGTTTACGCATTTCACCAAATACCTGTGCTGCCCACTTAGTCTCGTTCACCTGGAAAAGACGAAGTGACTTGCCTGCAGGCAATACCCGGTTTTGGATAGTGGATGTGAGGTGCGGGAAATAATCTGTGCCCAACAAGTGAACAAACAAGGCGTTGATATCGCTAAACTGCTTACCATCTAAGCGTATGTCCACATGCTTTATAATCGCTGGTCCGATGCCGTTGTTAGCTATTTCGATATAGTATTGTTCTTCATTAAAACTCGGTAACCATTCCAGGTAGGGCCATGCAGAAGCATGTTGTTGTTCCTGCATGATGTGTGCCTGGTACATATAGACACTTACAGTGATGAGGTTGATGATAATCGCCACCACACCAATCCATACACCCCGATCCATTTTTTGACGGTACGGTTTTACTAGTTTTTCGTCCATAGTTGAAAGACCTGGTTCCAACTTCGGAAAAGACGAAAGATTTTGCTTCGATTGGCTATAGAGAAGCCGTTGATGTA
>LNEN01000055.1 GCA_001464155.1 Cytophagales bacterium Ga0077538 | reverse complement strand
TAGCACCTGTGCCGTTGTATACAAAAAATACTTCAATGTCTTTTCCGAAATGCTCTTTAAACGTGGTGATTGCTTTTTCAGTATGAGCATCGTTACCATACGAACCCATGTGGTCGACATTGGCTTGTTGAATGGCTAGTAAAATGTCAGGGTGAATTCCGGAGTAATTATCGCTGGCGAAGGATTTCATGAAAGAAAAGTTTCAAGCTTCAAAAGTATTAATTTCTTCTGATCTCAAACTCTACCCGTCTGTTAAGTTTCCGATCTTCATCTGTTTGTTCGGTTTCAATAATTGGCTTCTGGCTTCCATAGCCGTGGGCATCAATTCGCGCAGCATCGATGCTAAACGTGTAGATTAAATAAGCCTTTATGGCATCTGCCCGGGCTTGCGATAAGCGTAGGTTGGATTCTTCTTTTCCTTGTGAATCGGTATGGCCTGAGATAAAGAGTTTAAACGTTGGATGATCAATCAGGAAATTGGCGAGTCGATCCAAATCATGATGCATCGAAGGCAAAATATCTGCCTTACCGTTTCAAATTCCAACTGATCAAAGGCAATCTTGCTTTCTATCGGTTCAGCCTCTTTGTTAATCTCCATATCCCCATCCATGAAGAAAGTTTCTTCAATTCTGAAAAAATCCTCTCCTTGTATAATCAACAAATAGTTGCGCTTGTTAATCAGGCTGAAATCAAAACTACCATCTTCCCGAATGAATTGTGGTGCTACCTCCACTCCTTTATCTAAATCAATAATGGAGACAATTCCTTTCAAGGGTTTACCAGTAGCCTTACTGGTCAGATTGCCTTTTAAGGTAACGGTAGCTTCTGGTTGTGCTTCCATCGGTACAGGAAAGGAATGCAGATCCAGATTATTCAGATCACTGGTGTCGGCCCGGGCATAGTAGAGGTGACTAGATTCTGTGTCAATGGTGAAATAATACTCACTGCCCTCACCATTTACCAAAGGTCCCGTGTTCTTCGGCTCAGACCACACGTTTCCTTTCTTGTACGATTTGTAAATATCAAACTCTCCGAAATTGAGCGGGTGTCCATCAGAGCTGAAGTACAAAACATTGAACCGATGGTGAAAGAAAGGGCTTACTTCATTTTTACGTGTGTTGATGATGGGTCCCATGTTTTGAGCAGTTGTCCAACTACCCGAAGCGTCTTTAACAGTGTAGTAAATGTCAGACAAGCCAAAACCGCCTAAGCGATCCGAAGCAAAGAACAAGGTATCGCCTGAATGGGACAAAGAAGGATGAGACTCCCAGGAAACTGAATTAACAGCAGGGCCAAGGTTTCGAACATTACCCCACGTGCTATCGGCTTGCATATCTGCTACCAGCAGGTCACAGTTACCAATAATGCCCGGAGCATTACAACGCGAAAAGAAAAGATGTTTTCCATCTTTACTCAAACAGGCAGAGCCTTCGTTGTAGCCGGTATTGATGTTCTTAAATTCTTCCGGCCATTGCCATTCTCCCTCCAGCTTGATGGAGTAGAAGATATCTTCATTCACCGTCTTTTCAATGCCTGTTCGCAAGGAGTTTCGTTTGGAACTGAAGAGTAGCAGGTCGTCCCGGTTCCCGATAGTGGGTCCATAATCTGATGCGGTAGAGGAATTAATGAGTGTTCCCATGTTTACCAACACCCCGTGCGGTGGTCTAAGGGTGTCAATTTCTCTTCGGTAATCGACTAGTTCATAATAATATGTCAGCGGAACATAGTTTTCTTTTTGATTCTTAGTAAGCGAGTCATACTCAGCCTGTACTTGCTGAGTGTTGACATTATCCCGATGATGCTTCAGCACAAGTTTGTACAGTAACACTGCCTCACCCTTGGGCCCATAGTTCTCTGAGAGTTTAGCCAGATCCCATAATAATGAGGTATTGCGGTAAAAGTTTTCAATCCCAAAATTCTTTACGTAGGTCCGTGTAAGTTGGTAAAGTCCTTCATCGGTTCTGGGGTAGTCATTTAAGGCTTTCAGCCTTTTGGCATCGTGATAGTATTTCACTTTGTTGACATTCGGGAATTCGAAAATGTCAGATTGGCTGTAGGATGTCAGGCTATCGTTTAGCTGTACGACACCACCTTTCTTAAACTTGGTGGTAGGTTTTTGCCCAAGTAAGGATGTTGGTAAGAGGAGGCAAAAAGTAAGTATAAAAGGTAAAAAATAGGTTTTCACAACCTCATAGTTTTGTAAAAAGATGCCTGTGGTTAAAGTTGACATAATTTCCCTTCTTTTACAAACCTCTTGGCATTACTATTGTCCTACTGGCAAGTCTTTCCGTTTAATGATTAATACTCCAGTTTAAATGCCAAATTGGCATCTGTTTTATATGTTTAGATCCAAGCCCATACAACTTATACAAGAAGAGAACGATGACCTGATTCAGATGATTAATCCTGAGCAGGAGTCCGATCTGAAACCCGAAGATCTTCCCGCAGAACTACCGATTCTGCCGATTAAAAACACCGTATTGTTTCCGGGGGTGGTCATTCCTATTACAGTTGGTCGACAGAAGTCGATTAAGTTGGTGAAGAAGGCTTATCAAGGCAATCGTATTATTGGTGTAGTGCCGCAGAAAAATGCCCAGCAAGAAGAACCTACCGTAGATGATATTTATCGCATTGGTACAGTAGCACGCATCATTAAAATGCTGGTATTGCCCGATGGTAACACTACGATTATCATTCAAGGGAAGAATCGTTTTAAGATTAATGAATTTGTACAGGAAGAGCCTTACCTCACCGCTCGTATCGAGCTGTTGAATGATGGTAAGGCCAGCGTGAACGGAAGAGAAGCGAAAGCCATTGTTCAGTCTTTGAAGGAAGCTGCTTTGAAAATATTAAAGCTCAATCCTGAAATTCCACAAGAAGCACAGGTAGCCTTGGATAATATTCAAAGCATGTCTTTTCTCATCAACTTTTTGGCTTCCAACCTGAACGTAGATGTAGCGGATAAGCAAAAGATTTTAGAGACTGCTAATATCCTGGAACGCGGTACTTTGCTCTTGCAGTACATGTCGCGCGAAGTGCAGATGCTGGAGATAAAAAGTGAGATTCAGAAAAAAGTACACACCGATATCGACCAACAGCAACGCGACTATTACCTGCGTCAGCAAATACGGGTGTTGCAAGATGAGTTGGGCTTTGATGGACCGGATAAAGAGATTGAAGCCTTGCGCAAAAGAGGAGACTCTAAGAAGTGGTCAGTGGATGCTGCCAAACAGTTTCACAAAGAGTTGGATAAATTGTCCCGCGTGA
>LNEN01000054.1 GCA_001464155.1 Cytophagales bacterium Ga0077538 | reverse complement strand
GTTCCTTAAAGTATTTGAAGTGATCATAAATTGTACTTCTGTCGGTGTCACCGTCATCAATCCGAGTTCTCAGCCTTTTGTCATTTGGCACATAAACACTTGGCTTAATCTGAAAGAAGGAGTGAATTGTTTGTCCGCCAGCATTGATGGCAGCAACTCCTGTCGGGGCAACTATTACTGTGTTTTTATTAGTTGTCTGTTTAAGGTACTTTAGAAAAGTCGTCTTACCTGTACCAGCTTTTCCTGTCAAATAAACAAGTCGGTCTGTGTGCTTAATAAAGTCCGAGGCATTATTGAACTCAATGTTCGTCTCATCCAATTCTACATTGTCAATAATTGTCGGCATTCATTTTATCGTTTTTGTAGAATCTTCTTTATGCTTGCGGCTAACATCCGACTATCAGTTATGTCTGATACATCCGTTTTAGCGGTAGGGTCAGAATTAACATTGTGGATGCTTTTCTCTCCAAAATCATCCAAATTGCTTTCATTTCAAAATCGGATGCTAAGTTTTTCAATAGGACTCTTTACATCTTGTAAGTAGCGAGTGCTTACATGTGCGTAGATCTCCGTGGTTTTGGGCGAATTATGTCCCAACAGCACTTGTATATAGCGCAAATCTGTCCCATTCTCCAATAAATGGGTGGCAAAGGAGTGCCGTAAGGTATGCGGAGTGGCTGGTATGTTTATGCCCGCCTTATGGAGGGCTCTTTTTAAGATGTTGGAAACACTTTTTGAACTGTACGGAACTCCCGGACCGCCTTCGAACAAATACACTCTAGGTCTGTACTCTTGGTAATATTTACGCAAGAGTTCGAGTGTGGTGGTGGCCCAACACCAATTTGCGATCGGATTGTATATCGGTGAGTTGTAAGCCCAATAATTCAGAAATGCGTAAACCACAACTGTACATGGTTACTAAAATGGCTTTGTGCTTTAGGTTAGTGACAGCCTCCAGCAAACGCGTTACTTCCTGCTCACTCATCACCAAGGGCAGCTTTCGTTCTTTGTTGGGACGGTCTATCTCATAGAAGCGCTGCGGCATATCCAACACCTGCTCGTAGTAGAACTTAATGGCATTAATCACTTGGTTTTGGTAGGAGGGTGATTTACCTGACTTCACAATTTTATACACATAAGCCTTTATATCCTGTTCATTGATATCGTTTAACGGTCTGTCTTGGTAATGTCTGGCGAAATCAGCAAAAAGGGTGCAATAGGAACGGGCCGTATTAATGCTGTATCGCCTAGTTTCTAAAAGTTGAATGTATTCAGCCGGACAGTATTTGAGCAGTGGATCTTGAGCCTCATGTTTCTCTTTAAGCGGGCTGTAGTTTTCTTCGCATCCGTGGGTATGAATGGGTTTGTTCTTATAAAAGTATTTGTAGTTGATCCAGGCCACTCCTCTGAAGCGATGGATGAGTATTCTTACATTCGCCTCCGTGTTAGGAATGTAACGCATTTTATATTCTTCAGAATACTGAACACCCTCCAGATCATTGATCAGAATATCGATAATCCGTAAAGGGTAGTGTTGAAGACCGATGCATTTTTTGCCATCAATCATCAGGTTGCGAAGGGTGAGAATAGGTAGTTTGTTCATAGGGGTAGAGAAGAAAGTACTTGCACAAGAGTAGAGAAAGGCAGTATTTTAGTCGTGTTAAAACCCGTGTATATCCGAATATACCCGGGTAAAAACTCGTTTAGTACTGGGCTCTAAAGCATTTTTGATGCGGTTATGAATATGCGCACCTGTCCCGTTTGTCAGTCCGTCCTTAGCGGACGCATGGATAAGAAATATTGCAGCGATCAATGTCGTTCGTTGGCCAACAATAAAAATAAAATGGAAGCACAGCGCACCTTGCTGTTGACCAATCAGGTGCTGCGCAAGAACAGAACCATTCTCAAAACCCTTTGCCCGCAAGGCAAGGCAACGGTGCGAAAAGAGGTTCTGCTCTCCATGGGATTTAGTGTTGATGCCTTCACGTCTATTTTTGTGACACGTTACAAGCAGGTGTATTACTTATGCTATGACTATGGGTATACGCCCATCATGGAAGGGCCTGTTGAAAAAGCACTCATAGTAAGCCGACAAGAATACATGAAGGATTTAAATCCCTGGAAGTTGTTGAATGACTAACCAATCTTTAGTCTCCTTATACTATAATAGTACTTTTACAACCTGTGGCCTATTGTTAAGTATATAATTTTTTAAGGTAATCGACTCATTACTAAAAAAAAAGTAAAAAATATTTTGGATAAATAAATATCGACTAATATTTTCGTCTTATTATAAACCCCTAAATTTAATAACATGAAAAAATTACTCGTTGTGTTATCGCTAGTATCATTGTGTCTTCTTGAATCATGCTCATCAGGAGATGAAACCCTACAACCTAAAAATCAAGAGCTCCAAAACTATCTTGCTTCTTCATCCTTCGTTTCACTTAACGTTAGTGAAGACTTGCTCGACTTGTCTAGATCAAATTGGATAAAGTCAAAATCAAATAAAGATGTACTGTATGCTCCTTTTATCGGGAAGGAAAACACTTTTCTGCTAGCGTTTTCTATTTCAGAAAATGACTATTACTCTACAATAGTTACTTTTGAGAATGTAAATAGCATAAGCAACCTTGAAGAAGCGTTTAGAAACCAGGAATTAAGTGGTAACTTTCGCTTTCAATCTGTAGACAACAGCTACTCATTCAGCTTAGTTGACTCCAAACTCATATCAGTTACAGAGGAATATGAATCCGGAAGATCTGCAGCATGTGGTGGCATGACAGGAACCCTTGCCTGCGCTGCAAAAAGTATAGATAGCATGGGGCCATTCTCCTACACTGCTTGTCTTATTGAAATAATTGTTTGTCTAGCAGTAGAAATGGCTGATTGTGCTTATTCTGGCTGCGCATAATAATTGTAATTCATAACAAAAAATGTATTGAGGCAATGACCAAGCTGCTTTTAACTTTAACTATAAGCATAGTAATAAGCATTTACTCAATCATAAAGATTAAAAATTCCAATATTAACGGATCAACAAAAAATCTATTGTATTTTCTATCTGTTCTAATGCCTGTAATTGGATTTATTGTCGTCTTGACACTGAATAGATCCCATAATTCGAACAGGTAATATTTATGCATAAAGAAGCCTTCTCATTTTTTGAGAAGGCTTCTTTTTTTATAGCAACTTTAATTCTTGCTTAAAATCTCTAACACGTGCACTCGTTTGCAACGCGTGCCTACTATCTATCCCACTGTTATTCCGAATTTATAATTCAGAATCTTCAATATTCTTTTTAATAACCTGTTTAGCATAGGTTTCACGTGTTCATTCAACCATCAGCAGGTAATGGGTGTAGGGTCATAAACACTGTGATAGAGCTCCCGAATTGCAAATTCGGGAGAGCGGGTCACGTTGAAACGCGTGCTAGTGTGGCTAAATGTGAAAGGGCACGCGTTGCAAACGCGCGCCAGTGTAACAAATCAGGCATTACTTTTCTATCACCTTAATTAGCGTGCCCTTACCAAGCTTGTCGGTCAACTGCATGCCATTTAAAATCGCCAACTCTTCAAAGCGACTCGAAGGCATGTTGAACTGTTGAAAGGCAGCCTGTACACTCATGGGTTGCGGTATTGTTTTGATGCGAATTACCTCTGGTTTTCTGTTTAGTTTATCGGCATCGCTCAACTTTTTGAAACTTCGCACCGTAGATAAAAACACCGGTTCGTAGCTAACGAACGTAGAGAGTTCTGCAATTCCCATAAAGTTAAAGATCATGCCCTCAAAATCAATCAACGTAGCCAGCACGCGAATTGTACCTTTTTCTTGTTGCTGGTCGGCTACCAGCACAAGGGCATTAAAGCCGTGTATGTTTTCTTTTTGCGATTTTACTAAAGTCAATTTGTATTGCTCCAACAAGGTGCTGGCGGTTTGTTCCAACGAACCCTTTCCCGCCAGACTAAGCATCAGCAAAGCCTTTCCATCCGCAGGTGCCATCTGAACTTGTTGTGGTGTGTTTTGCAGTTTCCAGTTGTTCGGATTGGAGAACTGAAACTTCATAGAAGGGTGATAGAAAACATTGTTTTCAACAAAGCCTTGCTTAGGATCTTCGCCTACAATCAATCCATCAATCATCTTTAAATAATTCTCCCGATTGATTTTTGCATTCGTTACTTTCAATTTGGTCTTCCATTGCGCAGCGAGTTTGGCTACCGTTTCATTGCGCTCGCCCGGAGAGGGGTGAGTGGATAGAAACACCGGAATTTTATCACCACCGGCAGTCTCACCTTGGCGTTCGAGGGTTTTGAAAAAGCCCGCCATTTCGGACGCATCATACCCAATGCGGGTAGAATATTCTACACCGAGTTTGTCGGATTGTCGTTCATCATCTCTCCCAAAGCTCATCATGGCTAACTGCATCCCGGCTGATAAAGGATCTACAAATTGTGATAACTCAGGCACTAGCAGGATACCAGCAATAAGGCCGAGTTGTCCGAGCATGGCGTTGCGCTGCTGAATCACGGAGTGTCTGGCAGTGATGTGACCAATCTCGTGACCTAATACGCCTGCAAACTCCGCTTCATTATTGAAGTGGGCCATAATGCCCCTGGTAAAATAGACGTAGCCTCCCGGTACCGCAAAGGCATTCACCACGGGCGAATCCACAATTCTGAACGTATAGAGAAGTTTAGAGCGATGGGATACGGCTGTCATGGCCGATCCTTTTTCGGTGATGAAGCGTTGTAAACGTGGATCGTCATAGGATCCGAAGAAGGCCATGATTTCAGGATCTGATTCTTTGCCCATGGCAATTTCTTGTCCTTCGGTCATCATCACCATCTGCCTTCTTCCGGTAACGGGATTCATGGCACATCCAGAAAGCACAAGAAGAATAAAAAAATAAGGGAAGCGTAAGAAATCAGTAGCTATTTTCATGATGGGCAGATGCTAAGTGGCAGCGAGGATGCTACACACTACTGTGATCCAACCAGCGGTAGGTCATATTTAATGCCAGTAATGTGCTTCGGTTAGATAATTGTCAGTCGGGTGTTCGTTTGGGAATGGCACGCGTTGCAAACGCGCGCCAGTTAAGCTCCTTTGCAACGCGTGCCTTACACACAGCTATTCCGAATTTGTAATTCGGAATCTTCAATTACGATCCTTTGTTAATAACCTGTTTAGCATAGGTTTCGCGTGTTCATTCAACTATCAGCAGGTTATTGGGTGCAGGGTCATAAACCCTGTGATAGAGCTCCCGAATTGCAAATTCGGGAGAACGGGGCTTACAAGTTCGCGTTGGTCCAAATACAAGTTCGGGGTAGACCAATTACAAGTTCGGGTTGGTTCACTTACAAGTTCGTGTTGGTCCAATCACTAGTTCGGGTTGGTTCACTTACAAGTTCGCGTTGGTTCACTTACAAGTTCGTGTTGGTCCAATCACTAGTTCGGGTTGGTTCACTTACAAGTTCGCGTTGGTTCACTTACAAGTTCGGGTTGGTCCAAACACTAGTTCGGGTTAGTCCAATTACTAGTTCGTGTTGGTTCAATTACTACCTCGGGTTGGTACGGTTATTACTTCGCGGAAATATTAATACACATCCTGGCCGGTTAGCTCCATTTCAAACTTGTCGGCCATGGAGGCTACTTCCTGCAACATCTCTTTTACCTGCTCTTCGGTAACGGTAGCCGCTGTACACGAAGCTTCCATCTTTAAATAGCCATCTTCCAGAATAAATTTAGAGTAATCGAAGGAGGCATTCTCTTCCAATAACTCTTTGGCATTAATGGGGCTGGCAAATTCGCATACCTTAGAGGTAAACACCGCCAGGTCTTTGCCCGATAGTTGGCTCGGCTTAAGAATGGCCAAAACGGTTTGAAAACGTCCTTTGCCAATCGGCACTACCACCACTGCTTTGGTGTGATCATAATCGGTAAACTGACCACCAATCTCATCGATGTATTGGCGGATAAAATTAAAGAGGTTCATACAAGTATTTTTTTAAGTACACGAAAACGCGCAAGAAGGGAAAGGCCTTTCGGCTAAGGGAAGTTAAGCTGTTTTCCAGCAGCAAGCAACGACAGCTTAGAAATAAAGTGGGTGGAAGCGCACGCCTTCTGAAGTTACGCTAAAGGCTGGTGCAGGCAGCCTGATCAGCGAAACGGCCGTCAACAGAAACCTGACAACCTTGGAGTGTGTTCTTATACCGCTAAGGTCGAAATCAACACCTATATAATATTGACGGATGGGTGTATACCCCGCCTCTGCATTCGCCTGGTTGGTCGCATACACCATGCCTTCGGCTCCATAGCCCACCGCCAGGTTCAACCACTTGGGAAAGGGTGTGAATTTGTCGACATCTACGGATAGCCAGTAGGTTTGTCCGTTGTAATCTTTTAATACTTGAGAAGCAAAGGTGTCGCCCAGGGCATCATCGCCTGCCAGGTCTTGCCGAAGAGCAGGGTATTGGGTTGTGTGAAAGGAAAATTTGGGTTGTATCCTCAACTCTTTCCACAGCATTTGTTGGCCCCAATAAAAGGTACTGCCTGCAGCATTAGCCACCAAGTCGCCAGCCGAGGCACCATAGGCTGAAGAATATCCGTCCAACAATTCAATGCCTAATAAGGCAGTAAAACCTACCGCGGCTCCCAACAAGGCCGACTGATTGGCCTTTACACCACCGTTGTTAATGGCCTTAGCGCTAAAAGCACTGAGGTAAAAAGCAGAATAGGCATGGCCTACTTTGTCTACCTGCATCCACTGATGATTGTCATTAAAGAAGTGAAAGGACTCGCGTGCATTGTCTTTGTACCAGACTTCATTTAATCCGATGAGCCCTGCCGTATAGATACCGGTCGAAAGCAGTGCCATGCGGGTAAGCTTCCGCGAATTGTAAGGAATGGTATCGTAGAGTTTGAATTGCGCATGCGCAGTAGTGGAAAATACCATCAACACCAGTATAACAAGCACCTGTTGTTTCCCGGCCACGCGAGCAAAGAAACGATCGCGATCATTCGCTGCCTTACTCATCTCCGATACTGTCTTCTTCTTTCCGCACGGCCTCGGTATTCTTCTCCAATTGCTTTTGCTTTTCTTCTTCCTCCCGCTTTTCGCGCGCGCTCTTCCACAAATCATCCAGCGTGTTGAAGTTTTGCGTGTGTTGGATACTGGCCCCCGTGGTGATGGTGTTCTGGTTGTTCAAGGCATTCAACTGACTATTGGAGTTAATGCGGTTGTACATGCGCAACTTAAATTTTCCATCGGGTGTCAATAAGTAATCCACCGTCCAATCGCCCAATAGGGCTGCGGTACTGGAGTTAGTACCCGTTTCAGCCGAAGCATTTTGGTTGGTGAAGGTACCATCGCGCGTTACGCGCAAACGCCCATTTAAAAACGTGTAGGACAAACGCAATTGAAAGGTGTTGAATGCTTCTGCGTCCAAGGCACCGAGGTCCACATCAATCTCCAGGTTTTCATCCACCTGACTCATCCAATAGCTCAACTGGTTAGAAAGCAATTCACTCACACTGTTGGTAATAGAGCCAGAGGTACTGATGGTTTCGTTGAGTGGCGATAGCCTGCGGAGAATAATCAAACTGAATACTTGTTTCTTTAACTCCTGCTCATCGAGCTTGGCTTTAAAGGCGGCAAACTCAAAGTCGAGGCGTTTGGTAGTACCGTTGGTAAGGGTAATGGATTTGGGTAAGTCTTTTGCTACAATATCAAAGTTGATGAGGGGCGAGAGCATGGCTCCCTCCAAGAGCAAGACTACTTGCAAAGGATACTTTCTGCGCAAAGCCGGATCGTCCTGGCTGTCTGGATCGAGAATGATGGGAGCCAGAGAAGCTAATTGATTGTACGCAGCACGAATGTTCAGCTGCCCTTGATAAGGATCGCCCGACCAGGTAATGCGGCTGCCTTGCTGGATGTCAAACTCTTTGTTGATGAGGTTGTAGAGCGTGAAGTTGTAACCACCCTGCTCGAAGGTAACGCCACCAAACATGGTGAACTCACCCTTGGTATCCATTTGCAGGCGGATGTCACCATTGCCACGCCCGCGAATGATATCGCCTGCCTTCTGATCGAAAATGATTTCGCAGTAGGCATCTTCTGTAATGTCCAGATTAAGATCGATGGCCACGCCCGTGAGTCGCTTGGTGTTGTCTGCTTCGGCTGCATTGGCACGGGCCGTATCAGCAAAGTTTACGAAGGTGATGAATTCCTTTTTCTCTACCGTGCCGGAACTGGTGAGGGGAATGTAAAACTTGGAGTTGCGTTCGGTTTTGGCAGTGGCCGATATTTTAAGGTTCGACACCGGACCGAAGAAGTTGACGATACCCGTAGCAATGCCCTGCCCGTAGAACAGATCGTTATCCTTCAGGGTAGTGTTCAATACCATGAAGTTGGTAAAACTGCCATCGATGTTTAAACGCATGTTGTCGAAGTTGCGGTGCGCAATAAATCCTTCGAGCTTGGCTTTGTTGTTATAGATGTCGGTAATGGCAATGTTTTCAAAATAGATGGAAGAGGGTGTCATGCCAAGTGTGCCATTAAACTTGTACAAGGTGCCCAGGTAATCCACCAGCATTTGTCCGTTGTTAATTTGTCCGGTGCCGCGTATCTGTGGTTTAGCAACGGTGCCCTTAATGGCAAACTCACCGGTAAGGCTGCCATCTACCTGACTAAACAAGCCGCGCAGGATGGGTTCTGCCAGGCGCAAACTCGCCTGGTTCAATTTGGCGGTTACGTTTAAGGGACTGGCTTCGTTTTGTGGGTCGTAGTAACCCGTCAGGTTGATGGCTTCAATGCCCTGGCGGTTTACCAGAAAATCCAACAAGAAACGTTTCTCTGTTTTGTTCCATTCATTTTTACCGCTAATGTTTCCCACTAAAAAATTATTGATTGTTAAGCCTTGAACATCAATCAGGTTTTCGAGGGTAGTATTCTTATACAAATTGCGGAAGGTGAGGTCAGCATTGATGAGTCCGCTCAATTTTTCGGTAGTCAGCGGTTCTATTAAATGCAAGTCGATGTTGCGGATGGTCACGTACAGGGGGAGGGTTTCATCTTCCGATACATTTCCGTGTAGTGTGATGCGCTGATCGTTTTCTACAAAACCAGCTTCCTGTAAATGCCACTCTTTGCCTTTTTGGCTGAGTAGTGTGTTGTTATTCACCTGCCAGGTTTTATCCAGTAAACTGAAGGTTGAATTTTTCAATCGTATGTAGGTGCTGTCTTTAAAATCAATGGTGCCGCGCAAGCGAACGTTGTTGGTTTGGTTCTGCTGATCAAGGTCTACACTGAAATCGATGTGGTTTCCGTTCCAGATGGCTTCCGTGATGAGGTTTTCGGTTGCTACAGTTTGCAGGTTTTGTTTTTGCGATTGAATGAACACCATGGCCAGTACTGCTGTGCTGTCTCTCAGTTTAGAGGTGTTTACATCAATGGTGCTTTGTTGAAAAATGAATTTGTCATACTGCAGGCGAGGAATGGAGGCGTAGACATTCAACATGCTGTTGAGGCCTTTTGTAAAACTTCCTTCTACTTCAATGTTAGGCGACACGCTCAAGTCAAGGTTCAGGAGTTCGGCCAAAGGCTTCAGGTCTTTGGCTAAGAGTTTCAGGTCCACTCCATACTCATTTTTGTTTTCAGTGTGTGTGCGGTAGTACTGCGCAGTTTTAGCAGAGTCGTTTGCAATGTTCAATTGCAATTCCGTTACGAGTGCCTGTATGTCGCTGAAGAGGTCAGAAAAATAAAAATCTCCAGTGGCTGAAAAGTCAGCCAGATCGCTTTTCAGCGTTAGCGCATGATGTACGTGCTGACGGGTCGCTTCTACCGCTACATCGGTCAGGTGCAGGCGTCTGTTTTTGTAGGTGATATCAAAATCGTGAAGCGTTCCTTTTCCTTGTAAACTATCCAGTACAAAGCCGCTGGAGTTGATGTTAATTTCAGAACGCAGCGCCAACACGTCTTTACCAAAGCCCAGCAGGTGTACGTTGGCTGTGTCGAGTGTTCCGACTACAGCTATTTTGTTTACGCCTTCTCGTAAATCAATCGAACCTTCAAAGTTGGCTTTCAGGTTGGGATCTTCAATCCCGATTTTCCCACTGAAGAATTCTTTGGCGAAACGTGCATTGGTAGAAATGTTGTGATAGTTGTAGTCATAGATGCCAACGGATTGCACGGTGCTGTTTAATAAAAAGTCGGCTGTGCTTTGACTGAGCCCCGAACCTTTAATGTTGCCGTTCAGGGTGAGTCGTTGAAAGGTGGTGGTATCGTTCAGGTAGGTGCCTAAATCGAAATTCAGAATGCTCAAACTACCACTGTAAACAGAGCGCTCGGCATTGCTTTCGTTGATCTTTAAGTTGATGTCAGATTTCAAAACACCCAGGCGGGTTTCGAAGGTGCCATCGGCAACAAAGTCGCTGATGTAACCAAGAAACTGTCCCGACAAGCGTGTTTGCCCCAAGGGCCGCAGGCGTTCGATCACCGCATCGCTTATGGCAAAGGAGAGATCTTTAAAATCAAGTGTGGAGTTAGCAAGCTTGGCTTCAATAAAGGTTTCGTCCAGGTTGGGTAAACCATCCATGCTCACCATTCCTTTCAGTTCACTATCGCCCATGGCAAAGTTCATGTTCGACAAACGAAATTTATTAACACGTCCTTTCAGGTCTCCTGTTAAGTGAAAAGGCTGCCCCAGGCCATTGCCACCCGTGGCAAAGAGCTCAAGATCATCAGGGTGTAAAAGAATATTATCGAAGTGTGCATCGATGTCTACCTTCTCATTAAAATCAGAGAGGTCTGCTTGAGACGTGTACCGGAAAACAATGGTATCCGCAAGAACACTTTGTCCGGCCCTGGCCTTCAAATTATAGAACTCCATGGCCTGCTGCGAAATG